>URKM01000006.1 GCA_900548365.1 uncultured Collinsella sp. | reverse complement strand
TCGCCATGACCCGCTACATGAAGCGTGGCGGTAAGGTCTACATCACCATCTTCCCGGACAAGCCCATCACGAAGAAGCCTGCGGAGACCCGCATGGGTTCTGGTAAGGGTAACCCCGAGGAGTGGGTGGCCGTCGTCAAGCCGGGCCGCGTCATGTTCGAGATCGCCGGCGTCTCCGAGGAGATCGCCCGCGAGGCCCTGCGTCTTGCCCAGCACAAGCTGCCCATCAAGACCAAGATCATTACCCGCGCTAATCAGGACGGGGAGGCTAAGTAATGAAGCCCGCAGAGATTCGTGAGCTTTCGGACGAGCAGCTCGTTGAGAAGCTGAAAGAGAACCGTGCCGAGCTCTTCAACCTTCGCTTCCAGATGGCCACCAGCCAGCTGGACAACACTGCACGCGTTTCTGCCGTGAAGAAGGATATCGCACGTATCCTCACCGAGCAGCGCGCCCGTCAGATCGCAGCGGAGAAGTCCGCTGTCACCGAGTAGATTTCAGGAGTAGAACATGGCTGAAACGACTGAAGCGCGCAACACGCGTAAGGTCCGCCAGGGCGTCGTCGTCTCCATCTCGGGCAACAAGACCATCGTTGTCCAGATCACCGAGCGCAAGCGTCATCCCAAGTATGGCAAGATGATGACCAGCACCAAGAAGCTCCACGCCCATGACGAGGAGTGCACGGCCGGTCTTGGCGACACCGTCAAGGTTATGGAGACCCGTCCTCTGTCCAAGATGAAGCGTTGGCGTCTCGTCGAGATCATCGAGCGCGCCAAGTAAGCACGACGTGTAATACCCCCAGCGATGTGCGCCTGCTCCGGTTGCCATCGGCTGCCCCTATGGGCGGTGCACCTCTCGCTGGTCTAGGTTCGGAGGAACTACCATGATTCAAATGCAAACCATGCTGAACGTCGCCGACAACTCCGGCGCACGCAAGGTTCGCTGCATCAAGGTGCTTGGCGGTTCCAAGCGCCGCTATGCGGGAATCGGCGACGTCATCGTCGCTGCCGTGCAGGAGGCTACGCCTGGCGCCAACGTCAAGAAGAAGGACGTTGTCAAGTGCGTCGTCGTTCGCACCGTTAAGGAAGTCCGCCGCAAGGACGGCTCCTACATCCGCTTTGATGACAACGCGTGCGTCGTTATCAAGGACGACGGTTCGCCCGTCGGCACCCGTATCTTCGGGCCTGTCGCTCGCGAACTTCGTGATAAGAAGTACATGAAGATCGTCTCGCTCGCACCCGAGACCCTGTAGTTAGGGGAGACCACTATGTCTATGTCCATCAAGAAGGGCGACAAGGTCGAGGTGCTCTCCGGCAAGGATCGCGGCAAGCAGGGCATCGTTCTGCGCGCGCTCCCGAAGGAGGGCAAGGTCGTTGTCGAGGGCGTCGCCATCGTCAAGAAGGCCGTCAAGCCCAACCAGCAGAACCAGCAGGGCGGCATCGTTTCGCAGGAGGCTGCGATCGACGCTTCCAACGTGAACCTCGTTTGCCCCAAGTGCAACCAGCGCACCCGCGTTGGCCACGAGGCCGGCGAGCTCGACGGTCACAAGACCAAGCTGCGCATCTGCAAGAAGTGCGGTCACAAGTTCTAAGGATTAGATCCTAAGAACTCTCGCCGGGCGGCCCCGGGAGGTTCCCTTCGGGTGTGTTCGAGGCTTCGCCTCTCAGAACACCCTTCGGGAATCCTCCCGGGGCCGCCCTACGTTTACGGACCTACGGGTCCGTTTTTTCAAGCCGGGACATGATGGCGAGATGACCGGGTTCCGTATGAAGAGAATTTGCAAGAACTATTAAGTATATGAAAGAAAAGCGTCAGTCTGACGTAGCAGCACGATGCGCTCGCGATACAATCGTGGCAACATGACCATCCGTTTGATAAGGGGTTTGCTATGGCTGGTACGTTGGGCGCTCAGACCGCACCGCTGGATGCGGCTGCTGCGGCTACGGCGGCGTTCGCTGCGGTTGAGGGTAAGCCGTTTCCCTCCGACATATTCTCCGCTCCTCAGCTTCGCTGGGCGGTTGTTGGTTGCGGCGTGATCGCGAACCAGATGGCCCAATCGCTGGCGCTTGCCGGTCGTTCGCTGCATGGTGTCTGGAACCGCACGCAGGAGAAAGCGGTTGGCTTTGCCGAGCGCTACGGCGTCGAGCGCGTGTACGAGTCCATCGAGGAGCTTTGCGCCGACCCCGATCTTGATGCCGTGTATATCACGACCCCCCATAACACCCATATCGAGTACCTGCGTACCGTTTTGAGCGCGGGTAAGCACGTGCTGTGCGAGAAATCGATCACGCTCAACTCCACCGAGCTCGCGACGGCTCAGATCATCGCGCGGGAGCACGGCGTCGTCCTGATGGATGCTACCACGGTCCTCCACATGCCGCTCTACACCGAGCTGCGCCGCCGCATGGACTCCGGTGAATTTGGTCGCATGCGCCTGGCCCAGGTGAACTTCGGCAGCTATCACAGCTACGATGACCTCTCGAATCGGTTCTGGAATAGGAGCCTGGCCGGTGGCGCGATGCTGGATATCGGCGTATACGCGCTGTCTGTCGCCCGTCTGTTCATGGAAACCCAGCCGCATGAGGTCGTATCCCTGGCGAACGTGTTCTCCACGGGCGTCGACGAGGAGAGCGGTTTCGTCACGCGCAACGTTGAGGGCCAGCTGGGCGTCTTCTCCCTGTCCATGCATGCGAAGCAGCCGAAGCGCGCGACGATCTGCTTCGATGATTGCTATATCGAGATCATGGCGTATCCCCGCGCCGACCGAGCCGTCATCACGTGGACGGCGGACGGGCGCCGCGAAGAGGTCGAGGCGGGCGTCGAGGCGTATGCGCTGTGCTATGAGATCGCGGACCTGGAGAGCGCCGTGGCGGGCGATGCGTCGAAGCGCGAGCTCATCGAGCTCGCGGCCGATGTCATGGAGATCATGACAAGGCTGCGCTCCGATTGGGGCGTCGTCTATCCGGAAGAGGAATAGGCCGGGGCGCGGCGACACGCTTCCAAATAAGATAACGATGCTCGCGTGGTTGCTCGCGTGATGCAGGAACGCGCGGCCCGAACCTCAAGGAGGGCGGGCCGCGCGTTGTTGCGTGCCGATTGGTGCGAGGCGCCGGGATTCGGCGCGTTTACTCCACGCCGACGAACAGGCAGCCAGCGGTGGTGCCCTGCAGCCGTTTGGCGGGTGTTCGGCCTGCGAGCGCGGCGTCGAGGGCGCGGCGGGCGTGGGCAACCGCCCGCTTGAGCTCGTCGTCATCCATGAGGGCTCCATCCACCATGAATCGCGAGACGCCGGCGGCGAGGAGCTGAGGAATCTGCGGTGTGACGTCTATAGCTGCGCCGTCGTACAGATGCGATCGGCCATGGATGTCGGTCGTGACGGGGAGCATCCTGCCATCGATGTTGCGCAGCCATAGGCGACGTTTGCGAAGCCCGCACCGCGCGCAGTCGTGGATGCAGGCGTCGGCGACCTGGAGGATGCAGTGCTCGCTCGTCATCACGCGCGGTCTGCCGAACACCTCGATGCCGAACTCTAACGGCGACAGGGGGCAGAATCGCTCGATTTCGGCGAGCGTGAGCTCCGGCGAGAGCCAGGCGAGGCAGGAGCCCTTCTCGGCGAGCATGGTGGCGCAGGCGCGGTTGTGCACGGGGATGCATGAGCGGAGTTCGGCTTTCGCCCCGATCGTTGCCGCCAGGGCGAGTTCGGAGATGTTGCCGACGGCGACGGTCGCCTCCGGAACGATCCAGCGGTCGAGGCGGTCGCGATCGCCTTCCCGGCAGACCTCGTCGAGGATCGGAACGATTCCCCGGCTTGTTGCATCGGCGGGGGAGAGGCCTTCCGCCTCGAGCGCATCGGTGCTCATGTAGACGATATCGGCTCCGAGCTCGCGGGCCAGTTCGGCAGCGGCAAGGTTTACGGTGGCGACGCACAGCTGGGCGGGCGTCGCGGATGTGCGGGACCCGGCGTCATCGGGCTGCGGGACGTCTGCCGTGAGCGCTTCCGCGCGTATCCGAGCGCGGGCGGGCAGGGACGCGATACGGTCGGCGCGGGCCGAGAGGATGGCGTGCTCGAGCGTCTCGCACGCGGCGGTGCGCACCTTATGCACGGCGGAGAAGCCCATGCCGCAGGCGTCGTCCATGGCTACCGAGAACGAGGCCGCCTCGAAGGCGGAGGATCCCATGCGGCCCACGTGCTCGACGAGGTCCTCGCGCGTGACGGCGCGGGTGCGCGCGGGCTCGACGATGAAGCCGGTCGCGGTGGCCTGAAGGGAAGGGTCGTCGGCGCAGGCGAGCGTGACGGCGAAGGGCTCGCCGAGGCGCGCCCGGATGGAGACGTCGACGGGGCGCTTGCGGGGTATATCGCGTTTGAGCACGGTGCTCGCGGCGTCGATGGCGGCTTGGCTGCGGATGATGCGCACCCGGCTGCCGGCGGGCATGGAGCGCGCCACGTCGCATTCGATCGTGGCGCCCGCGGCGGCGTCGGCGGGGGCGAGCGCGGTGAGGAACTGGTCGAATTCATCGTCGTGGCGCAGCTCCAGCAAGTCCCCCTTTCCGACGGGTTCGAAGAGGCGGATGCGGGCGATGGCAGCGCGACGGCGCCGATCGTCGGGATGGAGCCCGCGAACGTCGCGGCGCGCAGGTCTGCTTCCGAGTACCTCGCCGACCAGCTGGCCGCGGTTGTTCGAGCGCTCGTAGCTCATCATCTCATCGCCCGAGGCGCCGTGCTGGTACTCTGTGGTGAAATCGCGGTTGAAGCAGCGCTTGAGCTGGCGTGCGCGCGAGCGGGCCTCCTCCTCGTCGACGATGCGGCCCGCGAGGACGTCGTCGAGCTGGCGACGGTAGGCGTCCACGACGGAGTAGACGTAGTCGGGCGCCTTCATGCGGCCCTCGAGTTTGAGCGCGGCGGCGCCCGCGTCGAGTAGGTCGGAAATCATCTCGGACGTGTTGGTGTCGCGCGGGCAGAGCGGTCGCTCGCGATCGGCGGGGGAGAGCACACGGCCGCGCTCGTCGACGAGCTCGTAGGGGAGGCGGCAGGGCTGGGCGCACATGCCGCGGTTTGCGGAGCGACCGGCACGGGCGAAGCTCGAGAGCAGGCAGACGCCGGAGTAGCAGAAGCAGATGGCGCCGTGCGCGAAGACCTCGAGGTCGATGCCGACGCGGGAGATGGCGGCGATTTCTGAGACGGAGAGCTCGCGCGAGAGCGTCACGCGGTCGGCGCCGGCATCGCGGCACCATGCGGTCGCCCGGGCGTCATGGATGTTCGCTTGTGTGGAGATATGCGTCTCCACCTGCGGCATGAGACGCCGGATCTCATGGAAGAGGCCCCAGTCCTGGATGATGAAGGCATCGGCGCCCAGCTGCGTGCAGCGGCGTACGAGCTCGAGGGCCTCGACCATCTCCTCGTCCTTGATGACGATGTTCACGGTGACGTAGACGCGCGCGCCCGCGAGATGCGCGGCGCGGCATGCCGCCTCGAAGCTCTCGTCGGTAAAGTTATCCGCCTTGCGCCGTGCGTTGAACGACCCCATGCCGCAGTAGATGGCGTCCGCGCCCGCTGCCAGCGCGGCGGCGAACGGCGCCGGGCCGCCCGCGGGAGCGAGCAGCTCGGGGTGCGGGACGTGATAGGGGATACGGCGGACGTCTTGGATGGTCATGCGTTGCCTTTCGAAGCGAATTACCTGCAGCGATTATACGTTGTAGCGCGCTGCGGGTGCCGGCGTGCCGGGTTTCGCGCCAGCCGCTCACAATTGCGCCAAATGACGGCAGCCTTTCCAGGGAAGGGGCGTGGATGCGGGGAGGGGTGCCGCGCACGAGCGCGGCAATGCAGGGCTACGATGGAAAGCGATGGAAACTCTTGGAGATGCTGTACTATCGAGGGGCTATGACGCGTGGGGGAGCAGGTGAACGTCCGCTGCGGGAGTTCCTTCGCGCCGTGGCCGCATGCATCGATTGTTTGGAGGAGTTGCTATGAGCAAGGTTGCTATTTCTTCTGACGCCGCCCCTGCCGCACTGGGTCCCTATTCAGCTGGTGTCAAGGCCGGAGGGATGGTGTTTCTTTCTGGGCAGCTCGGTCTTGATCCTAAAACGGGGCAGCTCGCAGACGGTGTTGTTGCTCAAGCCGAGCAGTCGCTTGAGAACATCGAGGCCCTGCTTGCCGCCGCCGGCGCCGCTCTCGACAACGTGGTGAAGACCACGGTGTTTCTTGCGGATATCGCTGATTTTGCCGCTGTAAACGAAGTTTATGCCTCCAGGTTTCCCGAGCCCTATCCTGCTCGCAGCGCGGTCCAAGTGGGGGCTTTGCCCGCCGGCGCCCTTGTCGAGATCGAGGTCATCGCTCTGCTCTAGGCTGTAGTCCGTTTAGTGCCGGCATGATAGCCGAAATCGCCAAGGAGCCCTCTCGTGCTCGACGTTGCTGGGTGGCTTAGCAAGATTGCTAGGGATTCTTGCCGTTCGCGTCGCTTTGGGAGGGGGCTGTCAGCTATGTTGCGTTGAAGGGGATGGTGCGCATGAAGAGGGGTTCATCTGTGACGCGTAGGGAGTTCGCGGCGTTTGCGGCGGGCTTCCTTTCCCTGGCGCTGGTTGGCTGCGGAGGGTCCCCTGCGGGAACCGGATCCGCGGCGCGCGCTGGTTCGGGCGGCTCCGGCCGCGATGCCGGCGGCACGGCCGTGCGCGTGGCGTCGCTCAAGGGGCCGACCTCTATCGGCTTGGTGCCGTTCATGGACAAGGTTTCGCAGGAGGCGGGGGACGCTGGCGGTAGTGCCGATGACCTCGAGAATACGTACGCGTTCGAGATATCGGCGGCAGCGGACGAGATCGTCCCCAAGATCATCAAGGGCGATATCGATATCGCCCTGCTGCCCGCCAACGTGGCGAGCGTGCTGTATAGCAAGACCGGGGGTGGCGTGGCGGTACTCGATATCAACACCCTGGGCGTGCTCCACGTGGTGACGGGCGACGCCTCCGTCGCCGCGTTCGACGACCTCGCGGGCCGCACGGTGTACCTCACGGGAAAGGGGACCACGCCCGAGTACGTGATGAACTACCTGCTCGCTGCCGTCGGAATCGCCGATGAGGTGGCGCTCGAGTTCAAATCCGAGGCGACGGAGGTCGTGTCGGCGCTCGTTGCGGACCCGGCTGCCGTGGGCGTCCTGCCAGAGCCGTTCAAGACCGCGGCGCTCGTGCAAAACGAGGCGCTTTCGTCTCCGATCAGCCTCGCCGACGTGTGGGACGAGCAGGCGGGGGACGACGGATCGGAGCTCGTGACGGGCGTGACGTGCGTGCGGTGCGACTTCGCCGAGGCGCATCCCGGGGCGGTCTCAGAGTTCGTTGCCGAACACCGGGCGAGCGCGCGGGCGGTGGCGTCCGATCCCGCCGCCTGGGCCCAGGGCGTCGTGGACGCCGGTATCGTGGCGAAGGCCCCGATCGCGCAGAAGGCCATTCCGGGCTGCAACATCGTGTGCATCACCGGCGACGAGATGCGCACGGCGCTCTCGGGCTACCTCGACGTGCTCTACAGCGCCGACCCGTCTTCGGTGGGGGGCAAGCTGCCCGACGAGGACTTCTACCTCATCGATGTCGCCGGGTAGCGAAACGATGGCGCGCGTGTCCGGAAATGAGACCCCATGGATGGCAGCGGCCGCCCGCGGGGCCGCCGTCGTCTTCTGGCTTGTCGCATGGCAGGCGGCCTGCGCATGGCTCGCGCAGCCGCTGCTGCTCCCCGGGCCGCTGGAGGTCGCCCGCGCGCTGGTCGATGGCGCGTTCCAGCCGGCATTCTGGAGCTCGGCGGCGTTTTCCGCCGCTCGCATCGGGTGCGGCCTGCTCGCCGCCTATGCGCTCGCCCTTCCCGCGGCGGCGCTCGCGCATCGCCTGCCGATGGCGCGCATCCTGCTCGCCCCGCCGCTGCAGGCCGTCAAGGCGACGCCCGTGGTCTGCGTGGTCGTGTTGCTGCTCCTGTGGTTCGGCTCTGCGAACGTGAGCTTTGCCGCCGTGCTGCTCATGGCGGTCCCCGGGCTGTATTTCACGACGCTCGAGGGACTGGATCGCTCGGGCTCGGAGCTGGAGGAGCTCTTCTCGGTGCATGCCGTCGGCGGCGCGCGGCGCGCCCTCGCGTGCACGTGGCAGCGCATGCTCCCGTACGTGCGCGCCGCGAGCGCAAACGTCGTGGGCATGGCCTGGAAGGCAGGTGTCGCGGCCGAGCTCATCGGCGTGCCCGCGGGCAGCATCGGCGAGCGCATCTACCAATCGAAGCTGCTCATCGAGACGGCCGACGTCCTCGCATGGACGGTGGCCGTCATCGCGCTGTCCGCGCTGTGCGAGCGGCTCGTCCTCGCTGCGTTGAGCGCAAGCGGGCCGGCGGCGATACGGCTCGCCGTGCGGTTGAACCTGCGACCCGCGGGGCGGCGCGGGCGGAACGCGGCCGTGCAGCCCGGTTCCGGCTCCATCTCGCTGGTCGGTGCCCGCGCCCCCTATGGCGCGCCGGCGCGCCCCGTGGACCTCGATGTGCCCGCGGGATGCCGGTGCTGCCTGCTGGCTCCTTCCGGATACGGCAAGACGACCGTGCTGCGGCTCGTCGCGGGCTTGGTCGCGCAGCCCGATGGTCGCGTGCGCGCTCCGCGCGGGCGCGCCGCGCTCTTCCAGGAGTCGCGGTTGATCGAGGATGCATCCGCGATGCAGAATATCGCGCTCTTCGCGCGTCCGGGCACGGGCGCCGGCGCCATCGCATCGCTGTTGGGGGAGCTGGCTTCCGAGGTCGACCCCGCTGCCCCGGTTCGAGGGCTCTCCGGCGGCCAGCGGCGCCGCGTCGAGTTGCTGCGCGCCCTGCTGGCGCCCGGCGACGCCGTGCTGCTCGATGAGCCGTTCGCCGGATTGGATGAGGAGTCGCACGAACGAGCCGCGCGGCTGGTCGATCGGCTTTTGGATGGACGAACCCTGCTCGTCGCCACCCACGATCGGCGCGATGCCGAGCTGCTCGGGGCGACCGCCGTCTTCCTTTCCTAGGGCGGGCCCGCTCGCATCGCCCTCCTTCGCTCGAGTCGTCATCGCGCCGGAACCGGCGCGGGGGCGATGTCGTTATATCCAGAGGGTTCGCTGTTCGCGTGCCGCAGGGGTCGACTTGCGCCGCGCCCTACTGCTCGGCGGCGGCCTTCGCCTCGTTGAGGTAGCTGTAGAAGCTGTACTTCGAGATGCCGAAGAACTCGCAGGCCTTCTCGCTTGACTTCGAGATGAGGAAGGCGCCGCGTCGGTCGAGATAGCCGATGGCGCGCACGCCGACCGGCTTGCCGGCGTCGCTGCGGATGAAGATCGTGCTCGATTTCAAGATCTTGCCATCGGCGGTCTTGGTGAGGTAGGGCGCGCGGTCCTCGAGCGGCCCGTCGCTCTGGAGGGCTTCGGGCACGATGTGGCTCGGGCCGTCGCCGAGCTTGCACCCGGATACATGACCGTTCTCGATCGCGACGACCGAGCGGCCGAGGTCGCTCGTCTCGAGATCGTGGACGACGATCTCGCAGTTTGGTCCGAATTGGAGTGCGAGCCCGTGGGCGAGACGTTAATAAAACTCAATCTGTGCATCGGTCATGGAAGCTCCTAACAACTTTTTGTTAGTTACATAATGGCACACCTGAGCGTATTTTCGCGCGTGCCGGCAGCCGCGCGCGTGGGGGCGGTGCGCGATGGTAGCGCCGCTTCCACGCGACTTCGCGTACACTGGAATGCCGATGCATCGGAAGAAAGGAACTAGCGATGGAGAAGCTTCAGGTTGTTCACGCCCTCGTATCGGCTCTCGAGCAGGGGGACGCGGTCGAGCTCGTGGTGGTGACGGGCACGCGCGGTTCGTCCCCGCGTTCCGCCGGCGCATGGTTGGCCGTCGGGGCCGAGGGGCCGCTCGCGGGCACCGTGGGTGGCGGCGCCGTGGAGGATATCGCGATCCGCGAGGCGATCGACCTGCTGGCATGCGGCTCCTCCCGCATCGTGAGCTATACGCTGGGAGGACGGGTGAGCGATACCGGCATGGTCTGCGGCGGCATGTCCGACCTGTGCTACCTCTACATCGATACCGATAAGCTGGACTTTTTCAAGCAGCTTGAAAAAGTGCTGGTAGAACGTGGCGACGAGGCGCTCAGGATCGACCTCGCCCCGTTCGCGGCGGCGCGTCCCGCCGACGCCCCCGCCCACGGCGCCGGGTCCGCCGCCACCGTCGCCGCCGCGCCCGCGCTCTCCCTGGTCGACGCGGAGGTCGGCGCTATCGCCGGCGTCGTGGAGGAAGACGGCGGCGCGAGCTATATCGAGCCGCTGTGCCCCGAAGGGCTCACCTACATCTTCGGCAGCGGGCACGTGGGCCGCGCCCTGGCGCCCGTCCTCGCGAACGCCGGCTTCGCCGTGGTCTCGTGCGATGATCGCGCCGAGATGCTGACCGACGACCTGCTGCCCGGCATCTCCGATCGGCGCGTGGTGGATTACGCGGACCTGGCGGCGACCTGCGCGATCGGCCCGCGCGACATCGTGATCTCGTCGACGGCGGGGCACGGCAGCGACCTCAAGGTCGTGTCCCAGGCGCTCGGTGCGCGTCCGGCGTACCTGGGCTGCCTCGGTAGCAAGAAGAAGACGGCGTTCATCCACGGCAAGCTGGCCGAGGAGGGCTACGCACAGGAGGAGATCGACTCCATCCACATGCCCATCGGCATCAAGATCGGGGCGGAGACCCCGGCCGAGATCGCCGTCTCGATCGCGGCTGAGCTCATCGCCCACCGGCATCACTACGAGCTCTAAAGGCGCGCGCCGGCGGCGCGGCTATGCCTCGGCGAGGAAATCGATGGCGTACTGGGCAGCGAACATGCTGCCGCGGGCGAGCACGGTCTCGTCGACCTTGTAGAAGCAGGAGTGCTGGGCGAAGGTGGCGCCGATCTGCGGGTTGCGGCAGCCCACGAAGGCGAGCGCGCCGGGTAGCTCCTGCAGGTACGCCGAGAAGTCCTCGCCGGAGAGCGTGCCGCGATAGGCTCCCACGGCCTGCTCGCCGAGCACCTTCACCAGGGCGTCGCGCCCGCGCTGCGCGGACGCGGGCTCGTTTTCGACCTTGAGGTTGGCGACGGTGTAGTCGGTGAGCTCCGCCTCGGCGCCCAGTGCCATGGCCGTGTGGGTCACGATGCGCTTGATGAGCTCGGGCATCATCTGGTGCGCGGTGTCGCTGTAGGTGCGCACGGTGCCGGTGAGGTAGGCCGAGCCGGCGATGACGTTGCGCGCGGTGCCGCCGTGGATCTCGCCCACGGTGACGACGGCGGGTTCGTACGGGCTGATCTCGCGTGACACGATGGTCTGCAGCGCGTTGACGATCTCGGCGGCCGCCATGACGGCGTCGGCGCCGCGCTGGGGCATGGCGCCGTGGCAGGAGGTGCCGTGGATGTCGATACGGAACCAGTCGGTGTTGGCCATGCGCGGGCCGGGCTCGATGGAGATCTTGCCCGCGTCGACCTCGCTCCAGATGTGCATGGCGAACGCGCCGTCGCAGTCGCGCGCGGCGCCGGCGGCGACCATCATCTTGCCGCCCTTGCCGTTCTCCTCGGAGGGCTGGAAGACGATGCGGATCTCACCGTGGATGTCGTCGGTCATGTGGCGCAGGATCTGCAGGGTTCCCAGCATCATGGCGATGTGGCAGTCATGGCCGCAGGCGTGCATGAAGCCCTCGTTCACGGAGGCGTACTCGACCTCGGTGCGCTCGGTGACGGGCAGCGCGTCGATATCCGCGCGCAGGAGCAGGCGGCGGCGCGGCGTGCCGTCGGCGTGGTAGGCGTCCGGCGCGGTGCCGCGCAGGGTGGCGATCACGCCGGTCTCGAGCGGGCGCTCGTAGGGGATGTTCATGGCGTCGAGCTGTCCGCAGATGTCCGAGGTGGTGCGGAATTCATGCAGGCTCTGCTCGGGATACTTGTGGAAGTGCCGGCGCTGTCGAATGATGTACGGCTCGAACTCCTCGCCGATCTCGCGGATGCCCCGCGTGATCTCCTCGTCCGTGTGCACGTGCTCGTGTCCCATGATCTGCTGTGCTTTTGTCTGTGCCATGCCTGCAACACCCTCCGTCGCGCTTTCGTGTGCTTTACGCTGCCTTAACTCTATCACCTCAAATTGGGGACAGGCACTTTTTTGAGGTTTTAATCTGGGGCGGCGCCCCCGGTCGAGGGGCCTCAGGAGGTCTCAGAAAGGGGGTCTCAGAAAAGTGCCTGTCCCCTTTCTGAGGGGTGCGCTTCGGGATGTCATCTCGCAAAAGGGTCGCTTGGCGGTATGATGCACCCGTGCCGCGCCGTGCGCGCCGGCACGATGTCATCCCTGCGATTCAAAGGCGGCGTGAAATGGTTTTCCAGGCAGATTATGTAGTTCGCTCGCGCAAGGTGTTCACGTCGGCTCCAGACGCGGCGGCGCCGTGCGACCTGGCGTTCGCGGTGGCGGGCGACCGCATCGTGTATGCGGGCGAGCCGGACGAGGTGCTCGCGGCGGTGCCCGCGGGCATCCCGGTGCGCGACTTCGGCGACGCCCTCGTGTGCCCTGGCTTCCACGACGCGCACCTGCATTTCTTCCATACCGCGCTCGGTTCCTCGCCGTTCCTGCTCATGCACATGGGCAAGAGCGAGGCGGAGCTGGTGGAGCGCACCAAGGAGTTCGCCGCCGGCCTGCCGCCCCACGCCTGGGTGGTCACCCAGGGCTGGCGCGACTACCGCTGGGACCCGCCGGTGCCGCCCACCAAGCGCTCCATCGACGAGGCCTTCCCGGACCGTCCCTGCGTCATGTACTCGGGCGACGGCCACACGCTGTGGCTGAACAGCCGCGCGCTGGAGGAGCTCGGCGTCACCCGCGATTCCGTGCCCCCGCAGGGCGGCAGCTACGATAAGGACGAGTCCGGCGAGCTCACGGGCATCGTGCGCGAGGCGGCGGCGATGGAGTTGCTGCCGCGCTGCCTGGAGTGGCTCACCGAGGAGGATATCGCCCGCGCGTATGCCGATCAGATGGGCCGCATGGCCGAGCAGGGCATCACCTCGATCTGCGACATGGCCCTCATGCCGCATCCGGGCTGCGATTTCGTTCGCGACGACGTGTACGAGAAGCTCTCCCGCGAAGGCGGGCTCACGTTGCGCGTGCATATGTATCCCACGCTGCTCGACGATCAGTCGCGCCTGGAAGACCTGCAGGAGCGCTATGCGGGCGATGAGTTCCCGCTGCTGCGCGCGCCGGGGTTCAAGCAGTTCTTCGACGGCGTGAGCAGCCAGCACACCGCGTGGCTCACCGACCCGTACGCAAACGCGCGCACGCCCGGCGACTGCGGCCGCCCCACGGTGCCCGCCGACCGCATGCGCGAGCTCGTGCTGGCCGCCGCCGAGCGCGGCCACTCGGTGCGCATCCACGCCATCGGCGACCGCGCGGTCCACGAGGCGCTCGATATCTTCGAAGAGGCGCGCGCCTGGTACGGAGAGCCCCTACAGGGACGCAACACTTTGGAGCATCTGGAGAACCTGCTGGAAGGCGACATCGACCGCCTGCGCGAGGCGGGCGTGCTCGCGAGCTCGCAGCCCGGCCATATCACGCTGGATCCGGGTGGCCCCGAGCGCGACCTGGGCCCCGAGCGCAGCCGCATCATGTGGCCGTTCGCAACCTACGAGGAGCGCGGCGTGGAGCAGGCGTTCGGAACCGACTCGCCCATCACGGCGGTGACCAGCATGGACGTGCTCTACTGCGCCGTCACGCGCCAGGACCCCTTCACGCACGAGCCCGCGGGCGGCTGGCTGCCGAGCGAGCGCATCTCGGCCGCCGACGCGCTGCGCATCTACACCGCCGGCAGCGCCGCGGCGGCCGGCCGCGAGGACGAGCTGGGCCAGATCGCTCCCGGCATGCTCGCGGACTTCGTGGTGCTCGACCGCGACATCACCGCCTGCGACCCCGAAGACATCCAGCGGGCGCGCGTCCTCGCCACCTACGTGGGCGGTCGGCAGGTGTACGAGCGGTAGGGGCACGCAGCGGCATCTCCCACGGTGGTGACTGCAGCCTTGCAAAGAGCCCCGTTTGCGTTCATCCAGTCACCAACGTGGCCGCGGCTCCCGACAAGCCGTTTTACGTGTGTATCGACGAGGCCCAAGAGGCCGAGGGCTGGGAAAAGGTCGTGCGTCGCATTCATGCCCACCCGCAGATCGCTCGTCCCCCAAGATGGTGCCCACGGCGGATCGCTTCAGGTTGGGCGCAACCGAGCAGGGTGCCCAGATTGTGAACATCGTCGATTGGCTGCTGGGTAGATGTTCCTAGAATCGGCCGGACGTTCTTCTTTGCTTCGACGGGGTCTTTGTGTTTCGATTTATTTCTCCCCGTAGTGGCCTCTGAGTGAGACGATGCGAACGATGTCGCCCTCCGGCTTGTAAACGAGCCGGTTCTTCTTGTCGATGCGGACGCTTCGCAAGCCGCCAGTGCCTTTGAGGATCTCGGCCTTGCCGTGGGGTCGTTCGCCCTCTCTCGCCACTTCCTTCAGCAAGTCGTTCACGCGTTTGACGGTCTTCTTGTCTTGGCTAAGCCAGTACTGGTATTCGTCCCACGCCTGGTCGCTCCAGAAATAGGGCATCGCCTACACCTCGATAAGATCATGTTGGGACTCCTCGCCAGCGAGCATGCGCTGGTACCGTGCTTCCATCTCGGCGGCGAACTGCTCCTCGGTGGGAACGGGCTTGCGCACGGCGAAGGGGAACCCGCCATCGCTTACGAACCGCTTCATAAACACCGTGAGCGCGGCAGTCGGAGTAAGTCCGATTTCTTCGGCCGTCTTGTCAAACTGCCGCTTGAGCTCGATGTCCACGCGATTGCCCAGTGGTGCGGTTGTCGTTGGCATGTTACCTCCATTCGATTGCAAATAATTACAATTTGATTATAAATGAGTATGTACTGAAATCAAATAGAGATGATGATTGTCACTTGAACTACTTGTTAGTTCTGACGTCGATGGTAAGGGGTCCTGGGTGGCGGGACGGGTTGCGCGCGTCGGTGCGAGGAGCCGTTGACATGGCTCGAGTGTGCGGCTGACTCAGTGATGCAATAGAGCCAAAGCGGACGCACATGCCCCGTTTCGAGCATTCCCGGACAATGTCCGGAAAGCCCTTCTTCCGCCCTTGGTCTCTGCTCGATGACATCCTCTACTATATAAACGTCATACAGGACAAAACGGTGAGCTCGCGCGCGAGACGACCCGTAAATTCAAATACGGTGGCGTGGTGAAGGACGGTTAATCGTTCCCATCGAGGTGAAGTCGGGGACGAACGTGCGCTCTCGGGGCCTGAAGAGCTTCATGGCTAAAAACGATTGCGAGCTGGGTTACCGCGTCTCGGCGCTTAACTTCGGACAGGGCTGCCCGCTCAATGGCGTTCCGCTCAGAAATGGGGCAAAGCATCTGATAATAAATCGAGATGTCCGGATGGAGGATTCTTCGAGGATCTGCTGGCTCTTAATCATTTGATGAAGGCTTATAAAAGGTGACTACGGGCTATGCTGCGCATCTTCTCTACGTTTTGATTCGCGTTGCGATCGACCGATGCTTCTTTCCTCGGGTAGTGCGGGTTGCAAATGCCCAGCCTAAGCTGAAATTGTCGACTATAAACCACATCCTGCATTCTGCGCCTCAATACGATTGCTGCTATGAAAGCAGATGACGCATACATATCCATCCACCAGACGATCGGCATCAACGCTGCACGTCTCCGAGACCAGCAGAAACGGTCTCAAGCATTTGTGGCCGAACGCGCCGGCATCGATAGGTCTGCTTTAAACAAATTCGAAAGTGGAAAATACAACCCCTCGATCGAGTGGCTTTGCAGGCTGGCGGACGGCTTGGGCGTTCCCGTGGTCGAGTTCTTTTCGGGACTGGAGAGCGCTGCGCCGGGCGACATCGCCAAGGCCGGATTGCATGACGTAGCGAAGAAAGCTTAGGTTATCGGGGGTTTGACTCCCGTCGGGCAGTTTCCGCCGGGCGGTTCCCGCTTCGCGATGCGCGGCGTCTCAGCACGGCGCGCCGCGCCCGAGCGCTGCCTGAGCACGGAGCGCCGCCTGCGATGTCAGGTGCGGTGCACTGTGCGCACTGTTCGGTCGCGGCGCGCATCGGACCCTGGGCAGGTCGCTGGAGCCATCTACCGCAATCTACGGCTTGCAAAAAAGCGTTCCATGGCTCCATGTTGTACCTTGGAGCCATGGAACGCGGCATGATGCTTTGTTCGTTGCGCCGCGCCCGAGCGCTGCCGCGGACTTACTGGTCGGCGAACCTCAGGCAGCCCTCGTTGATAAACCACTCGAGGTGCCCACAGTCCTCGCAGATGAGCGCGACGGCGCTCTCGTTGAAGCAATCGAGATCCATGGCGCTCATGAGCGCGGTGTTGAGCTGGGCCTCGCGCTTCTTGAAGCGCTCGCCGCCGCAGTGCGAGCAGGTGACGAGCTTGCCCGCGGCGGTGTACCTCTCGGGTCCGTCCGATTTGCCAAATCCAAAAAAGCCCATGGCGCGATCCTTTCCGAATCGTGATTGCATGCCTTGACGCCGTCTATTATAACTGCGGGGTTTCGCCGTCTGTAGTAGCTGCATGGTTTCATTCGAGGAGAGTTGTACGGCGGGAGAGCGCGATCGACCTCATATCGGCGTTTCAATTCGGCGCCCGCTCCTCATCCGGGGTTGTGGGGCACCCCTGGGGCTGCGGTTTCAAGGCGGCTCCGTTCATGCCCAATAACGGCGCTCAAGAAATCTAAGTGCCAAGTTATAAGATTTTTTGAAGTCACGTTGTATAAGTCCGCACGGCTGGGTACTATTCAGGGCGTACGAAAAAACGTAGGGGTTCGCGCAGGTCTGAATGCCCGCGCGACAGGTTAGGAGGAACCTCACATGCTTAAGCCTCTTGGTGATCGCGTTCTCGTCAAGCCCGATGCGGCCGAGCAGAAGACCGCTTCCGGTCTCTACATCGCCAGCAACGCCCAGGAGAAGCCGCAGCGCGGCGAGATCATCGCCGTCGGCGCCGGCAAGGTGGCCGATAACGGCGAGCGTCTGCCCATGGACGTGAAGGTGGGCGACGTCGTCATCTACGGTAAGTTCGGTGGCAACGAGGTCAAGGTCGATGGCGAGACCTACCTGCTCATGCGCGCCGACGACATCTACGCCGTGGTCGAGTAGCGCCGCAGCATTCGCCACGCGCCGCGATTCGGCACCCGCTATGGTGCCGCCGCTTCAACGGGGCGCCTCGCATGCCCCGTTTCCAAATTGAAGCGCGGTGCTCGTCCCTTTCCTCGAATTGGTGCCTGTCCCTAATTCGAGGTCTCTCGCATCTTTCTTTTGGAGGATATAACTATGGCTAAGAACATCACGTTCGATACCGACGCTCGCGCCAAGCTCGCGAAGGGCGTCAACACCCTGGCCGACGCCGTCACCGTCACCATGGGCCCCAAGGGCCGCTACGTGGCGCTGCAGCGCTCCTTCGGCGCTCCCACCATCACCAACGACGGCGTTTCCGTCGCCAAGGAGATCGAGCTCGAGGACAATATCGAGAACATGGGCGCCCAGCTGGTGAAGGAGGTCGCCACCAAGACCAACGACACCGTGGGTGACGGCACCACCACCGCGACCCTGCTCGCCCAGGCCATCGTGAACGACGGCCTCAAGAACGTCGCCGCCGGCTCCAACCCGCTGGCCATCCGCCGCGGTATCGACAAGGCCGTCAACGCCGCCGTCGCCGAGATGAAGAGCCTCGCCAAGCCGGTCGAGACCAAGGAGCAGATCGCTTCCGTCGGCACCATCTCCGCCGGTGACGCCGAGGTCGGCAACAAGATCGCCGACGCCATGGACGTCGTGGGCAAGGACGGCGTCATCACCGTCGAGGATTCGCAGACCTTCGATATCCAGATCGACACCGTCGAGGGCATGCAGTTCGACAAGGGCTACGTCTCCGCGTACTTCGTCACCGATAACGACCGCATGGAGGCTGTGATGAAGGATCCCTATATCCTCATCACCGACCAGAAGATCTCCAACGTCCAGGACATCATGCCCGTGCTCGAGGCCGTCTCCCGCGCTGGCAAGGGCCTGCTCATCATCGCCGAGGACATCGACGGCGAGGCTCTGCCCACGCTCGTCCTCAACAAGATCCGCGGCGCCCTCAACGTCTGCGCTGTGAAGGCCCCCGGCTACGGTGACCGCCGCAAGCGCCTGCTCGAGGATATCGCCATCCTCACCGGCGGCCAGGCCGCTCTGGACGAGCTGGGCATCAAGGTCGCCGACATCACCGCTGAGATGCTCGGCACCGCCAAGTCCGTCACCATCACCAAGGACAACACCACCATCGTCGACGGCGCCGGCACCAAGGAGGCCATCGCCGACCGCGTGGCCGCCATCAAGGCCGAGATGGAGCACACCGACTCCGAGTTCGACCGCGAGAAGCTCCAGGAGCGCCTCGCCAAGCTCTCCGGCGGTGTGGCCGTCATTAAGGTCGGTGCCGCTACCGAGACCGAGCTCAAGGAGATCAAGCATCGCGTCGAGGACGCCCTGCAGGCCACCCGCGCGGCCGTCGAGGAGGGCATCGTCGCCGGCGGCGGCGTCGCCTTCATGGACGCTCTGCCCGCGCTCGAGGGCATCGAGATCTCCGATCCCGAGGAGCAGATCGGCATCGACATCATCAAGAAGGCCCTGACCGCTCCGGTGGCCACCATCGCCAAGAACGCCGGCTACGAGGGCGCCGTCATCGTGGACAAGGTCTCCGAGCTCCCCGCGGGCGAGGGTCTGAACTCCGCTAACGGCGAGTGGGGCAACATGATCGACATGGGCGTGCTCGACCCGGTCAAAGTCACCCGCACCACCCTGCAGAACGCGGCTTCCGTGGCCTCCCTCATCCTCATCACCGAGGCCACCGTTTCCGATGTGCCGAAGAACACCCAGCTCGAGGACGCCATCGCGGCCGCAACCGCAGGCGCCCAGGGCGGCGGCATGTACTAAGCGAAACGCTTAGAACTCCCATTGGAACCCCCCGGAGGTCCCACGCGCTCAGCTTCGCGGCTTCGCCGCTCAGAAGTCGCGCTTTGGGATCCTCCGGGGGATTCCTGTGTTTACAGCGTTTCAGGGCTCATGGGGAAAAGAAGTTGGCGTGTTCGAGGCTCCGCCTCTCAGAACACCCTCAAGGAATCCCTCCGGGGTTTTTGCATTCAAGCCATTCGAGTTTGCGAGAAAAAAGAGGTTGGCGCGCTCGGCTTCGCGCCCTTACCGTTCGCGGTCCGTCGCCGGGGCGCCCGGGGCCTGCGTGCCTGCCCGGGACCCGCGTGCCCGCCTTGGGCCCGCGTGCCTGCGCGTGCCCGCCCGGGGCCCGCGTCCCGTGCGGGTTCCGCGTTGCTTATAATGCGTTGGTACGGAAACGGTACTGCGCGGAAGCGTGCTTGCATGCGAAAAAGGGCTCCGCGCGGCGGCCGGCGCGCGGCGGATACGGGGTGGTAGACATGGATGAACGCAAGCGGATGCTGGTGAAGGGCGCGGCGGCGGGTGTCGGCGTACTCGCCGCGGCGGCCTGGGTCGCATGGTCGAACGGCGGCATTCAGACGACCGAGTATGAACTCGCGGTTCCTCGGCTACCGCGGGCATTCGACGGCGTGCGCATCGCCCAGATCTCCGACCTTCATAACGCGGAGCTCGGCCATGCCAACGCGAGGTTGCTCAAGCGGCTGCATCGCGCCAAGCCCGATTTCATCGCGATCACGGGGGACCTGGTCGACTCCCGTCGCACGCGCGTCGACGTCGGTATGCACGTGGCGGCGCAGGCTGCGAACATAGCCCCTGCGTTTTTCGTCCCGGGCAACCACGAGGCGCGCCTTCGCGAGTATCCGCAGATCGTCGCTCGCTTGAAGCGTGCGGGCGTTACGGTGCTGGGGAACGCATCGGTGCCGTTGCGGCGCGATGGCGAGCGCATCGTGCTGCTCGGGCTGACCGACCCGGTGTTCCGCCGTCCGTATCCGCGCGGCGCGACGCCCCAGATCATCGATGCGCAGCTGGCGGACGTGCTGGTTCGCGCCGGCATCGAACCGGGTGACGAACATGCGCCCTGCACCGTCCTGCTCACGCACCGCCCCGAGCTGCTCGCGGTGTACGCGGCGCGCGGCATCGATGTGGCGTTTGCCGGCCACGCCCACGGAGGCCAGGTGCGCCTGCCGGCGGTGGGCCCGCTCTTCGCGCCCAGCCAGGGTTTCTTTCCCAAGGTAACCGCGGGCGTGCACACGCTGGGGGCTACGCAGCTCGTGGTGAGCCGAGGCCTGGGTCCCAGCGTCGTGCCGCTGCGCGTGAACAACCGGCCCGAGCTCGTGGTGGCGACGCTGCGCTGCGCCGACCCCGGGGTGGGCTGCGCGTTGTAAGCGAGCGAACGAAAACATGTAGAAAACGGTAACCGCTCGCGCGTGTCCGTTTCAAAAGCGGCACATGGGTGTCCTTTTGCGATTTGCGCCCTTTGAATCCGTTCAAATGTGGTAGCGTATCAGGCACATTAGTGCTCATGGTGTTGTCGTTTCGATGTTTGCTTGTCAACGAGGGCACCTGATGACATGGGAAAGGGGAAGGCTCATGTTTTGCTCCCAGTGTGGTTCGCAGATCAGCAACGGTGCCGGGTTCTGCCCTATGTGCGGAGCGAAGGTGGGAGGGGGTCCCGCTGCGCCCCAGCCCTCGCCGGTGGTGCCCGAGGAGGCGGACGCGAATTCGAGTCCCGTACAATCCGCACAGGTTGTTCCGGTACCGCCTGCGTCGACGTCGCCCACGGGCGGCCCCGCGTCAGGTGCCGTGCCCGTTGACGCTTCGCGCAGCTTGCTGATCTGGGTTCTGCTCTCCTTCATCACCTGCGGTCTGTATACCTGGTATTTCGTCTATACTCTGGCGGTTGATATGAACCGCATGTGCCAGGGTGATAACGACGAGACGCCCGGATTGCTCGTGTTCATTCCGCTTTCCATCGTGACCTGCGGTTTCTACAGCTATTGGTGGTACTACAAGATTGGCAACCGCATGCAGGCGAATGCGCCCCGCTACGGTCTGCAGTTCCAGGAGAACGGCACGACGATTTTGCTGTGGATGATCTTCGGCGTTCTTCTGTGCGGCATCGGGCCTTTCATCGCGATGCATATTCTCATCAAGAATGCGAATGCGCTTGCGGCGGCGTACAACGCGCGTCTGGTCCGCGCGTAGCGTGAAGCGAGCCCAGGGTTGATGATGGTCGATATCCTACGGAGGGCGCTTAAGCTCGGTGGCGTGATTACGGCGTGCGCGCTGGTGCTCTACTTTATGGATATCGGCTGCATCATACGTTTCGTGACGGGGGTGGCGTGTCCCGGGTGCGGTCTAACGCGAGCATGGCTTTGCGCGCTGCGCTTGGATTTCGCGGCCGCCCTCGCCTTTCATCCGCTGTTCTGGCTCGTGCCTCCCGTCGCGCTTGCCGCGGTGTGCTACGAGCGGACGAGCCGGACGGCCCCGGTGTCCTCGGGAGCGCGGCGTGTCCTAGTGGCGTGCCTTGCAGCGGCGGTGGTTCTGTTTATTGCCGTGTGGCTTGCCCGTCTACTCGATCCAGCGGATACGAGCATGCTGCTGGGCGATGCGGTGCCAGCAGGTGTTCCGCAGGATATCGTGAACATCCGCTGGCTCTCGTAGACGCGTGCCAATTCGCCGCGGCTTGCCGACGCGGATATGACGCTCGCTGCACGCGCGGGCCCGTTACATCCCGAAGGGTTGCAGCGGGCTAGCGGATGCAGCGGAGTGCTTTGCCCTGGAGGAGCCGCTTAGAAGAGCTGCTTGAGGTAGAGCGTGCCGAAGGGCGGGATCTCAAGTGATCCGTCAAGTTCGAGGACGTCTCCGGCGACGAGCCGCGCGGGCTCTCCGGCGTCGTCTTCGATGTACGCGTTGTCGTAGGTGGGCGCGCTGGCGAGCAGGACTTCGAAGCGTCCCGCGAGCGAACCGTCTCCGAACGTGAAGGGGGCATCGTCCGCGTTGACGGCGACGAGGACGCGCTCGGCGGCACCTGCGGCGCCAGCGCATGCGTCGCGCTCGAACAGCAGCTGCTTGTTCGTGATCACGACGTTGCGGTAGCCGCCGTGGCAGAGCGCGCGCGACGCGCGGCGCACGTGGTTGAGCGCGCAGATGTAGCCGGTGAGCTCGTTGGGGGCGTTGCCGCCGTCCCAGCCGGGCGCGAGGCGCTCGAGCGCGTCGGCGGCAGGGGCGTCGAGTGCCGGGCGCAGCGCGACGTCGGCGAGGTAGCCGGTGTCCTTTTCACCCAGCTGCCCCCATTCGCTACCGTAGTACAGACAGGGGATGCCCGGCATGCCGAACAAGACGCCGTATGCGGGGCGAAGGTGGCGCTTCTCGGTCAAGATGCTGGCCAGGCGCGAGACGTCGTGGTTGTCGGCGAAACTTACCAGATGCTTGCCTTGGTAGATGCACCAGGGGTCGCCTCCGTATTGGCGGTGCAGAGAATGGGCGATCTCGAACATGTTCATGGAGTTGAAGCTCGAATACAGGCCCTTGTAGCACTCGTAGTTGGTGCAGGAGTCGAGCATCTCGTCGTTGACGATGAGGTTGTAGTCGCCGTGCAGGACCTCGCCGATGAGCGGGAAGCCATCGCCCGGGTCGCCATCGAAGCGCGCCTCCGCCCCCAGTTCGCAGGCGAGCCCATGAAGGCGCTTCACGAAGTCGCGGTCGAGGCTGTAGGCGACGTCGAGGCGTAGGCCGTCGACGCCCAGCTCGTGCTTCCACATGCGGACGGCGTCGAGCAGGTAATCGATGACAGCGGGGTTACGCAGGTTGAGCTTGACCAGATCCTGGTTGCCCTCCCAGCCCTCGTACCAAAAACCGTCGCCGAAATGCGTGTCGCCATCGAAGCTGATGTTGAACCAATCCTTGTACGGCGAATCCCACTTCCGCTCGCGGACGTCGCGGAATGCCCAGAAGTTGCGTCCCACATGGTTGAAGACGGCGTCCAGAATCACGCGCACACCGCTCGCATGCAGAGCAGCGACGGTATCGGCGAAATCCTCGTTGGTTCCCAGGCGGCAATCGACCCGGCGCAGGTCGCGCGTGTTGTAGCCGTGGGTGTCGGAGGAGAAGACGGGGTTGAGCAAAATCGCGCCGATACCGAGTTTCCCGAGGTAGGGGGCCCAGTCTCTGAGCTGACGGATGCGATGGCGCTCGATTTGCCCCTCCATCCCAGCGGAGTCGGCGAGGCCCGGCGCGTCGAACGGGCAACCGAGCATGCCCAGGGGGTAGATCTGGTAGAGGGTGGTATCGAAGACCCACATGGCGACTCCTATCTTCTGGTTGTTTGTTCCGTCCTGAGCTCGCCGCCCGGTTTCGATGGGCCTGCCTGCGATACGCGGCGCGCGTAGCGAGCGTCGGTCCGAACGCATGTAACCTTACCGCGCGCGTAGCGATACCGCGCTCCCTATTCGACTGGCGATGCGAGCGCGGCGGGGGATGGTGTATCGAGGGACGGTCCGACCTGTTTTGCGTGTGGGACGCGTTTTTCGTACGAATTCCGGATTGTGGCGAGTAGACCAGGGGTGTTGATCTTCCTGACCTGGGGTTTTCTTCAAATAAAGAAAGGGCTACTTGATAGATTTCCAAAACAGTACGAAAAACGGTGTCCACGCGTTAGATGAACAATGTTCACGTCAGAAATGACGTTCCCGCCCACGAGTTGAACAATGTTCACGTCGGAAATGACGTGCCCGCGCGCGTGATGAAGCGAGTTTCGACGCTGCTGCTCGGGTGGATCTCCCGTGCCTGCCTGTCGCCTACCGCGCCGGACCGCGCTGGCGCATAGCAATCGTGATCGCTGCGAGTATGCCGACGAGCGCGGCGACGAAGGGCCAGCGCGAGGGATCGGCGAAGCTCGAGATGCCCACGGCGAGCGAGCTCACCGTTGCCAGGGCCGGTACGATCGCGCGTCGGATGCGGGAAGCGCGCGCCGGCGCGGGGCCCGCGGGGTCGTGCAAGATGGCCTGCACGTAGAAGAGCGGCATGATGAAGAGATTGAGACTCACGGCGATCTCGGAGATGTCCCCGTTGGGCAGCAGCCCGAGGACGGTCACGAAGGCGTGCACGCCCATCCAGAAGAGCACTGATCCGAGTGCCACGAAGGCGCTGACCAGCGGGAAGCGCAGCGTCCGATTCATCTTGAGCAGCGATTTGGCGAATGGCACCTCGCCCGTGACGGCGAGGGCGTACGGCATGCGCAGGATCGACAGGATGAGGCCGTTCGCCGTGCCCGCCACGGCGATGAAGGCGATGAGGTTTGGCCAGGCGGCGGCCTGCGGTCCGAAAAGCTTGACGAAGAGCAGCGAGAGGCTCGCGTCGCCTGCGGCCATGACCTCCTGGGGGCCCAGGAAGCAGGAGATGCCCACGAAGTAGGCGATGTAGAGCGCGAGGATGATGATGGGGCCGGCGATGAGCGCGATGGGCAGGTTCCGCTTCGAGTTCTTGATCTCGGGCGCGATGCCCGCTGCCGCGGTCCAGCCGTCGAACGCGAACGCGACGGGCGCCGCGGCGATGACCCAGCCCGCGCCGGCGGCGGGCGCCTGCTCGATGCCCTGCACGAGATAGCTGCCTGGATCGGCGAACAGGACGCCGATCACGCCGACGGCTATGAGCGGAAGGACCTTGAAGACGGTGGTGGCGTTGGCGAACCAGCCGCCCAAGCTGGGCCAGCATACGTTCCAGGCGAAGCAGGCGAGCAGGAACGCCACGCCGATGGCCATTTGAAGCCGGAAGTCCCCGGGCAGTCCGAATGCCATGCAGGCGTACACGCCCACGACCCAGCAGATCACGCCGGTCACGATGGGCAGGTAGATGAAGGTGAAGTTCCAGCCGATGAACGTGAGGCGCTTCGGCCCTAGGAATCGTTCGGCATAGGCGATCGGGCCGCCCGCGCCGGCGGTCTGCGACGCGAAGCGCGCGAGCGTGAGGCCGCCGAAGACGATCGTGGTGGCGGCGAGCAGGAACATCGCGACGCCCAGGGCGACGTTGCCGCCGGTGGCGACGAGGATGTTATCGCTTTTGAAGAAGATGCCCGAACCGATGGAGATGCCCACGATGAGGCTGAGCGCCGTGGCGAGCGAATAGCGCTCGACATGGGCACCGTGCACGTGCTCGGCCTGACCGGCGTCGGCCGGTTCGCGTCGCGACGGGTCGGCGGCGGGGTCGCTGCCGCCGTGCTCGCTAGCGGTCCGATCGCAGGCGGGCCGACCGCAGGCGGGCCGGTCGGCGGAGGCCGTCGTGAAGACTGGATTCGATTCGTGTTTCATGCTCGGTGCTGGTCCTTATGCGTCCTTGGTGGCGACGCCCAGGACGGTGCAGGCGATGCTCACGATGATGGAGCCTGCGAGCGCGGAGAAGAAGCCCGAGATGGCGATGCCCGATCCCAGCAGGTTCACCGACAGCCAGCTGGCGAGCTCGAGCATGAAGCTGTTGATGACGAGCTGGAAGATGCCGAGGGTGAGGATGGTGAGCGGAAACGAGATGAAGGTGAGCAGCGGCTTGATGAGCGAGTTCACGAAGCCGAGGAAGAGGCCGACGAAGGCGAAGCTCAGCCAGGGATCGGCGCCGCCGAAGGGCTCGATGCCCGGGACGATGAACGTGGCGATGGCGATCGCGATGGAGGTGAGGAGCCAGTTGAGGATGAAACGCATGATATCTCCTTGCATGCCGGATGGCGCTATGATGGGTCGCGGTGCGAACATGGTGCACAGGGTACCATGCCGGGGAGATGCGCATTCAAGCATCGCGTTCTTTCCACGACTCGCCCTGTGAACCGACATATCGGAGGACACATGCAGCAGTACAGATTCGGGGACCCGGCAAAGGCCCGCCCGTTCGACGATGCCGACGGCTCCCGCGCGATCGCGTTCTTCATCTTCAATACCGAGGTGCACCTGCACGCCTATGCGGGCGATCGCGACGAGCGCGACGACGCGTCGCTCGTCGAGTGCCTGGACCGCGCGCTGCTGGCGTGCCGCGACCGCTGCGTCTTCTTCGAGCACGCCTTCTCCCGCACGCGCGAGGACTCGGATATCTCCCGGGCGCATGCGGAGTCGCCGGAGCCGGTGGAGGTGTCCCCGCAGACGGCGGAGCTGGTGCGCGCCGCGCTGGGGTACTGCCGGGCGAGCCGCGGCTGCTTCGATATCACGATGGGCACGGTCACGTCCCTGTGGAACTTCCATACCGGCGAGGTGCCGAGCAAGCTCGCCCTGTCCCGCGCGCTGCCGCACGTCGGGATCGGGCGCATCGAGCTGGGTGGGGATGCCGAGCATCCCACGCTGGCGATCCGGGACCCCGCGACCGTTCTCGACCTGGGCGGCGTCGCCAAGGGCTACATCGCCGACGACCTGTCGCGCCTGCTCGAGGCGAACGGCGTCGAGCGCTTCGTCATCAACCTGGGCGGCAACGTGGTGGTGCGCGGAGGGCGCCCGCGCAACGCGGCGGCGCGCCCGCCCGTAGCGGCAGGCGCCCCGTGGCGCGTGGGCATCGTGAACCCGCGCGACCCCGCGCACCATCGCGCGATCGTGGACCTGACGGATGGATCGGTGGTGACGAGCGGCGTGCACGAGCGCAGGTTCTCGAAGGGCGGGGTGACCTACCACCATATCCTCGACCCCCGGACGGGCATGCCCGCGCAAACCGATGTCGCGAGCGCGACCATCGTCGCGGCGCGCTCGCTGGATTGCGACGGCTACTCCACGACGGCGCTCATGCTGGGCGCGCGGGAGGCGATCGGCTTCATCGAGGGAATCGACGGCGTCGAGGCGGTCGTGATCGACGAGCGCGACGAGGTGTCGTGGACCTCCGGCCTCGAGGAGCGGCTGTCGCTCATCCCCACGCTGCCGCGCTGGTGATGCACTGCCGCTTGATTGCATATTCCCTTCATGCTTTCGTGCGCACCGTCGACCGCTCGTATGCGTCTGGTCGCCGTCCATCGATGACGATTACGTGCATTGCTTTATTTTGGTGGTGTAACATGCGGGGCGCTGTAATAATAGCGTGCTTGTGAATAGGATTGCCGTGCCCGTGAATCAACACTTCATGATGCAGCTCGACGCTTCGAGATTCGGTCGCACGGCATGATGGTTGAAAGGTGGCAGTATGAACATTGAGAAGATGTTCGAGCGTCCCGACGTGGATCAGCTGGTGCAGGCATTCCTCCTGCTCGACGGCGCCGACGACGTGCGGGCCTTCCTCACCGACCTGTGCACGCCGCGCGAGATCTGCGACTTCGCCCAGCGTCTCCAGGTCGCCCGCTACCTCGATGAGGGCGAGCCCTATGTCGAGGTCCAGGCGCGCACGGGCGCATCGTCTACCACGGTGAGCCGCGTTTCCAAGTCGCTCAACGGCGAGTACGGCGGATACCGCCGCGTGCTGGTGAAGTTCGGCGACCAGTAGGACCGCGGGCCGGTGCCCTGCATCGGCATCATCTGAATGCTGCGAAGCAGAGGACGGGCTCGGCTGCGCTCTGCGCGCGCCGAGCCCGTCCTCTGCTTCTGATGCGCATAGCTAGTTAATTGGTATGCAACAAAATCGTATATTCCAAGACCGTCTATCCAAAATATATAGCCATTCAGGGATTGGGCGATTGGTATTGCCTTGTAGATGGTGGCTTCTAACAATCCTATATAACCGATGGGCTGAAGGGAGGTGTTTAGATTTTAGGTGTCCAATAAGTGAAAGGAGAGGTTTAGCATGTCGGATAGGATCAAGAATAATCGTTGCGAAATGACTCGCAGAGGTCTTCTTGCGTGCCTGGGCCTTGGAGTGTGTTCAGTTGCATGGCGTCCTGCTGACGCGCGGGCGTTACAGAGCTCTGTAGCCGATGCCGAGGATTCAAAAGCGGTGAATCGATTCATCATAGAGGACCAGGACCCTGGTGTTAAAGTGGTCGACAATGAGACCGGTGAAACCGTTTATGCGACAAAAATGCCCGGAGAGGGTGGGACATCCATCGTTCTAAACTACGATAACGGTGACTTGATTCTTGTTGACAGCCTCGGAAATGATTTGTATGTAGATGGCGTTTTGATTGCGTCGCTTGAGCTTTCGAACGATGCTTCGGACCGCACGTGTGTCAAAATGACAAGCAATAGATATCAGATTAATTCTGACGCATTGTCTTTAGGGTCTATTATTGCGGCGATAACCGCTAAGGGCTTGAACTTGCCCTATGCGGTAATATCGTCTATCGCGAGTGCGATTGCTGCGGTTGCAACGCTCAATAAACCCAAGTATTTTGAGACGATTTCGTACTACTGTGATTCTCCGAAAAAAATGATGCGATATGTAACTAATTTCTATACAGATCCAGGGTATAAAAATAAAGTCCATACCCAGGTTTCCGAAGTGGAGTTTCAGACGCCATGACTACCATGAGGCATCGATCGAATATGGTGAAGTTCATTCTTTGTCTCGCGCTCATGGGCGCCGGCCTGGGGGCGAGTTTCATCATTGACGCATGTGGCATCTTGGAGAAGTATGGCCCTGGGAGCGTTCAGGCGATTCGATCCTTGGGATCGATCGCATGCCTCGTTGGGTCGATCTGGATGCTCGTTCTGACGTTGAGGTCGAATGGCGGTAATCAGCACTAGCGGCATGCGGCTCAAGGATTGCAGGGCCGACTATTGGCAAAGTGAAGCTGCGGGACGGGCCCGGCTGCGCTCAGCGCGCCGGGCCCGTTCGCTTTTGCAAGCGGAGCCGCATGAAAGGCGATTTCTCCGAGCCTTCGCAATCTGTCCGCACGGGCGTGTAGGATAGGGGGAGTCAACTTCGATCGAGGACGGAGAGCATGGCGCTTACGGTATACGGGACAACATCGGGGTCATCGCTGTCGGCGGCGGAGGTTTCGCTGCTCATCGATGCCGCAAAAACCTACGGCAGGGCAACGCTGCTCGTTGCCTCCTTTGCCGAGCGCGAACGGTGCCGCGCCACCCTGGCTCGCGCGGGCGCCGGCATGGGCATCGACGTGGCGACGCCGGCGACGTGGGTCGCGGGGATCTGGGAGCTGCTCGGCGACGGCCGCAGAATCGCGACGCCCATCGAGCGGCGCATGCTCATGGCGAGTATCGTCGCCGTCGCCCAGCCGGAAGAGCTCGCGCCGTTGCGCGGCAATCCGGGTACCGTGTGCCTGCTCGCGGATATCGCCGCGGCGCTGCTGCCGGCCATCGTGCCCGCGCCGGCGCTCGAGAAGGAGGCCCCCGTCGCCTCGAGCGATGCCGAGCACGTGGTGTTCGGCCTGGTTGAGCGCTATGCCGCCGCGCTAGCCGAGCGCGGCTTGGTCGAGGCGTCCGAGGCGGCGTGCCTGCTCGCGCGCATCGTCGGGGACGGGCGCCCCGCCTGCGCGCGCTTCGTCGCCGTCCGCGATGTCACGGCGCTTCCCGCCCATATCATGCGGCTCGTTCGCAGCATCTCGCGCGTCGGTGATGCGGCGTTCCTGTTGAACGCGCAGCAGGGCTCGCTGGCACGCGCCCTGGGTGCGCAGGAGGTCGTCGTGTTGGACGAGAAGCCCGCACCCGACGCCGCGCCTACACCCGACGCCGCGCCCGTACCCACGTTTGTCGAGGCCGCCGGTCCGCATGTGCGGGCTGCGGCCTACGCGGACGCCATCGCGGAGCTGGTGGGCGCGGGCCGCGACGTCGTGGTTGCGGCGGCCCGTCCGGCCGATGCGTTCGAAGCGGTCTCGGAGCGCCTGGCCGCCCGCGGCATCGCCTGCGAGGCCCCCGTGTCCTGTCGGTTCGGCGATACGCAGGTGGGGTGCCAGTTCACCGCGCTGCTCGACCTCGTGGGCCGTATGCAGGAGGCGGGCGAGAGCCTGGAGCGCGCCGACCTTTGGTGGCCCGCGCCCGAGCTGACCGACTGGCTGTATTCCCCGCTGTCGGGTGTCGATGCCTTCGCGGCGCGCCGGTTCGACAAGAAGCTGCGCTCCAATCGCGCGCTGGGCCCTGAGGGCGTCCTGCGCGCGCTGCAGGGCGTCCAGACGCAGGCTGAGGCGTCGCGCAAGAAGCTCGACCCCGCCAACCCGTACGCGCAGGTGCCCGCCGTGTGCTCCAGCGTGGTGAGCTATCTCATGCAGGATCGCCCGGTTTCTGCGCTCAAGGCGCTGTGCACGGTGGCCTCCGCGCTGCCGGGTTCGGCCTTTGGCTGGACGGGCGGTACGGTGCGCGCCAACATCGAGGTCACCATGGCGGCGCGGGCCATCGAGCTCGTGCTCGACCAGGCGCATGCGCTGGACGTGCCGCAGGCGGCAGCCGTCTCGGTGCTCGACATGCTGTCGGTCACGGCGGCGGCGCGCAGCGAATCGGCGGATTTCGCCCATACCGGCCCCGACGGCGCCGATACCTCCGCGCAGCCCGTCGTGCGCTTCATGACGCTCGCCGACGCCGCCCTGCTGGATGCGGGCTCCATCGACGCGCTGTTCGTGGCCGATGTAGATATCGACAGCTTCCCGTTGGCGCACAAGGAGGGGCCGCTTGCCGAGCTCGCATCGGCGTTCTCGTTCGCGCCGGTGGAGCTCGAGCCCGCGGCGCGCATGCGCGACCTCATGGCACGCGCCATGGCGGCGGCGCGCGGCGAGGTGGTGCTCGCGCGTGTGACGCACGACCGCCAGGCCAAGGACCGCTATCCCGCCGCCATCTGGACCGAGCTGCTCGCGCGCCAGCGCGCCGCCGGCATCGCGCCCCGCGTGCGCATGGTGGGCGAGGGCGACATCGTGCGCGACCTCGACCCCGCGGCGACCGCGCACATGAAGCGCCGGCGCGTCTCCTGCCTGCCGCCCCAGAGCCTCGGCGAGGACGCCGTGCCCTATCTGGTGCTCTATCAGCGCGACCCGAAGGACCCGGAGCGCCTGGTGCCTCGCCAGCTCTCGGCGTCGCAGATCGAGAGCTATGCGAGCTGCCCGCTGTGCTGGTTCATGTCCTCGCGCGTGCGCCCCGCCTCGCTCGATGCCGGTTTCGGCAACATGGAGAAGGGCAACTTCGTGCACGACGTGCTCTATCGCCTGCACGAGCGCCTGATCGAAGACGGAGTCCCGCGCGTGACCGAGCGCAACCTCGACGCGTGCATCGAGGTGCTGCGCGAAGTCTTCGACGAGGTCCGCGCCGAGCACGAGCGCAACAAGACGTCGAGCTCGGGCGCCCTCGTACCCCACGGCGCCCTGCAGCGCGTGCAGGTCGACGAAATCTTGCCGCAGCTCGAGGGCGTGCTGCGCTACGAAGCGGGCGCCTTGGCGCCGTTCGCGCCCATGTACCTGGAATACTCGTTCAACGAGTTGGGTGTCGAGTATGCCGGGCGTCCGCTCGGCGGCCGCATCGACCGCGTGGACGTGGATGCCGAGAACCGCGCGATGGTGATCGACTACAAGCACCGCTCCGACGTGAACGCGTTCAAGCTGGCCGATCCCACGGTTGCGAAGAAGGACGGGACGGTGCCGGCGGACGATCCCGACTGGCTGCCCGAGCACACGCAGACGCTCATCTACGCCCAGGCCCTGCGCCGCTCCGAGCTGGCGCTCGATGCACGCGGCGGCATCTACTTCGCCACCAAGGGCTCCAAGCCCGCGATGCGCGGCGCCGTGTCCGAGGAGTTCGCCGAGCAGGAGCCGGGAGACGGCCGCGTGCCCGGTCTCGCCGCCGGCTTCCCCGATGTCGAGCGCGGCGGCACCATGGGGTTCGAGGCCCTGCTCGACCGCGTGGAGGAGACCATCTCGCGCCGCCTCGACGAGCTCGAGGCCGGCGTCGTCACGGCCGCGCCCACGCCCGCTGCGCGCTGCAGCTTCAACCACGACCTCGGATTCGAGCGGAGGAACGCATAGCTTATGGACCTTTCAACACTGATGCCCCAGCAGCGCGATATCGTGACCACGCTCGACCGGCCGCTGTTCGTGTCGGCGGGCGCGGGCTCGGGCAAGACCTTCACCGTCACGCGCCGCATCCTGTGGGCCCTCTCGCCTGAGTCCGGTCCGTTCATCACCGGTTTGGACCAGGTGCTGGCCATTACCTTCACCAAGGATGCCGCGGCGGAGATTCGCGAGCGCGTGCGCGGCGCGCTGGTCGAAGAGGGCATGGACGAGATCGCCCTGCAGGTCGATGATGCGTGGATCTCGACCATCCACGGCATGTGCGCCCGCATCCTGCGCGCCCACGCGCTCGAGCTGGGTATCGACCCCGAATTCACGGTGCTCGACGAGTCGGTGTCCGGCCCGCTTATGGACCGCGCCGTCGACCGCGTGATCGCGCGCGAGCGCGGCGGGCTGCATGCGCTGCAGACGTGGTTCCCGCTCACGGGCGAGGTGGGCCCGGGTGGCCGCGAGGCGGGCACGAGCGCGCGCCAGCTGGTGCGCACGCTGCTCGAGCGCGCGAGCGCGGCGCGAAACGGCTTCGACGACATCAAGTTCGCGCGCGGCTCTGTCGACTTCTCGGGCCTGCTCGATGCGTATCGCCCGTGCCTGGAGGCGAGTGCCAAGGCCGCCGAGACGGCCCAGGCGGCCATCGCGGCCATCGAGGCGTACCTGGCGGGTCCGCGCACGCGCGACGACCTCGCGGCCTGCATGCTGGCATGCGGGATGCCCCGTGCGAGCAAGGCGTTTCCCAAGGAGCAGGTGGCGCTGCTCAAGGCCGAGGCGGCCGACGCGTTTATCAACGCCTATATCGCTACCGGCGCCGACGCCCTCGATGAGCTGATGGGCCTGGCGCGCGCGGTGGCGGCGGAATACGCCGCGCTCAAGGAGGAGCGCTCGGCGCTGGATAACAACGACCTGCTGCGCCGTACGTACGAGGCGCTGCGCGACCACGCGTCCATTCGCGAGGTCTATGCGAGCAAGTTCGCCATGGTGATGATCGACGAGTTCCAGGACACCGACCAGCAGCAGGTGGACCTCATCAACTTCCTTACGGGCGAGGGCGGTCGCGCGCTGTGCACGGTGGGCGACGCCCAGCAATCGATCTACCGGTTCCGCGGCGCGGAGGTGGAGGTCTTCCGCCGCGCCCAGCGCCGCATCGAGCAGGGGGCCGCGTCGGCAGGGGAGCGAGCGAGCGCTGCCGCGTCCGCCCAAGGCTCCGTGGTGAAGCTGGTCAAGAACTTCCGCAGCCATGCGGAGATCCTGGAATACGTGGCGCGCGTGTTCGACGACGAGCAGGGCGGTATCATGCCGAGCTTCCTCAACCTGCTGCCGCATGATGGCCGCGACGACGGCCTGCGCGCCGCGGGCGCCTCGCGCCGCCAGGCCCTGCTCGTCGCAGGCGGTACCACCGAGGAGCGCACGGCGGCCAAGGCCGCGGCCATCGCGCGCCGCTTCCGCGCGCTCGCCGATGCGGGCCAGCCCGTGGGTGGCATGGTGCTGCTGCTGGGCGGCATGCCGCGGGCCGGCGTCTACGCCGACGCGATGCGCGCCGAGGGGCTCGATTGCGTGATCAGCGGCGGCTCGGTCTTCTCGGGCACCGAGGAGGCCAAGACGGTCCGCGCGCTCGCGTACACGCTCGGCAACCTCATGGATACGGCGCAGGGCCTGGCCCCGCTGCTGGCTTCTCCGCTGTTCGCCCTGGGCGCCCAGGAGTTCCTGGCGCTCTCCACCGCGCTCGACCAGCAGACGGGGGAGACCCGTCGCCGCAATATCGATGCCGGTCTGATGAGCGACGAGGACGCGCCCGGCTTCGGGGAGCTGCCCCTGCTCGACCGCGCCCGCGCCGTCCTGCGTCCCGCGCTGCGGCGCGTGGGCCGCGACAGCCTGGCCCGGATCGCGCGCGATGTGGTGAACGAGTCGGGCTGGATGGTCCGTCTGGAGGCGCGCGGCGCCGAGGGGCGCGCGGCCGCCGCCAACGTCCTCAAGGCGCTCGACGCGATCGCCGAGGCGGAGGCCGAGGTCGGGTGCTCCCCGCGTCAAGTGGCGCTCGCCTACGACCGCTTTCTGTCCGGCAAGCAGGCACCCGGCGCGCTGAACGAGGAGGGCGGCAACGCCGTGCGCATCATGACGGTGCACGCGAGCAAGGGCCTCGAGTTCCCGGTGGTGGCGGTCTCCGAGTGCTTCGGTATTCGCCCGAACGGCGACCGCATGCAGATGGCGCGTCGCGAGGACGGCACCGTGGGCGTGGCGGCGCTGCCCGCGCGCTTCCCGCACGGTCGCGATTCGGCGGGCAATTTCGTCGACGGATCCGAGGTCGAGAAGCAGTTCAAGAAGTTCCTATCGGGCAGCGGGGCCACGGGCCCATGGCTCGATGCGAGCCTCGTCGACGACGTCTGCGCCACGGGGTCGGCCGCGGAGGCCTGGATGTCGATGCGCGACGAGGAGGACCGGCTCGCGCTGGAGGAGCGCTCGCGCCTGCTCTACGTCGCCATGACGCGTGCGCGCGAGGTGTGCCTGCTCGCGCTCGATGCCGAGGTCGGTCGCGGTCGCGTGGCCGAGCTCGCCCTCAAGCCCGAGCGCGACCTCACGCCTTCGGTGCTCGAGCGCATCCTGCCCGATGAAGGCGCGTCGCTCGCCTGCGACCGCCTGGTGTTCGACAACGCGCAGCCGGGGGATTTCGAGCTCATCGCGCTCAAGGGCTTCGTGAGCGGCGGGGTGGCCTACGAGCCCAACGCTTTCGTTTCCGAGGGCCGTCTCGTGGCAGGCGCGCCGCTGCCGGCGGACGCGCGCGCATCTACCGAGGCCGCGGGGGAGGCCGAAGCCGCTTCCGTTCCGGCGTCCGACGCCGCCCCCGCCCCCGCCGAGGAACTCGATAGCTTCACCGTGGTCGAGCCGGGCTCGGTGTATCGGCGCGTCGTCCCGGCTGCTCGTCCCGCGCGCTCGTCGTATAGCTACTCGTCCATCTCGGCGGCGCTCCATGCCGAGGAGGAGGACCGCGCTGCGGCTGGTTCGCATGCTTCGGCAGGCGAGGGCGCCCCGGCGAGCGAGGCTGCGACGGCCGATGAGGTCGCTGCGCTGCGCGAGGAGCGCGATGCCGCGCTCGCTGCCGCCCGCGTGGGCGATCCCACCGCATTGGGCAGCGCATTCCACGCCGCCTGCCAGTGGCTCATCGAGCTCGACCGCGACGAGCTTCCCGTCGAGCGCGCCGATGCGCTCTGCCGCTACTGGGGCTGCACGCCCGAGCAGCGCGCGCGCTTCGACGAGGCGATGGCGCGCTGGCTGGCCAGCGACGTGCGGGCAGAGGCGCTTTCCTGGCCGTGCCGCCGCGCGGAGGTGCCGTTCTACACGCTCGGCATGGACGAGTTTTCCGAGGAGTTCGGCGAGTTCGCCGAGGGCGCCATCGACCTGCTGTGCACCGATCCCGCGCAGCCGACGCGCGCGCTGCTCATCGACTACAAGACGGGCGGCAGCCCGGCCGAGTCGCCCGAGCAATTGCGGGAGAAGCACGCCCTGCAAGCCCGCGTCTACGCCGATGTCCTGCGCCGCGCGGGTTACACCGACGTTGCCCTCAAGTTCGTCCGCGTGGAGGTGCCCGATCCGTCGGCTCCCGCCCAACCCCAGGTGGTCGTGTATACCGCGGAGGCCGTCGCCGAACGCTAGGTCGACGAGTCCAAGAGCCGCGGCGTCATTTTGGGACGGACGCTTTGCCTTGCGCCGAATAGCTGCGTATTTGGGATGCTGGCCAATCGCGCTCTGGCTACGCTCGGCTTGAGGTTCGAAGCGGGCAAGACGACCTTCCGTCGAGGTTTCGCATCCGTTCACGAGGCGGTTCGGATGCCATGTTGAAAGGGGTTGGTGACATGAAGGTGGAGGCCGCATCCTTGCGCGCTCCCGAGCTCATCGATGCGCTGACCGCGCTGTGGGAGCGTTCCGTCCGCGCGACGCATTCGTTTCTCAAGGCGGGTGACGTCGAGTGCATACGGGACTTGTTCCCGGTTTGATCCGAGAGGTTCCTGTTCTGCTCGTCGCCTTGAACGCCGCGGGAGATACGTTGGGGTTCGCGGGCGCGGATAGAGATTGCCTCGAGATGCTTTTCGTGGAACCGTGCGCGCATGGGATCGGTGCCGGTCGCGCGCTGGTGGAACGCGCTGTCGATTGCCATGGGGTCGCGCGCGTCACCGTCAACGAGCAGAATCCGCGTGCGGTTGATTTCTACAAGCATATGGGGTTCCGTACATATCGCCGCACCGACCTCGATGAGCAGGGCGACCTCTATCCGCTGCTCTACTTGGAGCTCGATCGCGGGCGCTCGGCTGTCGAGTAGGATACACGGGCTATCGTGCCAGACAATCTTGCTAGTGCGTTCGGATGGGCTAAGATGATAGAGTGTGCATGGCTGATGGCGTGTCAGAGCCTCTATGTTTGGTCTCACGGGAGTAGGGAAGGGATTCTATCATGCGTTTGATTCGTAGGGTGCTAGCAGCCTTGTTGGGGGTGCTTCTTGTTTTGGTGCCCGTTTCCGGAGCGTATGCGCTGGATTGTACCGCCATTTTGCGCGAGGGAAATCGCACCCAAACTTATATTGCCGCAGGGCAGACCGAGCTGTTGTATAAGATCGAAATTGAACAGTCTGCACAAATTAGACTGGAGAGCGCATTCAGCCTTGGCTCTTCAGATTATGCTCATTTTCAGCTTGAGGGTCCAAATGGGGAATTATATGATCTGGGCGATGTTCATGAGTGGACTAACGAGCTGGTTGTCGATCCCGTCTGTCTCCCTGTTGGTAATTATTATGTGCGAATCACCTTTGAGCCGAATAACCGATCGGGTAGCTGGCTGAACATTCGTTACTCAACCGTTCCCGGTAGCGATTATTGGGGACCGCTTGGCTATACGTACGAGCTTGAAGATAACAACGAACTCGTGAGCGCGAATTCGGTAGATTCGGCTCGGAATATTCATGGGGCCGTTTTGAACTATCAACAAAGCGGCCGCGGGCTTGGCTATATGGATACCGATTTCTATAAGGTGAGCCTTGATGAGCCGGGTAATGTCATTTTGGATTGCTGGGCATTTCCAGATGTTGAGTTCGCGCTGTTGGATGCTTCGGGGAACCAGGTGAGGATAAATGCTGGCTCCGATAATGCCCCGTGTTTATTTGTAACAGAGGGCGACCGAGGGGTTACGGCTTATCAGGTATTCAATTGCGGCGTTCTGCCTGCTGGCGACTACTGTGTCAGGGTTTCGGGAAAGCATACGTCCACCGAGGGCAGCTCGTATCGAGTCATCTTAAGCCAGCCACAAAGCATGTTCAGCGATGTCACCGCATCAACGCCGCATGTTTTCGATATCAATTGGCTGTTTGCGGAAGGTGTCTCCGCGGGATGGGATACAGGCATGGGGTTAGAGTATCGACCGTATACGGAAGTCGCACGTTGCGACATGGCGGCATTTCTCTACAGATTGGCTGGCTCGCCCGAATTCGATCCGTCTTCGTCCGATTGGTCGCGCTTCTCTGATGTCGGGTTTTCCACTCCGCATGCCCGAGAGATTCTATGGATGGCTTCTGCGGGAATAGCTGCAGGCTTTCCAGACGGCTCTTTCAAACCTTATGCAACGGTGACGCGTTGTGATATGGCGGCGTTCCTGCGTCGCATGGCAGGCGGATCGCCGTTGACAGAAAGCTCATCCTTCTTGGACGTCAGCGATGCTACTCCACATGCCGAAGATATCATGTGGCTTGCGGGCGAGGGCGTTTCAACGGGCTTCCCGGATGGAACCTTCAAGCCCTATGGCACGGTGGTTCGCTGCGATATGGCGGCATTCATCCATAGGATGGACGGAAAAATCAAGCTGTAGATTGACAGCTTGATAATACGTAAGGAACAAGAAGCGCGGCCTTGAGATTAATCGGGCCGCGCTTTTTATCTATGGTGCTTTCGAATGGCACTCGCTCTATACGAACGGATGTCCGCATGCTCGGTTACAATCGGTAGCGTTCGAAAGAGGGTCGAGGCGGGCGGGGCCGCGTAACGCGTGCGTCGCCCGTTCGCTTCGCGCCCAAGCAGATTCTTTAGCACATCAGATCGGAGACAACGGCACATGGCATTCGTCCACCTACACAACCACTCCGAGTACTCGATGCTCGACGGCGCGACCCGTATCTCGGATATGGTCAAGCGCGCGGTCGACCTCGGCATGCCGGCGGTGGCGCTCACCGACCACGGCTACATGTACGGTATCCCCGAGCTCGGCCTGGCCTGCGACGCCATCAACCATGGGACGCCCGAGTATAAGACCTGGAGCCACGATAAGTCGTTCCTCGAGAAGGGGCGCCGCGACGAGCTCGAGCAGCCCGATCCCGAGGCCGACCCGCGCGCGTACGCTCAGTTCCAGAAGGACATGGCCGCCTGGGATGCCGAGGGCAGACTCGACTCCACCAAGCCGCCCCTGGTCATCAAGCCCATCTTCGGCTGCGAGGTCTATTTCACCCCGGACGACACGCTCGCGCGCGACCGCAAGCCCGAGCTCTACCACATGGTGCTCTTCGCCCGCAACGAGCAGGGCTACGTCAACCTCATGCAGACGGTGTCGGAGGCCGCGGTCGACGGCTTCTACTACAAGCCGCGCGTCACCCTGGACAACCTGCGCCGCCACCGCGAGGGCCTTATCGCCAGCTCGGCGTGCATCGCCGGCATCATCCCCAAGTGCATCGACCGCGGCGACATGGCGTCGGCCCTTCAGTGGGCCGAGACCTTCCGCGACCTCTTCGAGCCCGGCAGCTTCTACATCGAGATCCAGGAGCACGGCATCACCACCGACTCCGGCATGACCGACGAGCAGATGGACCGCCAGCTCATTGAGATCGCGAAGCAGATCGGCGTCAAGGTCATCGCCACCAACGACTTCCACTACCTTACGCGCGACGACGCCCCCATCCAGGACGTCATGATGTGCATCGGCATGAACTCCAAGGTGGACGACCCCAACCGCATGCGCATGCAGGGCTCCGAGTTCTACATGAAGACCGAAGACGAGATGCGCGCGATGTTCCCGTACTGCCCCGAGGCGTGCGACAACACGGTCGAGCTGGCCGCGAAATGCGACGTCGAGCTCGACTGGGACAGCATCATCCTGCCCAACTACCCGCTGCTCGACGAGGGCGAGACGCACGAGAGCCAGTTCCGTCGCGAGTGCGAGGTGGGCCTCGCCCTGCGCTACGGCGACGACTGGGACGGACGAGAGATCAACGGCGTCGACATCCGCGAGCGCTTCGAGTTCGAATACAAGGTCATCTGCGACAAGGGGTTCGCGGCCTACTTCCTCATCGTCGCGGAGTACGTGCGCTGGGCCAAGCAAAACGGCATCGGCGTCGGCCCCGGCCGTGGCTCGGCCGCGGGCGCGCTCGTCGCCTACGCCATGGACATCACCACCTTCGACCCGCTATCGAACGGCCTCATGTTCGAGAGGTTCCTCTCTCCCGAACGTACCGAGATGCCCGATATCGATATGGACTTCGACGATGAGCGGCGCCTCGAGGTCATCGAGCATGTTCGACAGCTCTATGGCCCCGAGAAGGTCACCCACGTCATCACGTACTCCACCATCAAGGCCAAGCAGGCCATCAACGACGCCGCGCGCGTGCTGGATTACCCCGTCTACATGGGCCAGCGCCTGTCCAAGATGGTCTCGGCCGATCCGGGTGTGAAGCTCAAGCAGGTGCTCGAGAAGCAGCCGGGCAAGGAGGACCTCTACAGCCCGGACTTCGCCGACGCCTACCGCCAGGACGACGACGCCCGGCGCATCATCGACACCGCGCTCTCCATCGAGGGCTTGACACGCGGCGAGGGCGTGCACGCGTGCGCGGTCCTCATCTGCCGCGACGCGGTGAACGAGCACGTGCCCACCAAGCTCGATACCAAGGGCGGCGTCGAGATCACCCAGTACGAAGGCCATACCGTTGCGGACATGGGCCTGCTCAAGATGGACTTCCTGGGCCTGCGCACCCTCACGGTCATCTCGAAGGCCAAGGCCAACATCAAGGCGAACTACGGCATCGATATCGACCCGGACAAGATTCCCTTCGACGATCCCAAGATCTTCGAGCTCATGAGCGCGGGCCGCACCGCGGGCGTCTTCCAGGTCGAGTCCGCGGGCATGACGGCCACCATCAAGAACATGAAGCCCACCGAGTACAAGCACGTGGTCGCTCTGATCGCCCTGTACCGCCCGGGCCCCTTGGGCGCCGGCATGGTCACGAGCTACATCAACCGCATGAACGGCAAGGAGCCCGCGGTCTCCTACGACCCGCGCCTCGACGGCATCCTGGGCGAGACCTACGGCACCATGGTCTACCAGGAGCAGGTTATGCTCATCTCGGTCGAGATGTGCGGCTTCTCCAAGGGCGAATCGGACTCCCGTATCCGTAAGCCCGTTGCGAAGAAGAAGATCAAGATGCTCACGGACCAGGTCTTCAAGTGGTCCGACGGCGAGGACGAGACCATCTACGACCACTGGATGAACGGTGCGGAGCGCAACAACTACAAGCGCGAGACCGCCCAGCGCATCTGGGACGACGTTCTCGAGTTCGCGTCCTACGCGTTCAACAAGTCGCACTCCGCCGGCTACGCCATCCTGGTCATGCAGACCGCCTGGTTGAAGGCCCATTACCCCAACGAGTACATGGCCGCCGTGCTCACCTCCTATACGGGCAAGACCGACAAGATCGTGCACTACGTCTCCGCGTGCCGCCACGACGGCATCGCGGTCCTGCCGCCGGATGTCAACGAGTCCGGCAAGGAGTTCACCGCGACGACCGAGGGCGTGCGCTTCGGTCTGGCGGGCATCCGCGGCGTGGGCGAGGGCGTCGCCCAGGCGATCATCGACGAACGCGAGGCGAACGGACCGTACAAGAACCTGCACGACTTCGTCGACCGCGTCGACTCGAGCCAGGCCAACCGCCGCGTCATCGAGGCCCTTATCAAGGCAGGCGCCTTCGATGCCACCGGGTATCCGCGCCGTCAGCTCATGCACTTCGTGGACAAGGCGAACCCCGAGAACATCATCGATGCCGCCACCAAGCGCCAGAAGGACCGCGCGAGCGGCCAGACGTCGCTGTTCGACGTCTTCGGCGACGTCGAGGGCTCGGGCTTCGAGGTCGTGATCCCCGAGCCCGACGGCAACGAGTGGGACCGCCACATGAAGCTCTCGCAGGAGCGCGAGGTCCTGGGCATCTACGTCTCGGACCATCCCCTGCGCCCCTACGAGTACGCGCTCGGCAAGGCCCGCGAGTTCACGCTCTCGCAGATCGATACCGGCTACGAGACCATGGCTCCAGGCGGCGAGGGCACCATCAACCAGGAGATCCCCGAGGGCAAGCCCTTCTGGTTCGCGGGCATGGTCTCCGAGGTCTCCAAACGCGTCACCAAGAACGGCGACCCCATGGCCATCGTCACGCTCGAGGATATGGAAGGCGAGGCCACGGTCGTGGTCTTCCCCAAGACGTACAAGGCTGCCGAGAGCTGCCTATATGGCGAGACGGATCCCGAGACGGGCGCCGTGCTGTCCGACGCCTTCATCCGCGTCCACGGCAAGCTCGAGCGCTCCGATCGCGGCGACCAGATCATCGCGCAGGAGATCTTGCCGCTCGAGCTCAACGAGGAGACCAACCGGCCCAAGGTCTTCGAGGTCATGGTGCCCAGCTCGCGCTTCACGCAGAGCAACATGTCGCGTTTGGCCACGGTGCTCGCCACCAACCCCGGTGGCGACCGCGTCGAGCTCTTCATCGAGCAGGCCGACGGCCAGACCATGCGCGCCGAGATTCCCACGCGTGTGAACGCCCGCTCCATCCCGCTGATCGCTGAGGTGAAGGGGATTGTCGGCTCCAACGGCCGCGTCACGGTGATCTAGCCATCAGGCGGCCAGCTTGCCCCTCAAGCCAGGGATGCGCCGCCCTAAGGCGCGCGCACCCTGTCTTTCGGGGCAACCTGTCGCGCCTGATGGCTAGATCACGCTACCGCGGGTCCGCTTGGGCGCCTTGCTCCGAATGAGGGCCTAGACGGCAGCCATGGGGCCAGTTTGCCCGCGCCGCCCTAAGGCGCGCGCACCCTGTCTTTCGGGGCAACCTGTCGCGCCTGATGGCCAGATCACGCTACCGCGGGTCCGCTTGGGTGCCTCGCCCCTCCGCCCGGCGGCTCGATCGGGCATCCGCGGTTTCGCGGCTCAGCGCGCCGCTTCCATTTCCGTTTCGGCGCCCCGCTCCGCGTCCCCTTGGGCCTCCGCGGCTTCCACGCGCCGGGCATGGCCCATCGCCCGCTGGGCGTACCATCCGATCGTGCGGGGGTTCGCCAGCTGGTCCACGGTCACCGTCGCCACGGACAGCTCGGGGAAGGCATCGGGGTCGATGGGGGCGCTCTCCGGATCGTCGACGACCTCGATCACAAGATGCTGCTTCGGTAGGTACAGTGCCATATAACCTCCTTGCGACATGCCGACGGAGGTACCGGGTCTCCGCGGGCGATGGGAGGCATAGCCTAGCAGGCGAATCTTACAGCACGGCACCGGTGGCCTTACAGGATCCGAACAACCGCGGGTAGAGCGCCCGCCCGTCCGAGCGGCTATTTTTCGAGATTTTTCGCTTCACAGGTCCGTCATAAATCGTCGCGTTAACGAGTCGAAACATTCGTGCTGCATACTGCCCTTACGCTTTAACACGATAAAGGGAGCGAGGGGACGGGCGCCTATGCAGGAATTCAAACCGATGAACGCCGAATTCGATGAATACCGGCGCGACGAATCGCGCTCCCAGGGCGAGGCGGATACCATCTCGTTCCCCACGTCGGAAGACGAGCTGTGCGCGCAGCTCCGCGTGCTGGCGGAGTCCGAGCCCCCGGTGCCGGTGACGGTGCAGGGTGCGTGCACGGGCCTGGCCGCCGGCGCGGTGCCCCATGGCGGCCACGTGCTCAACCTCTCCAAGATGAACGCGTTCCTGGGCCTTCGCCGTGATGAGGCGGGCGCATTCCACCTGCGCGTGCAGCCGGGCGTCGTGTTGTCGGAGCTCCGTCGCCACCTGCATGCGAAGACGATCCCCGCGACGGGTTGGGACGAGGCGTCGCTCGCGTCGCTCGAGGAGCTCTATGCCGCCCCTGAGCAGTTCTTCCCCACGGATCCCACCGAGACCTCGGCATGCGTGGGCGGTATGGCGGCCTGCAACGCCTCGGGCGCCCGCAGCTACCGCTACGGCCCCATGCGCCCGCACGTGAGCGCGCTGCGCGTCGCGCTCGCGGACGGCGAGACGCTGTCGCTGCGCCGCGGCGAGCAGCGCGCGCACGGCAGGGCCCTCGTCCTCGCGACCGAGCAGGGCCGCGCGATCCGCCTCGACCTGCCGACGTACGAGATGCCGCATACCAAGAACGCATCGGGCTACGCCGTCGAAGACGATATGGATGCGCTCGACCTCTTCATCGGATCCGACGGGACGCTCGGCGTGATCACCGAGGTCGAACTCGTCCTGATGCCGCTTCCGCAGGTGGTGTGGGGCGTCAACTGCTTCTTCGGCGATGAAGCGGCGGCGCTCGATTTCGTTGCGGCCGCGCGCCCCCGTCTGAAGGAGGCGAGCGCATTCGAGTATTTCGACGGCGAAGCGCTCGACATCTTGCGCGAGGTCCATGGCGAGGGTGCTTCCTTCGCCTCGCTTCCCGCCGTTCCCACCGCCTACGGGGCGTGCGTGTTCGTCGAGCTCGAGTGCGAGACGGAAGGGGCGGCGATGACGGCGCTCAGCACGCTCGGCGCCCTGCTGCGCGGGGCGGGCGCGCGGGAGGAGGATACCTGGGTCGCGCGCACCGATGTCGACCGCGAGCGCCAACGGCTGTTCAGGCATGCGGTTCCCGAATGCGTCAACATGCGTATCGACCGGCGGCGCAGGACCACGCCGGGCATAACCAAGCTGGGCTCGGACATGTCGGTTCCAGACGAGCGCCTCCATGACGTGATGGCGCTGTATCGACGCACGATCGCTCACGCCGGCCTCGAGTCGGCGACATGGGGCCATATAGGCGACAACCACCTGCATGTGAACATCCTCCCGCGCGACGAGCGGGAGTTCGCCCTCGGCAAGGAGCTGTTTTTTGGATGGGCGCGCGAGGTTACGGCGATGGGCGGCGCCGTCTCCGCGGAGCATGGCGTGGGCAAGATCAAGCGCGACTTCCTGCTGGCCATGTATGGGGAAGACCATGTGCGCGAGATGGCGTCGCTGAAGTTGCAGCTCGATCCTGCCGGGCGGCTGGGGCGGGGCAACCTGTTCGATGAGGCGTATCTCGATGCGCCGGATGCCCTGGCGCGCGGAGAGGAGCGGGCATGAGAATCATCGTATGCGTGAAAGCGGTGCCCGGCAGCACCGAGGTCAAGATGGATCCGAAGACGAACACCATCGTTCGCGACGGCGGCGCGGCGGTGATCAACCCGTTCGACGCGGCGGCGCTCGAGGTGGCGCTGGGCATCAAGGACGAGCGCCGCAAGCAGGGCCTGCCCTGCGAGGTAGCGGTGCTCTCTATGGGCATCCCCGCGACCGAGGACCTGCTGCGCGACTGCATCGCCCGCGGTGCCGACCGCGGTCTGCTGCTCTCCGATCGGGCGTTCGCCGGCGCGGACACCCTGGCGACGACCCATGCGCTCGCATGCGGTATCCGGAGGCTGGGCGTGCCCGACATGGTGCTGTGCGGCAAGATGGCGGTCGACGGCGATACGGCCCAGATCGGCCCCGAGCTCGCCGGCGCGCTGGGCATGCCGTGCGCGTCCGGCGTAACCGAGCTGCTCGGGGCGGATGGGCGCACGGTGGCGGTGCGCCGCGAGGTGGACGGCGGCGAGGCCGTGGCGGAGCTGCCCCTGCCGGCCGTCTTGACGGTGACGAAGGACGTCGCCTATCTGAGGATGGCGAGCATCGCGGGTATCCGCGCGGCGCGGGCCGTCGATATCCCCGTGCTGTCCGCCGGCGACGTCGGCGCCGATCCGGCGCGCATCGGATTGGCGGGTTCTCCCACTCAGGTGGTTCGCTCGTTCGTCCCGGAGCGCGCCGCCGAGGCGGTTTCCATAGCCGGTACGGTCGCCGAGCAGGCGGACGCCCTGGCGGCCCTGTTGAAGGAGATGGGCGTATGAGCGGGTTGAGGGTTGATCGCGAGCTGTGCATCGGGTGCGGGCGTTGCGTGCGCGCCTGCGGCAACGCCAGCATCGTGGTCGAGGGGCCTCGCGGCGCGCGGCGCGCATCGGTGACCGATTCGTGCATCCTGTGCGGCGCCTGCGTCGAGGCGTGTCCGGTCGACGCCCTGTCCATCGAGCGCGACGAGGCGGGTTCGGTCTGCGACCTCGCATCGTATCGAGACATATGGGTGTTCGCCCAGGTCGATGCCGAGGGGCGCGTGCTCGACGTTGCCTACGAGCTCGTGGGGAAGGCACGGGAGCTCGCCGATGAACGGGGCTGCCGCGTGGTCGCCCTGCTCGCGGGGTTCGGGGGCCGCGACGACGCCGGCGCCCTGGTCGCCGCCGGTGCGGACGCGGTGCTGCGTTGCCGCGACGAGCGCTTCGCTGCCTGCGATGCCGGGGTGTACGCCGAATGGATCTGCGCCCTCGCCCGCGAGCGCCGGCCCGAGGCGATCCTGTACGGAGCGACGGTGTTCGGCCGCGAGCTCGCCCCTGGAGTCGCCGTTCGCCTGGAGACGGGCCTCACGGCAGATTGCACGGTGCTCTCCATCGATCGCCAGACGGGGCTGCTGCAGCAGACGCGCCCGGCGTTCGGCGGCAATTTGATGGCGACCATCGTGTGCCCTTCGCATCGCCCGCAGATGGCGACCGTCCGTCCGGGCATCTTCGCCGCCCCCGCGCCGGATGCGGGCCGGGCGGGCGAGGTGGTCGACGTGGAGCTGGCGGACGACGTGGTCCCGCGCGCGGTCCTGCGCGATGTCGACGCGGATGCCGATGCGGACCGCATCACCGATGCCGACGTGCTCGTGGTGGTCGGCCGCGGCATCGGGTCGAGAAAGAACCTGGCGGTCGTGCAGGAGCTGGCGGATGCCATGGGCGCGAAGCTCGGCTGCACGCGGCCCATCGTCGAGGCGGGATGGCTCGACCCGTGGCACCAGGTGGGTCAGACCGGCGTGGCGGTGGCGCCGCGCGTGCTGCTCAGCCTGGGCGTCTCGGGCGCCATCCAGCACGTCGCGGGCACCGCGGGCGCGCAGACCGTCATCGCGGTGAACGACGACCCGGATGCCCCCGTGTTCTCATCGGCCCACTATCGCGTGGTGGGCGACTGCATGGAGATCGTCTCCGAGCTGCTGACCCGCCTGCGCTCCTAGCCGGCGCGCGGCGCGGAGCCGCGCCTCGCAGGGGTCGTCTTCGGATTCCCCCGGGCCTACAATGGGCATAACGGGTTCATGGGGTGCCGATGGGAAACGAGGTGCGATGATGGAGGACAGGTCGCTGCCGATCAGGCGGCAGAAGAGCGCGGGCACGTTTCTCACCTACGCGCAGCAGCGTATGGATACGTTCGACGAGCGGCCGCTCTGCGCGGTCGACAGCCTCGTGTTCGCATGGCTCGCCTACACGCATCTCGATGCCGCCCAGGGCGCCGCATGCCGGACGGAGGGCATCGCCCTGCACGAGCTGCTGCGCGCGGAGTCGTTCGAGAGCATGTTCGGTTCGAGCTGGGACCCCGAGGGAAGCCGCGAGCTGCTGTTCGCCGTGTGCTCCAGCCCGCGCTTTCGCGATACGCGGCTGGCGGAGTTCCGCTTCACCACGAGCCGCGGGAGCGAGGAACAGTTTGCGGCGATGACGTTCCACCTGCCCGATGGATCGTCCTACATCGCGTTTCGCGGGACCGATTCCACGATCGTGGGGTGGAAGGAAGACTTCAACATGACCTTCCTCAATCCGGTTCCCGCCCAAGAGGAGGCGAGCGCCTATCTGGATGCCGTGGCGCGGCGAACGCCCGGGCCGCTGTATGCGGGCGGCCATTCCAAGGGCGGCAACCTCGCGGTGTATGCCGCGGCGACGTGCGCGCCCGAGCACAGGGAGCGCATCGTCCGGGTGTACTCCCATGACGGCCCGGGCTTCCATCGCGAGTTCTGCGCGTCGGACGCCTACCGCGCGGTGCTCCCCATCATGGAGAAGACGGTTCCCAAGTCGACGATGATCGGGGCGGTTCTGTCGGAAGCCTCCGATTGCGAGCCGTTTATCGTCGAAAGCGGCGGCTTCTCGCTCTTCCAGCACAATCCGTTTCTCTGGGAGGTCGCCGTCGACGACTGCGCGTTCGTGCCGGCCGAGGGGTACACGGCCTCGTCTCGCTTCTTCAGCGCGACGCTCGACGCATGGATGGACAAGTACACGCTCGCCGAGCGCGAGCGCTTCGTCGACGCGCTGTTCGATGTGATCGGCGTGACCGGGGCCACGAGGTTCTCCGATATCATGGCGGATCGGAAGAGCACGATCCCGCTCATGCTCGACGCGGTCGAGGGGCTCGATCCCGACCTGCAGCAGTTCGTCAAGGACGTGATCAAATCGTTTGCCAAGACCGCGACGGTGGAGAAGGCGGCCGGCGCCGCGGGCGGCCTGCTCGACACGATCAAGAGCGCGCGGTCATCGATGAGGCTGCCGACCCCTCAAATGGGGGACAGGCACTTTTTCGAGGCGGGCTCTCAAATGGGGGACAGGCACTAATTTGAGACGCGCGCGGCCGGCCGAAACGTGACGAGGTGCCCGCTGAAACGAGATGGGCGCCGTCGCGCGATGGCCGCCGCGCAGCACGGGGCGCGGCCGCGCCGACGGGCGGGGTAGCGCGCGGGAAGGGAGATATATGGCGAGCGCAGGGCAGCCGGCGTGCATCCAGGTGCGCGGCGCGCGCGTGCACAATTTGAAGGACGTCGACAGCGATATCCCGTTAGGGGAGCTGGTGGGTCTCGCCGGCGTCTCGGGTTCGGGAAAGAGCTCGCTGGCGCTGGGCGTGCTGTATGCGGAGGGATCGCGGCGTTATCTCGAGGCGTTGTCCACCTACACGCGCCGGCGCCTCACGCAAGCGGCGCGCGCGAGCGTGGACGAGGTCCTGCACGTGCCCGCAGCGCTGGCGCTTCATCAGCGGCCGAGCGTACCCGGCGTGCGCTCGACCTTCGGCACCATGACGGAGCTCAACAACAGCCTGCGCCTGCTGTTCTCGCGCTGCGCCGAGCATAGGTGCCCGCATTGCGGTGCGTATGCGGCCCCCAGCCTGAACGTCGCCGCCGAGCAGCCGGTCACGTGCCCCGCGTGCGGTCGCGGGTTCCGGGCACCGGGCGCCGAGGACCTGGCCTTCAACTCGGGCGGCGCCTGTCCCGCGTGCGGGGGCACGGGCATCGTCCGCGAGGTGGACCGCGCGGCGCTGGTGCCCGATGAATCGCTTTCGATCGACGAGGGCGCGGTCAAGCCCTGGGGTTCGCTCATGTGGGACCTCATGAAGCAGGTGTGCGGAGCTATGGGCGTCCGCACGAACGTGCCGTTTCGCGAGCTTACCGAGGAGGAGCGGCGCATCGTCTTCGAAGGGCCGGCGGAGAAGCGCCACATCCTCTACCGCCCCAAGAAGGGCGACGATTTCGCGGAGCTCGATTTCACCTACTACAACGCGGTCTACACCGTGGAGAACGCGCTCGCCAAGGCTAAGGACGAGAAGGGGCTGGCGCGCGTGGCGAGGTTCCTGCGCGAGGGGACGTGCGCCTCGTGCGGGGGCACGCGGCTGTCGGAGGCCGCTCGCGCGCCGCGGGTGCGCGGCATCGGGCTGGACGAGGCGTGTCGGATGACGCTGCAAGAGGCGGCGGCGTGGGTCGACGAGGTGCCGGCGTCGCTTCCCGTGGAGATGCGCCCCATGGCCAGCAGCATCTGCGCCTCGTTCGCCGACGCGGCGCGGCGCCTGCTCGACCTCGGCCTGGGCTACCTGACGCTCGACCGCGCGGGCTCCACGCTGTCCACGGGCGAGCGCCAGCGCGTGCAGCTGGCGCGTGCCGTGCGCAACCGCACGACGGGCGTGCTCTACGTGCTGGACGAGCCCTCGATCGGCCTGCATCCGGCCAACGTCGACGGGCTTATCGGCGTGATGCGCGACCTGGTGGCGGATGGCAACACCGTGGTGGTGGTCGACCACGATACGCGCGTGCTGGCGGCGTGCGAACACCTGGTCGAGATGGGGCCGGCCGCGGGTGCGGCGGGCGGCCGCGTGCTCGCGCAGGGCACCGTGGGCGACGTGGTCCGCGCGAAGGACAGCCGCATCGCGCCGTTTCTGCTTCGAGAGGCTGGCTACCGCCCTGCTGCCGGCGCCGCAGCCGATGCGCGGGGTCTGAAAGGGGCGTCTGCGCGCGAGGAGGCGCCGTGGGCGCGCGCGGAGGCTGCGCCGTCCGGCCCCGAGGCGGATGGCGCGTCGATGCCGCCTCGTCCGCTTCGCCCCGCCGTCGCGCCGGCATGCGTCTTCGACCTGGGTGCCATTCATCTCGAGACGAATCGGCTCCATACGGTGCGCCCGCTCGCGGTCGATATCCCGCGCGGCCGGTTGGTCGCGGTGACGGGCGTGTCGGGTTCCGGTAAGACCACGCTCGTGCTCGAACAGCTCTTGCCCGCCCTGCAGGCGGTTGCGGCGGGCGGTGCGCTGCCGGCGAGCGTGGCGCGCATCGATGCGGGCGAAGGCGGCGTGCTTACGCGCGGGGACGGAACCTCGCTGGCATTGGGCCCGATCGCCCGTGCGAACCTGATCGACGCCGCGCCCATCGGCGCCAACGTGCGCTCGACGGTGGCCACGTATGCCGGCGTGCACGACGACCTGCGCCGCGCGTTCGCCCGAACGCCCGAAGCCCGGGCCGCAGGCCTCAAGGCGGGCGCGTTCTCGTACAACACGGGCGAGCTGCGCTGCCCCACGTGCGACGGGACGGGTTCGATCTCGCTCGATGTGCAGTTCCTGCCCGATGTCGATGTCGAGTGCCCGGCGTGCCGCGGCTCGCGCTATGCGGACGCGGCGGCGAGCATCCACCGGACGTGCGCGGACGGCAGCCGGCTTACGTTGCCGCAGCTGATGGCCATGAGCGTGGACGAGGCCCGCGATGCCTGCGTCGGCTTGAAGAAGGTCTGCTCGCGGCTCGAGATCCTCTCCGAACTCGGCCTCGGGTACCTCACGTTGGGCGAGCCCACGCCCGCGCTGTCGGGCGGCGAGGCGCAGCGCTTGAAGCTGGCGAGCGAGATGGCGCGCGTCCAGGCCGATGCGGTGTTCGTGTTCGACGAGCCCACGATAGGCTTGCATCCGCTCGACGTGCGGGTCCTGCTCGACGTGTTCGACCGCCTGGTCGCGAGCGGCGCCACGGTCATCGTGATCGAGCACGACCTGGATGTGATCCGCGCTGCGGACTACGTGGTCGACATGGGTCCCGGCGGGGGAGAGGTGGGTGGCCGAATCGTGTGCGCGGGAACGCCGGCGCAGGTTGCGGCATGCCGCGAGAGCGTTACGGGTAGGTATCTGTAACCGTTTGGGGTTCTGCAGCCCCGTGATGAGGAGGATGAGTGCCAATGGCGGCTTCGAGTGAAGAGCTTGGACGCAGGGGCGAGGGCGCCGCAGCCGATGAGATGCCGGTCGCCGGGGCGGCTGCGGACGCGGGGTCCGCGTCGAAGCCCGCAACCTCGGCTGCGATGAGCGGGAAGTCGGGTGCCGATTTCGCGGCGGCCTCCGGCGCGGCTTCGTCGGACCGGAGGCCGGGCGGCCCCGCCGCGCCCTCGCCCGCGCATAAGGTGGCCGGCGCGGTCGAGATGGCGGCAGGGGCGGCGATAGCGGCCGCAGGTATCCCGATGATGGTGCTGCCCGGGCCGGGGGCCGCCGCGCTTCTGGGCGGTGCCGCCCTGGCGAGCAAGGGGCAGCGCAGGTACTCCGGCCGCGAGGCCTCGCGCGTCGAGGAGAGGCTCGATGCGGCGTCCGCGAAGGCGGTCGAGGTCGCGAAGGTCGAGGGCGCCCGCGCCGCGAAGGCGGTGGTTCGCAACGCGCCGAAGGTCGCCGCTGCGACGGCCAAGGTCGCCGTGGGCGGAGCGAAGCTTGCGGGCAAGGGCGCCGTTGCCGCCGCCAAGCTGGGCGGAAAGGCTGTTGGCAGGGGTTGCGAGCTGGCTTGGGACGCGTATCGGCGTCGCCAGGGCGGGCGCTAGGCATCGGTGCCGGGCTATGGCCGACTACCAGCATATCGTCCAGCCGTTCGAGCCGGTATTCGACGGATGCAGCCGCGTGCTCGTCTTGGGGTCGTTCCCCTCGGCGCTGTCGCGCGAGAGGGCGTTCTACTACGGCAACCCGCGCAACCGCTTCTGGCGCGTGGTCGCTGCATGCATCGGCGAGGAGGCGCCCGCTGATGGCGACGTCGATGGCAAGCGCTCGCTGCTGCTTCGCCACGGCATCGCGCTGTGGGACGTCATCGAGAGCTGCGACATCAAGGGGTCGAGCGACGCCTCGATCAAGAACGTCGTGCCGGCGCGCGTCGAGTGCGTCATGGAGGCGGCGCGCATCGAGCGCGTCCTCTGCAACGGGGCAACGGCCGGCCGCCTCTACAAGCGCTTTCTCCTGGCGCGAACCGGACTCCCCGCAGTCGTTTTGCCCTCGACGAGTCCCGCCAACGCCGCCTGGTCCGAGGCCCGCCTCATCGAGTGCTGGCGCCCCCACCTCAAAAAGGGCACCTCAAAAAGGGGACAGGCACTTATTTGAGGTAGGGGGGAAGGGCGCTTTTCCAGGCATCGATCCGTGGGCGACTTCGAGCGAGCGGCGGCCTGTATTCCGGGGCCGTCGCCGTCGGAGGCTATTCGGCGATGATGACCTCGCGGTTCTCGCTCGTCACGAGCTCCTTGACGGCGATCGTCGCGCCCAGGTGGCGCTCCACCAGCTCGGCGAGCTCGTCGGTCGCGGCGCGGCAGTCCTCGACGCGCGCGGGGTCGGCGCACTCCACGATGAGGAAGGCGTTCTCGGTCTCGTCGGTGAGCGCGGTGCGCACGCCGTCGCGCCAGTTCCAACAGCGGCAGACGGCGCCGGCATCGTCGAGGTAGGCGAGCTCGCCGGGGAGCGTCGGGTCGTTCTCGGCGCCCTCGCCCAGCGGCGTGAAGTCGTCGCCGCCTTCGGTGACGCGCAGGACGAGGTCGCCCTGGAAGGCGTCGATGTCCTCGCCGCCGAGGGGCAGCGCGTATTTGAGCGAGATCGCGTTGTAGATGTCGACGGAGGGCGAGATGCTGCCCACGGGGTTGCCCTTGAGGACGCGCTTGAGCAGGTTCTCGATGGAGCAGCGCGCGCCGCGCTTGGTCTTGAACCGCTGGTAGGCCTGGCGCCAGACGCGCACCGGGGCGTTCTCGGAGAGCGTGGGCGACTCCAGGTGGCGCTCGGCTTGCGCGTTGGCGCGCGCGAGCAGCTGCTCGATGGCCACGGCGTCCTCGGGTGCCACGTCGGCCGCGGGCTTCATGCCGCGCGCGACCACGACGCCGAACGACGCGCCGTCGAAGAGCTCCCAAAACGAGGCGTCGGTGACGAACTTCTTCATGATGCAACTCCTGTTCCCATCGGGCGCTATGAAAACGAGCGCCCACCCGCCGGCCACCTTCAACGTCCTACGGTGCCGGCACGTGAGCGCTCGCGCGCTGCCCCCATCCGGAGAAGGGGGCGAATATGCCCTCGCTAGTGTAGCGCCAGGGGCGCGAAATCTCAAATTGAGGATGGCGACAAATCGAGGCGCCGCATCGAAGGCGGTGACCTGCAAACGGGCGCGATGCCGAGGGCGCAGTTTGCTTTCGTGCCGCTTCCTGCCGGAGCCCCGCCTCAGATTAGTGCCTGTCCCCTTTCTGAGGTTTGCGGGCCACGATGGTGAACATGAGGGGCAGCCGCGGCGACCCTTCGGGTAGGCGCCACGACTCGTCTGCGGCGTGGAACTCGAGCATGGGAAGCGACTGCCATTCGGCCACCTCGTCTTCCGCGAACCCCTCGATGGAGAGGCCGGCGCCTAAGAGCGCGCTTGCGATCTCCTCGAAGTCGTGCGTCCAGTTGTGGTTCCTGGTGTGCGCGAGCTTCTGCGCGGCGTCGTTGCCGGGATCGGTGGTGTAGGTGACGTCCATGTCGTAGGAGCTGAGCGCGCCGGTTTTGTAGTCTCCGCAGATGCCCATGCCGCTGAAGCCGAGCGCGGCGAGCAGCGGGTGGTCGTCGCGGATCATGAAGACGCCGCCGGGAGCGAGGAGCCGCTCGATGGAGCGCGCCCAATCGACGAGGTCGGGCAGCCAGGTGATCGTGCCGGCGCTGGTCACGATGGCGTCGAAGGCGCCGATGTGATCGTGGAGCGCATCTGCCGCGCATCGCGCATCGCCCTCCACGTAGTGAACCGCGACGTTCGCCTGGCGTGCGAGCTCGCGCGCGTGGGCGAGGGCGGACGGCGAGAAGTCCAGCCCCCAGGTCTCGGCCGCGCCCAGACGCGGCCAGCAGAGGGTGTCGGTGCCGATGTGGCATTGCAGATGGAGCAGCTTGAGGCCCTCGATTGAGTTGCGCGGCAGGTGCGGTCTCAGCGCTTCGTAGTCCCTGCGGGCGACGCCCGTGATGGCGCGCGGGTCGTCCGTGAGGGCGGAGAGGTCGCCGTATCCGCCGTGCGCGTGGACCTCGGCGCGGTCGTCCCAGCTGGCGCGGTTCTCGTCGATGCGGATTTGCTCGCTGCTCATGGTTGCTTCTTCCCTTCTCCCGGTTCGGCTTGCCGCCTCAAAAAGGGGACAGGCGCTAATTTGAGGCGGAGGTTCTTTCCGAGGCTGCTGGCTGCGATGTCTGTCGGCTTCGCATGTGACATCGGGCGTCCCGCCTCAGATTAGTGCCTGTCCCCTTTTTGAGGTTTCCGTGCGGAGCTGCCCCGCGCATGCTGCGTCGTTTCGTCTCTTGCGGCGGGGTGCATTCAAGACTACTATACATACCAATAGTATGTATGAGGAGGCGGGCACGCTATGGCGAGAAACAAGCACCCCGAGGAGACGGTCGCGAAGATTCTCGACGTCGCGATGCGCCTGTTCGTCGAGCGCGGCTACGAGCAGACGAGCATGCAGAACATCATCGACGAGCTCGGCGGGCTCACCAAAGGGGCGGTCTACCATCATTTCTCGAGCAAGGAGGAGATCTTCTTCGCCGCCATGGACCGTGTGATGGCGCCCGGCGTGGAGCGGTTGCGTAAGATTCGCGATGCCGAGGGCATGACCGGTCGCGAGAAGATCCAAGCGATGTTCGACAACGGCGCGCGCGGAGTGGACTCGGCCTTCTTCTCCCAGGCCGACCCCGAGCTCGATCCCATGAGGAACCCGCGGATGCTCGCAACCGAGTATCGCGATTTGTTCGCCGTGAGCGCCCACGAGCTCATGATGCCCGTGATCGAGCAGGGCGTAGAGGACGGGACCATCCAGACCGAGTATCCGCGTGAGCTCGCCGAGGCGATCGCCCTGCTCAACAACTTGTGGTGCGTCCCGGCGTTCTTCCCTGCACGCGATGAGGAGGAGCAGGCACGGCGCGTGGCGTTCATGAATGCCTTTATGAAGGGAATGGGGTTGGATATCGTGCTGGATCCGCAGGTGAGCTTGGAAACCTGGCGGCGTCGCTGTGGAGGCTCGCCCGCGGACGGAGACGCACGGTCCCGCGGATAGCCCCGCGGGCGCATGTGGGAGAGGAACCGCTGCGGCGGTTTTTCTCGGCGGTAAAAAACATACTAACAGTATGTATAAACGTACGGGAAGGCGGCCTCGATGGGAACGATGGTTGGGAAATCGGAAAGGTGCACGTTCGCGCTGATCCTGCTCGCGCAGTTCTGCTCGCTGCTGGGCCAGGAGGTGCTGCAGTTCGTCCTACCGCTCTACCTGCTCGACGTGACGGGCTCCGGCACGCGCTTCGGCTTGGCGATCGCATGCGGCTTCGTGCCCTATACGCTGCTGAGTCCGATCGGCGGCGTGCTGGCGGACCGCACGCGCAAGCGCGGCATCATGATGGGCGTGAACGCCGCGCTGGTCGCCGTGCTGCTGGTGTTTCTCGCGCTCAAGGATACCGGGGACCCCTTTGCGCTGGTGGTGTTCGCCACCATGGCCTCGTTCGTGGCGCAGGCGCTCTATCAGCCGTCGATCCAGTCGACGGTGCCGTTCGTCCTCGCCGTCCCCGATGTGCCGCGCGGCGTGGCGCTCGTCAGCCAGATCGGCAGCCTGACCACGCTCAGCGGACCCGTGGTGGGTGCGGCGGTCTACGGTGCGGTGGGGCTGGTGCCCGTGGTCTGGGTGTCGCTCGCCGCGTTCGCGCTATCCTGCGCGGTGGTGGCGCTCGCGGTGCGGTTTCCCTGCAAGCCCGCTTCGTGGGAGGGCGGTGCGCTCGCCATGGTCCGCGACGACCTGGCCGAGGTGGTTCGCTATCTGCGCGACAAGCCGCTGCTGTTGGGCGGCATGGCGACGGCGACCTTCGTGAACGTGTCGGCGGGCGCGCTCATCAGCGTGGGCACCGTGTACGTGGTCACCATCACGCTGGGGCTTCCGGCGGCGTATGCCTCGTTTGCCCAGATGGCGATGGGGGCGGGAAGCCTGGTGGGCCACAGCCTGCTGGCCATCGCGCCGCGGCGCTTTTCGCTGAGGCGCTCGGCACCCTACGTGGGCGGAATCGCGGCGGCCATGGGCGTCGCCGCCTGGGTGCTGTCCCCTGCGGCCTTCATGGCGCCCATGGCGGTGTTTCTGGTCCTGACGGCGAGCTATGCGTTCGCGACGATGTCCGGCGGCCTCATGGGCTCCTGCATGCTGGCGGAGTTGCAGGCAGGGGCTCCGTCCGCTTTGGTGGGCAAGCTCATCGCGCTCTTCATGACGCTGGTGAACTGCGCCACGCCGCTCGGCCAGGCCGTCTTCGGCGTCCTGTTCGACGTGCTGCCGGCGTGGACGATCGCGCTCGCGACAGCGCTCGAGTTGGCGGTCGTCGCCGGGGCGTGGCGCCGGTTTCTGCGCCGTCGGCAGGCGGGGCGGGTTCGCTCCGCGGTTTAGCGACGGGCGACGGCTCCCTTGCCGTTGGGGACGCGGCGTCCGGCCTTCCCCGAAATATGGTCGAGGTCGATGGCCCATACGGCGGTGACGGGCAGCTCGCGCTCGATGGCGCCGCCGATCTCGTCCTTGTATTCGGGCGCGTACTTCAGGCAGAGCTGGGCCAGTGCGCGGCGGATCTGGGCGGCGTCGGCGACGCGTCGCACGGTACCCGTGGCGATGACGCTGGCGTAGCGCGTGGTGAAGAACCCGGGCTCGCCGTTCTCCTCCACAAAGACGGGCTCCATGTCCACGGCGACGGTGACGCAGACGCGCGGGTCGCGCTCCCAGTCATCGGTCTTCTGGCCGCCGGCGGCGCCGGTGTGGATGAGGAGGGTGTCGTCGTCGAGCACGTAGGAGAGTGGCGTGGCATAGGGGTGGCCGTCCGCGTCGACGGTGGCGACGACGCAGTACTCGGCATCGCGCAGGATCTCGCGCGCCTCGTCCTCGGAGATCGCGCGTTCGGGCAGTTGCTTCATGGGATGGTGCATGGTGGGTCCCTTCATGGTGACGGCGGTGCGGTCCTTTTGAGGGTAGCACCTCAAATTAGGGACAGGCACGAATTTGAGATTTAGGGGGCGGGCGCTTTTCCGAGGTGGGCTTGCGCCGTCGCGCGCATGATACGGAAATCGAACGAGGGCCAATTTGCAACGAATGGAGGGTGCGCACGTATAGTCTCATAGCAAGGGGCCGCGATGCCGTGCGAGGAGGTGATCGAATGGCGGGCAGGGATGCTGCGCTGGTGCGCAAGGTTGTTCGGACCGGATCGCGCCGAAGCGCGGACAAGCTGATTCGCAGGCACTATGACGACATCTACCGGTTTGTCGCCCATCAGATGCGAGATAAGGACGAAGCGCTCGACGTGACGCAGAATGTCTTCGTTGCGGCGATGCGCGCGCTCCCATCCTTCGACGAGCGGCGCGCCTCGTTTCGAACGTGGCTCTACCGTATCGCCGCCAATAAGATCATCGATTGGCATCGCACGCGGATGCGCTTCACGCCGCTTTCCATAGATGGGGTAGAGATCGATCCCGTGGATATGCGCGATGAATACGAGGAGTTCATCGATCGTGCTTGGAGCGAGGGCAGGGCGCGGCGGGCGATGGGGCTCTTGTTGGGGCTTGAGCCCAGGGTGCAGGCGGTGGTGCGCTTGCGGGTATTTGCCGGGAGCAGCTTCGCCGAGATCGCTCAGGCGACCCAGCAAGGCGAAGCAGCCGCCAAGGCCCAGTACTACCGGGCGGTCAAGGCGATGAGGGCATGCATTGAGCGGGAGGAGCGACTATGAGCAAAGCGGATTGGCGCGAAGGATTGAGCGGCGAGGAGCGCGATCGCGCCATCGAATTGATTCTTGACGAAGCGTTGCCTGCATGCGAAGCGTCACGCGGCCGTATGCGGGGCAATTTCGCCACCCTGTCTTTGCGCGTGCTGTTCTTCGGGATCGAGGACTGCGCGATTCTGGCGGGAATCATCACCCTTGCCGGCGCGGCCCCTCTGGCGTTCATGGCAGAACCCGGGGACGCGGCGCTCGCGGTCTTTATACTGGCTCCGTTGTTTTTTGCGGCGCTTCAGGGACTTGTTGCGTGGAAGGACCGCGAGAGCGGAACAATCGCCTGGCGCGCGGCATGTCGCATGACGGTTCTCGAGTTCCATGCGGCCCGCATGCTGGCGTTTGGGGCGATGGCGATTCTGCTCACCGTGCCGCTTGCCGCTGCGGCCTGGATCGCGAGCGCGCGCATGGTCTCGTTTTGGTGGATGCTGTCCCTTGCCGCGGCGAGCCTCGCGACCTTCGGCGCCATCTCGCTTCTGATCTTTCGACTTAGCGTGGCTGGGCGAATGTACGGGGCGGCTCAGGCGGTTGTCGTCCCGCTGATGCCGATTGCCATCTGGGCGCTTGCAGGCATGCTGCTGGCAATGCTCCCTGCAGCCACCGCGGCGCTGCTCGCCGTTCCCGCGGTGGTGTTCTTCGCGGTCGCAGTGGCTGCGACGATCCTATTTGTCCGTCTTATTGCTGATGCCTGCACGATGTCGTTCGCAGAATACGCGTAGGGGAGATGCGCTATGCTTACCGTCGAACACGTGACCAAACGATTCAAGGGCAACGTTGTGATCGAGGACGCGACGCTTGCGTTTTCCACGGGCGTTACCGGGTTGATAGCGCCAAACGGAGCGGGTAAGTCGACGCTTTTGAAGATGCTCGCCACGCTCACCTTTCCAACCGAGGGAAGAATCTGCTGGAACGGCGAGGACATCCATGCGATGGGGGAGCGCTACCGTGCCGTGTTAGGCTACCTGCCCCAGCAGTTTGGATATTATCCGAGTTATACGCCCCGGGCGTTCCTGCGCTACGTGGGCGCCCTGCAGCGAATGGGCAAGCACGACATCGCGCGGAGATGCGACGAGCTGCTCGAGCTGGTAGGTCTTGCCGACGCAGCAGACCGCCGCATGCGCGAGTTCTCGGGCGGCATGGTCCAGCGCATCGGAATCGCGACCGCGCTGCTCGCCGATCCCCAGATTCTCATTCTTGATGAGCCCACCGCGGGGCTCGATCCGCGTGAGCGCGTGCGCTTTCGCAACATTATTCATGAGCTCGCAAAAGAGCGCACGGTGATTCTGTCGACGCATATCGTGTCGGATATCGAGGCGATCGCCGGCCAGATCGTATTCATCCAAAGCGGTCGCGTGCAGGCGTATCCGGGCAGCGCGGAACTCTGCGCCGAGCTTGCTGGAACGATATTCGAGGTTCCCGTCGATGCGGAACTTCCCCGTGGCTGCCAGGTGCTGGGAGAGCGGGAGCGCGACGGACGCACGATGCTTCGCATCTGCGCGACACGGCGCCCCGAGGGCGCGCGCGCCGTTCCCCCCACCTTGGAGGACGCGTTCCTGGTGCGGTATCGCGAGGGGCGGTGAGGGGGTTGGCGGCGCTGAGCGCGGCAGCATCGCGCTCGCTTGGGTTGTCGCTGCTTGCGGAGGAGCTGTGCCGGATCGTTCGCATGCCCCTGCTTATCGCGTTGCCGTTCGCCTTTCTCGTCTTGAACGGTGCGCTCGTCTTCGGCAACTCGTGGCTGTTTCCGCATATGGCGGAAGTCGCTTCGGTCGCCCAGCTGGTGGGTGTTCATATGGATCAGGAATTCTTGGATGCGGTGATGGCGCGTCCGGCGACCGGCGCTCGCGACCAGCTCGCATGGTCCGTGTCCCACGCCCAGGGCATACTCGCCGCCTTTGATGCGGGCGAGGCCGGTACCGCGGCGGCGATCGATATGGATGCGCCGCTGGCGTCGCGCTTGGTGGCTTCGAAATATGCGGCTTGGGAAAGTCGAGTCGATGCTGTGCGGGCATCGGGGCGGGAGCGGGACGTATACGGTGCCGCCTACACGTTCGATGTGCACCAATTCTTGTTCGGCACGCTCGTGCCCGTGGTTATCTTGGAAGCTTCTGCCATAGGAATGGCCGCGCTGCTTGCTCTGTGCGAGTTGGACGAGCGAACGGGGGCGCGGTCGATCGCGCTGTCGAGTCCCGTTGGGCGCGGCGTCGTTGCAACAAGGTTCACCGCATCCTTGATATGGGCGTTGGCGATGTACGCCGTGCTCGCAGTGCTGACCTTCGGAGCGGTTGCCGCGCTGTCCGGATGGGGAATCGGTCCCGCGTGGGAGAGCAGCGTTTCGAGCTTGTTCAACGTTGTGGTGGACGGAGGCTCCGCGCGGCCGTTCGTGACGTGGTTCGATTGCTCGATCGGCTCATACCTTGTGTGGTCGCTCCTGCTGGGGTCGGGCTTCGTGGTGCTGCTGTGCCTTACGGTCCAAGCGGTCCTGCTGGCAACCGGTTATAGCGCGGTCCGTGCCGCCGTAACGGCTTGCGTGCTCCTGATCGCGCCGCTGGGGGCGCAGGCGGCATGCGCGCTCAACGGATGGCACGTCGCCCGTGCACTCATGCACGCCTTTCCAGCGCCCTTGCTTTCCGTGAGCGGCCAGTGGTTTACCGACTTGGGGCTTCGTTCGTTCATTCCATTCCAAGAAGTTGCAGCTGTGATTTGCGGCATCGCCGTCCTGTGGTGCATGCATCTGGTGCTGCGGCGCATGTGGTTCGATAAGGATGTGGCGTAGATGAGTCTGTTTGCGCAGGAGCTGAATAGGATATGGCGCCCGGGCATCTTTGCGGCGCTGCTGGTGTCCGGCCTCGTTTTCTGGTTTCTTGTCGGAAAGGGGCCTGGGATAGCCGTCTTTCCCAACGGGAGTCAGTCGACCTTTCATTTCGAGCTTGCCCAGGAGTGGGCGGATAGATTCGGGGCCTCGATCGATGATGCCGAGATGCGTGAGGTCCGCACCGAAGCGCGCGATGCGGAGGCGGCGTTCGAGTCTGATTTGGCGACGCTCGATGGGGCTGCCGAGCGCGACCTTCGCACGCGGGCGGACTTCGATGCCTTTTCAAGCGAGGTGCTCGATCGTGAATATGGGGTACAGCAAACGGGAGGCGAGCCCGATGATGCGCTCAAGGAGGATATAGCTTTGAGCGAGCGGATCCTCGCCTTGCCTTCCCATGAGAGGGCGTATGAGATGGACCTTTGGCTTCAGGCCTTAGAAGGGGAAGGGGGCGCACGCGGCTATCTCTCGCACATGTGGTTGCAGGATATCGAGACGTATCTCAACCGTCTCTCAACGTGGCTTGTGGCCGCACCCATGTTTGTGATGGCTCCTGTCGCGGCGAGCGACCAGCTGCATCGCATGCGAGCGGTCCAGTGGTCATCGCGCATCGGTCGTAAGGTGTTCGGCGCGCAGCTGGCGGCTGCGGTGTTGTCGGCGGTGTTCGTTCTCGTTGCGAGCGTGCTGGCCTGGGCGGTTCCCCTTGCCGGTGCTGGGATTGGTGCCCTGATGGACTGCGTTATCACGGGTCCGTTGAGCGGTTACGCCTGCGGCTGGGACATGACGCTGGGGGCATATGTAGCTGCTCGCGTCACGCTGATGGCGAGCCTGGGTCTTGCTGCGGGTATCTTGGCGTTCGTGCTTGCCCGGATGAGTGCGGGCTATGTCGGCATGCTCGTGCGCGTCGTGCCCGTGTGCGCGGGTCTTGGGTGGTTGCTTGCGCCCGTGCTGTTCGACCATGCGCTGTGCGAGCGGTCGGTGCCGGGAAGCGCCAATCCCTTCTCAACGGGCTGGCTGCCGGTGGGCGGCGAGGCGATGGTCGTCGCGGCGGTTGCCACTGTGGCGATAGCGACCTGTGCGGCCTCTTGCATGCGGGAGCTTCGACGCGATGTGAGGTAGATGTGCATGCGGCCCGACTCAACTTGAGGGAAGGCACTTATTTGAGACCTCATATGGCGTACGTGGCCCCAAGTCGCGTTTGGAGCCACGTACGTCCATATGGGATGGTCGAAATTGACGCGAGGAACTCCAAAGTGGACATGGGGCTACGTGAGGCCGTATACGGGGGCTTTTTGGAGGCGCTCGCCACTCCAAAACAAAGTCGGAGCAGCGGATGCCCATCTTGGAGCAACGGGCGTCAGCGCGGCCCTACCAGCAAGAAGGACGCCTCTGGTCGATTGGTGACCAGAGGCGTCCCGTGCTGCTTAAGCGATGCTAAGCCGAGTGGCTTGCGAATGGGTGCGCTTTACGAGAAGTACGCGACACCGCTCTCGAACAGCGGCATGAACTTCTCGCCGGGGACGTTCTTGTACAGGCCGTCGCCGCGGCGCTCCACGTGGCCCATCTTGCCGAAGACGCGGCCGTCGGGGCTGGTGATGCCCTCGATGCACGCGACGGAGCCGTTGGGGTTTACATCGAGGTCCATGGACGGCATGCCCGCCACGTCCACGTACTGCGTGGCGATCTGGCCACCGGCGCGCAGCTGCCCCAGCACCTCGTCGTTAGCGACGAAGCGGCCTTCGCCGTGGGAGATGGCCACGGTGTAGAGCTCCTCGGGGTCGCACTGGGAGAGCCACGGCGACAGGTCGCTGCAGATGCGCGTGCGCACCAGGCGGCTCTGGTGACGGCCGATCTCGTTGAAGGTCAGGGTCGGGGCGTCCGCGGTGGCGTCCACGATGTCGCCGTAGGGCACGAGGCCCAGCTTGATGAGCGCCTGGAAGCCGTTGCAGATGCCCAGCATCAAGCCGTCGCGGGACTGCAGCAGGTCGCGAACGGCCTCGGTGACCTCGGGTGCGCGGAAGAACGCGGTGATGAACTTGGCGGAGCCGTCGGGCTCGTCGCCGCCGGAGAAGCCGCCGGGGATCATGACGATCTGGGACTCGCGGATGCGGCGCGCCAGCTCGCGGGTGGACTCGGCGACGTGCTCGGGCGTGAGGTTGTTGATCACGAAGACGTCGGCCTCGGCGCCGGCGGCGGTAAAGGCGCGGGCGGAGTCGAACTCGCAGTTGTTGCCGGGGAAGACGGGGATGATCACGCGCGGGCGGGCGATCTTGAGGCCGCCGTAGGTCGCGCGGACGCGGCCCTCCTCCTCGCAGCGGTAGCGCTCCTCGGGCACGAGCTCCTCGGGGGCGTCGACGTCGTCGGCGGCGCTGCGGTACGGGAACACGGACTCGATGCCGGACTCCCAAGCCTCCTGCAGCTCGGCCATATCGAGGGTCTCGCCGTAGGCGGTGAGCTCGTAGGCCTCGGTGGTGGTGCCGAGCTCGACCACGGTCGCGCCCTCGACCTCGGGCAGTTCCGCGCCCTCAGCGAGCTCCACGATGAAGCAGCCGTAGGCGTGGTCGAACAGGTCGCGCGCGTCGGCCTCGTAGTAGGCGTCCGACACGGTGAAGCCGATGCGGTTGCCCAGGCAGGCCTTGAACAGGACCTCGGCCAGGCCGCCGAAGCCGGGCGTGGAGACGGAGAGCGCGCTGCCCTCGCGGACGAGCTTCTCGACGGCGCCGAAGGCGGCGAGCAGCGAGTCGGTCTCGGGCAGGAGGTCGTCCATCTGGTAGGCGGGCTGGATCAGCGCGACGCGGCTGCCCGCGCGCTTGAACTCGGGCGACACGATGTTGGCGAGCTTATCGACCGCGACGGCGAAGGAGATCAGCGTGGGCGGGACGTCGAGGTCCTCGAAGGAGCCGGACATGGAGTCCTTGCCGCCGATGGCGCCGGCGCCGAGCTCG
>URKM01000005.1 GCA_900548365.1 uncultured Collinsella sp. | reverse complement strand
AGTGGCCGGCGTTCATCCGCGCCGTCAACACCGTCGACGCTATGACCGCCGAGGTCCCCGAGCTCGATTGGGCGCTGCTCAAGAAGATCGGCGACCGTATCGCCTCCGAGGTTCCCGGCATCTGCCGCGTCCTGTACGACCTCACCCCCAAGCCCTGCGGAACGATCGAGTTCGAGTAACCAGCGGGTTTCACGTCGCATAGACATGCAGCTAGAGCCTTTACCGTTTGCGGCAAAGGCTCTTTTGCTATTCCCGGGCGGTGTGCATCCGACGCAGCGGCGCGCAGCGCATCGGGCGGTACGCGCTCGACGCACCGGCCCTCGTGGTCCCGCGCCGGTTGCGTCCTCGGTGGGTTGGATGCTAGGAGACCTGAACGGTGCCGCCTTCGATGGCCCAGGTGATGCTTGTGCACGCGCGCAGGAACGCGCGGTCGTGGCTCACCAGCAGCAGCGCGCCTCCGAAGCGCGCGAGCGCCTGCTCAAGCGCCTCGACGGAGTGAAGATCGAGGTGGTTGGTGGGCTCGTCCATGACGATGAGCGATGGTTTGTCGAGCAGGCCCAGGGCGATCATGAGTTTGCGGAGCTCGCCGGGACTGGTCGCCGCGCCCTCGAGGATGCGGTCGGGGTCCGAGTTGAGCTGGGCCACGCAGGAAAGGACGCGTCCTCGATCGGCGGCTGAGAGGGAGTTCGCATCGGAGGGGACGCGGGCCCGCTCGGCCTCGGTCGGCTCCTGGGGGACATCGAGTACGGCGAGGGCGTTTTCCCCGATCCGGTTGTATCGGACCCGCCCCGTGCTCGCCGTACCGGTTGGCGCGGTGTCGCCGGCGAGTAGCCCGCGTACGTGGAGGAGGAGGGTGGACTTGCCGGCGCCGTTCGGCCCCACGATGCCGATATGGTCGGTGTTGCCTACATAGAGTTCGGGAATCGCGAGCTCGCCCGGACCGCAGGGTATGGTTGCCGCCGGGATGTGGAGGAGCGTCTTTCCCGGGCTCGGCTTCGCCTCGAGGAACAGGCTGCCGTCGTAGCGTTTGGAGACGAAGGCTCCGTCGATGCGTTCGCGTGCGGTGGCGAGCCGCTTGTCGAGCTGGTTGGACAGCTTGCCGCGGGCGCCGTCTTGACCGGTGAAGATGGCGAGGTCGATCTTCGCGCGCCCGCTTCTGTCCTTGGGGTCGAGATGGCGCTTCGAGCGCCGCGCATCGGCTCGCGCGGCCTCCTGCGCTCGTGCCTGCTGTTCGGCGGCGAGGCGGCCGAGCTCGCTTTTCGCGCGCTGTCGTTCGGCAGCGGTCGAGGTTCGCTCGCGTTCTGCCTGCGCATGCGCGGCGGTGTAGCCGCCGGGGCGTACGATGACGCGCGTCTCGCCCCGCGGGCCCGCGGGCTCGAATGAGACGCACCGCTGGACGAGCGCATCGAGCAGGTCGCGGTCGTGGCTCACGAGGATTCCGATGCCGTGGAAGCCCGCCAGCGCATCGGCGAGTTCGGCACGCGCGGGCGCGTCGAGGTGGTTGGTCGGCTCGTCGACGGCGAGCACGTCGGGCCGCTGCCAGAGCGCGCAGGCGATTTGGAGCTTCTTGCGCTCCCCGAAGCTCAGCTCGTTCCAGCGCCAGGGCATGTCGTCGGTGAGGTTGAATCGATCGCGCAGGGCGCGGGCATCGCGGCCGAAATCGAGGGCGAAATCGGGCAGGCAATCGGGTTGCACATCCGCTTCTTGCGGGCAGTAGGTGCAGAAGAGGCCGTGTGTAACCGAACCGGCATCGGGCTCGATGAGGCCGCAGGCGATGCGGGCAAGCGTCGACTTGCCGCATCCGTTGTCGCCCAAAAGCCCGGTCCAGCCCCGTGCGAAGGCGATGGTCACGGTATTCAAAATGGGGTCTTGCGCCGCGGGGTGCGTGTAGGACACGCGTGAGAGTGCGAGCTGCATGAAGACATCCCCTCCTTGTGTTCTTGGAGGTCAACAGGTCAGTTGAGAGGGATGTCTAGAAGCGCATGGTCGCCTTGTCTCTTCGCGGTGGTGTCCTCGCATGGGGTCCGCATCCTGCGGACGGACGGGCCAAGTGTAGCATGCGCGTGCGCTGATGCACAACGAGGAGCGGATCGTGCGCTCGTCGGCGATTGTTCCGAAAACGGCCGGCCCCGATGGAGCCGGCCCTCGTGCGCATGATGTTGTGGCGGAAGCCGCATCAGGGCCCGTTGAGGTCCCAGAATTCGACCGCCGCCATCCAAGGGTCTTCAGCACCGTAGTACTCGAAGTAATCCGCGGCGTTGTCGGCGTAGTCTTCGGCGTTGTCGAAGTCCTCGGGATCGATGAGTTGGGGCGGGAGCTGATTTTCGATCCGGGTGCCCGTTCCGTCGAGGTTGGGTTTGTCGAGATGGGATCCATCTGCAGCGAGCCAATAGTCCGTTCCGAGATAGGACTTTGCTACCTTGACAACCTCTCCGTCGCGGATGTAAGCGGTGAAGATCAGGGTGCCGTCGTGGGCGGTCCAGCGGTACGGGGTCGCCCCCTTCAACATCCCGGACTCAACGGGCTCGCTCTCGGAGGAATGCGGTCCGAGCCAGGTGCTGTCGACAAGATCTGCAGGCAAGCCGATGTAGGGTAGGCGGTCGCTGAGTTCTTCCGGCGTCGGGATGTTGTTTTCGGGCTCGACTGCGGGCTGGCGCTCCCGTTCGTAGACCACCGCCCCCGTTCCATCGAGATTCGGCTTGTCGAGGTCGCCCCTGGTGACGGGATCAAGCCAATAGTCGGTGTTCCCCTGCTCCTTGTACGTCTCTTCAACCTTCTCATTGCGTGCGAGCACGAGGAATATATCCGATCCCGTATGAGCCTTCCAGGTATACCACGTGCCGCCATTTTTGTAGATGCTCACGTCAAGCACATTGATTTCGTCGGGCCGCCCTAGTAGCGTGTAGTCTATGTAGGCTTCGGGCATGCCTTCGTAGGGCAGGCATTCGGCAAGTGGCTTGCCGTCGGGGTCCTTCAGGTCTGCAGGGTCGAAGGCCGCTTCGGCGGAGGCGGCTTTCTCGTGCGGCCAGAGCCAAGGGTTCTCCGCGTAGACCACCGCGCTGAAAAAGGCGCAAATGGCAAGCGTGCAGATCAGTCCGCTGTGTTTTCGAAGGAAGCCCTTGCAGCGGTCTGCCTTGCTCGCTTGGGGCAAGGGCGGCATGGCTTCGCGGTCGTTGCGGTGCTTCTGTTCATCGAGGTCCATGGACACCGTCCTTTCGCAGGGCAAGATGCACTGAGATGATACCTGTTTTGCTCCATAGATGTTGTACGGGCACCTGTGTCGCGTCGGCTGTGATGTGGGTGCCGCGGTTCTGGCCGCGGCATCGTGTGCAGTACGGTTTACTCGACCATATCGCACACGAGCGCGTTCGCGAGTTCGGTGAGGACTTCCTTGTCGAGCCGGTACCTGACCCAGCGTCCGTCGCGGCGCGCTTGTACCAGATGCGCATTGCAAAGGATCGCCATATGGTGGGAGAGGGTGGATTGCGATATCTCGAGTTGCTCGAAAAGACGGCAGGCGCACAGTTCTTCTTCGTGTTTGAGCAGTTCGATGATGCGAAGGCGGTTGGCGTCGCTGAGTGCCTTGAGGTTCGAGGCGAGCGCTGCCTGGTCGAAACGGCCCGCGAGGGTGCGCGCCCGCAGGTTTCGGATGCGTTCTTCGATGTTAAGGATGGTGCGGCGAAAGGCCTCGTCGCCCTTGCCGGTTGGGTCTTCAAGCCCCCAGTCCTCCCGGTGACGTGCGGGAACTGCGGGGCATTGCGCTCCGCATCCCATGGTGATGACGATGTCGATCGGGGGCAGTGCGCCGAGGTGCTTCGGCGCCTGGTTCGCCATGCGGATGCCGCGTTGCTCGCTGAGCACGCGGGCTGCGTCTTCGTTGACGGTCTTTCCGGGATTGGTTCCCGCTGAGTATGCCCGGAAGGCGTCGGCTGCGATGTCACGGGCGATCGCTTCGGCGATCTGGCTTCTGCATGAGTTGTGGATACAGACGAATGCGACGGTCGATCTGTTCATGGCTGCTCCAATCGTGCTGCCGCGCGAGTGTTGCCTATCGGTGTCGAGCGGTTGATATATCGATGGTTATCGATATAATACATCGATAACCATCGATATGGAAGCGACCGAAAGGAGTTGGCGCAATGACTTCGAGCGAGGAGTACGACTGGGTACGCGAGGTGTGCCTGGCATGGGAGGGCGCGGATCCCGGCTTTCTGCTCGAGCGCCTGATGGCTGATGAGCGGTGCGCCGCCTTTGGTCCCGTCCATCATTTCCTGGTCGGTGCGGCTCTTCTTACCTGCTCGTGGCCGCGATTCCGTGCCCGTTCGACTTATGGTGACCTCGCGTCCGCCCTGGACGAGCTAGGTGCTCGCGCCTGCTGCGTACCGGGGGCGTCCTGCGCGAAGTGGGGCGTATGTGGCGCGGCGGCGTCCTGCGGCATGGCGTTCGCGGTTCTTGCGGGCAACGCGCCCCTGCGCGCCAAAGGTTGGAGCGAGGGCCAGGCTATGGTTGCCGACGCCCTGGACCGCATCGCCGGCGCCGGCTCTCCTCGATGCTGCAAACGCGACGCCCGTATCGCGGTTCGGGCTGCGGTTCCGTGGTTCAACGAGCATCTTGATGCCGGCCTCGTGCTGAATGGCACGCCCATCGTCTGCGCCGTGGCGGGCGCCAATTCCGCCTGTATGGAGGATGGTTGCGCGTATCATCCGTAGGGCGTGCATGCCGGGCGTGCAGCTGGCGGGTATCCAGGCATTAGCTCTCAGCTAATGAAAAACCCGGCACGCTTTTCAATAATGACCTCATGGGGTGCCGTCAGGGGGCGGCACATGTTGGAAGGGTCATGCATATGGATACATCGGTTGAGAAGCCGCACCGCTCCGGGCTTGCGATCGCGGGGCTCGTCGTGGGCGTCATCGCGTTGCTCACGTCGTTGATGCCCATCATCAACAACGTTTCGTTCTTCGTTGCGCTCGTGGGCGCGGCGCTCGCCATCGCCGGTCTGGTCGGCTGCATGCGCGGGAAGCGCGCGGGCAAGGGGCTCGCCATCGCCGCGGTCGCGGTCAACGCGCTCGCCGTCGTCGCCGTGCTTGCGAGCCAGAGCATGTATGGGGCGGCCATCGACGATGCGATGAACGGCCCCCAGGTGGTGGATACCGCTGAGGATGCTTCGGAAGACGGGGCAAAGGACGATGCCCAGAAGGACGATGCCCAGAAGGACGAGGGCGACAAGTCCCAGGAATCGCAGGCGCTTGCCGTGGGCGCGCAGGCGAAGCTCGAGAACGGCCTGGTCGTTTCCGTGGACGAGGTGACGCCCGGGCTCACGAATTACGACGGCTCCGCGGTCACCTGCGTTCGCGTCACGTATACGAACGAGGGGACGGAAGCAGTTTCGTTCAATACGTACGATTGGAAGGGCGAGAACGCGTCCGGCGTGCGAAGCGACACCACCTATTTCGGCGATGCGTCGGAGCCGCTATCGTATGGCGACCTTGCTGCAGGGGGTACGGTGACGGGCAATCTGTACTTCGATGGCGAGCTGAGCTCGGTTTTGTACTTCTCCAATGTCCTTGCCGACGAGCCGGCGGCGACATGGGCGGTCGCATAGGTCTTCGGGTCGTACGTTTTGGATTCAGGGCGCGTCGTGGACAACGCGCCCTGTTGCGTTCGAGGCGGTCTACAATGAGCGCAGGCGAATGCGTGGGGAGGCTATATGACAGAGCGGCTAACCGAGGAAGTGCTCCACGAGCTTATCGAGGCGCCGAGCCTGGATGAATTCGTGCACGAGCATGAGTTCTCTACGGTGACGCTTTCCTCCTACCTGCAGGAAATGCTTGAGAAGAAGCATCTCGAGCGAGCCCGCGTGGTTCGGATGGCCGATTTGAACGAGACGTTCGGCTACCAGATCTTTACCGGACAGCGCAATCCCTCGCGCAACAAGGTGCTGCAGATCGTGCTCGCCATGGCGCTCACGTTACGGGAGGCCAATCGCGCCCTGCGGGCTGCGGGAGCCGGCGCGCTTGATCCGAAGTGTCGTCGCGATGCGATCATCATCTACTGCATCGATCATGGCTGCTCGCTCCAAAAGACCAACGAGGAGCTCTATCGCTTGGGCGAAGAGACGGTGAGCTGACGGTGCCGCCGTTTGTGCACGGCGTACCCGCAGGGGCGGCGCTGGTGCTGGGTCGCTCGCACGCGCGATGTCCTGTCATGCTGCTATGATGGGCTGCATGGAAAGAATGCGAGATGACATAGAGGACGGAGCTCGGCATGAGGGGCTGCTCGTGGCTGGGGACGCCCCTGGATTGCCCGGCGACGGTGCCGGTCGAGGGTCGCGCGGCGATACTGCTTTCGAAGAAGGGCTGGCAGAGCATCTGAATGCTTTGGAGCGTTCGGACAGCTGGCGAGTTCGCCAGGTTCTCAAGGAAACGCCGTTCGAGACGACCGAGCTCGTCTCGTTTGTCGGCGCGGCGGGCGGGGAGCTCGGCCCGTTCATCCGCAAGACCATCAACTGCGCTGCAGGCGTGGGATCCGCATACGAGCGCCTCATGGCGTACCAACGCGCCGGAGGCTGTTCGTGCCATCTTCCGCGTTTGGTGGAATGCGTGCGAACGGGCGATACGCTTCGCGTCGTCATGGAATGGATCGAGGGCGAGCGCCTCGATGCGTATCTTGCGCGCCGCGGTGCGGGTGTGGAGACAGCCTGTCGGGTTATGGGTCCGCTGTGCGACGCCGTGCGCGTGCTGCACGAGCGGTTTCGCCCTGCGCTTATCCACCGCGATCTGAAGCCCTCGAATATCGTGATGCGCGGCGATACCCCTGTGCTGATCGACTTTGGAATCGCTCGCAGCTGGGATGAAGGGGCGACGGCGGATACGACGCATTTCGGTACGCGTCTGTACGCACCGCCCGAGCAGTTCGGCTACGGGCAGACAGACGAGCGCAGCGATGTCTTCGCTTTAGGGTGCCTGCTCTATGAATGCGTGACGGGCGAGGTTCCATCTGCGGTTTCGAATGCGGTGCCGGATATCGATGATGCGTCTGCGCGCGATTTGCTCGAGGTCGCCGATCGCGCCCGGTCGTTTGATCCCGATGCGCGCTTCGTCAGCGTCGCCGCCCTCCAGGAGGCGATTCGCGGCGCATGCGCAGCGTGCTCTTTGGATGCTCGGCGGGTGAGCTTGAGCTCGACGGGGGCGCAGCCGGGTGATGTGGATGAGACCCTGCGGATATGGAACAGCCCGTTTCACGGCAGGTTGGGCGCTTTGGGCCGCGCGTACCGCGGCTGGATTGCAAAGCTGCGGGAAAACAGGGCCTTGCAGGGCGTCTCCGCCGCAGCCGGCGTGGTGTGGAACGGCGTGCTGGCGGCTGGGTACATCGTGCTGCTCTTCGCCATCTGCAACGCGACGCTCAACCCGCAGGCGAACGACGTGGGGCTCCCTCTCTGGTATCGCGCGCTCGAATACCTCTTTATGTGCGGAATCTCCTTTACGGTGATGGCGTACCTGCTTATGGATCGACGGGCGCTTCGCCGCAGGTTCCCCAAGCTCGCCCGCTGGAGTCTTGCCAGGGAGATCGTCGTAGGCGCTTCGATCATCGTGGGAACGATCGCGGTAACGCTCATGGTGGGTACCGCCGTGGGTTTGATTTGACGATGCTATGTTAGGTGGGCGTGGATGGGGGTATGTCGACGCCGCGCGAGGGGAGCAGCATGGAATCGGTCGCATTGGGAGTGTTCGCTGCAGCGCTGGCGGTCTCGATCATCTTCGGCTTGCCGACGGTGTATGCGTTGGTTGTGGGGTTGGCTGCGTTTTGCATCTACGCGCGTCTGCGCAGCACCTCGTGGGGCGACGTGCTGCGCATGTGCTGGCATGGCATCAAGCCCATCGGCGGCATTTTGGCGATGCTGGCGCTCGTGGGCGTGCTCACGGGCATCTGGCGTGCGGCGGGGGTCATTCCCGCCATCGTCTACTACGCGGTTCCCCTCATAGGTCCCGCCGTTTTCGTGGTGGCGACGTTTTTGCTGAACTGCCTGGTATCGGTGCTTACCGGAACGTCGTTTGGAACGGCGGCGACCATGGGGTCGATCTGCCTCTCCATGGCGGCGTCGATGGGCGTACCCATGGAGCTCGCCGGCGGCGCGGCGCTTTCCGGCGCCTTTTTCGGCGATCGCTGCTCTCCGCTCTCTACGAGCGCGCTGCTCGTAGCCGATATCACGGGAACGGATTTCTATAACAATTTGAAGCACATGGTGCGCAGCGCCGCCGTGCCGTTTATCTCGACGGTCATCGTCTTCGCACTCGCGGGCTTGGCGACCGGGGGCGGGGAGGGCGCGACAGCCGTAGGCGAGTCGCTCTCCCGGGTATTCGATCTGAATCCTATCGTGCTCGCGCCCCCGGCGCTCGTGTTCGCGCTCGCGTTGCTGCGGGTGAAGATACTCGTGGTCATTTCGGTGGGGATCGCTTCGGCGATCCCCCTGTGCCTGGGCGTCCAGCACATGGACCTTCTCGAGGTCGCCCGTACGGCGGTTACGGGTTACGTCGCGCTGGACCCGGGCGTGGAGGCGCTGGCGGGCGGCGGCTTGCTCTCGATGGTCGATGCGGTGCAGATCGTCTGCATCACCTCGGCATATGCGGGCATATTCGAGGAAACACCCCTGTTGGGCGGGGTCCAGGGGGTCGTCGGTACCATCTCGTCGCGCCTGTCGAGCTTTGCCGCAACCCTCGCGGTGTCGGTGTTCGCATCGATCATCTCGTGCAATCAGACGCTTGCCATCATGCTCGCGCACCAGCTCTGCCGTGATTTCGATACGAAGCCGGATGAGCATGCGCTCGACCTCGAGGACTCCGTGGTATTGGTCGCCGGCCTGGTGCCGTGGTCGATCGCCGGCGCGGTCCCCCTGGCGTCCATGGGCGCACCGATCGCGAGCATGGTGTTCGCGGTGTACCTCTATGCCGTGCCCTTGTGGTGGCTGGCTGCCGAGCGCCTGGGTTCGCGGGGAGGTCGTCGGTAGGGGTCCCGGGGAAATGCGTCTCGCCGTTGGGAAAGCACCTGCGTCTCCAGGGGATCCGATAGAAGCAGAGCGCCCCGCATCGCTTGGGACGATACGGGGCGCTCGCGTGCTTACTGCATGAGGTCTTCAATCGAACCCACGCGGTAGTTCTTGAACACGATGCCGTCGCCATCTTGCGTGGCATCGAGGTCGACGTCGGCCATGATGCCGAAATCGTGGTCCCCGTCGATGTCGTGGAAGACCTGATGCACGTGCCATACGTGATCGGAGAGCTCATCGGCCTCATCGATCGCAAGGAACGCGGCGGAGCGCGCGTCGCCGTCGATGAGCAGCTCCTCGTGTTCTTCGTAGAAGGCTTCGAGCGCGCGCTTCCACCGGATCTCGCCGAATCCCCAGTCCTCGTCGAGCGCACCGAGCTCGGCGGCCTTGCCGCGTGCTGCCAGCCGGACGCGCTGGAACAGGGCGTTGCGAACGAGCAGCGTCATGCCGCGGCGGTCGGTGACCACTTCGTCGCGCAGGGCGAGCGGGGCCACGTCTTCGGTCGCGCCCGCGTTGGCCCATTCGTCCACCAGGCTGGAGTCGACGGAGCGCACGACGAGGCCGAGCCAGGCGACGATATCGTTCAGCTGCTCGGTGCGGTGCTCGTGGGGCACGGTGCGGTCGAGCGACCGGTACGCTTCGGCCAGGTAGCGTAGCAGGATGCCCTCGCAGCGAGCGATCTTGTACTGCGCGATATAGCTCTTGAAGTCGCAGCCGGTCTCCAGCATGTCGCGCAGGACCGATTTCGGGCTGAGCTCGTAGTCGTTGGCCCACGGGACCTCGGCGCAATACTGGGCGAAGGCGGTGTCCAGCAGCTCCTCGAGCGGCTTGGGATAGGTCACGTCCTGCAGCCTCTCCACGCGCTCCTCGAAGTCGATGCCCTCGGCCTTCATCGCGTTCATGGCGCGGTCGCGCGCCATGCGCTCCTGGGCGCGCAGCACCTGCTTGGGGTCTTCGAGCGTGGCCTCCACCATGGAGACGACGTCGAGCGCGTAGGTGTCGCTCTCGGGGTCGAGCAGTTCGAGCGCCGCCAGCAGGAAGGGCGAGAGCGGCTGGTCGAGCGCGAAGTCCTCGGGCAGGTCGACGGTGAGGTAGTAGGAGGCGGCGCCGTCGAGGAAGAAGGCGGCGTTCTCGGCATCGGCATCGGTTTCGGCGGCGTTCTCGGCATCGGCCGCGGTGCCGGTTTCGGCGGCGTCGGCCATGCCGGTCGCAGCTGCGCTATCGGCAAAATCGCCGTCGATGCGCGCCGCCTGTTCGCCCGCCTCGGCGCCTGCGGCTTCGCGCACCACCACGCCCGCGTCGATGAGCGTGGCGAAGATCTCGGCGGCGCGGGCCTTGAGCGCAGCCTTCTCCTCAGGCGTCTGCAGCGAGTCGTCGATGAGCGCCAGCACGCGACTCCAGGCGTCGCCGCCCTGCTCGACCTCGGCCAAGATCATGGAGTTGGTGATGCGCAGACGGGGCTTGAGCGTTTCGGGCGTGCTCTCGATGAGGCGCTGGAAGGTGCCCTCATTCCAGGTTACGAAGCCCTCGGGTGGTTTCTTCTTCTTGAGCCTCTTCATCTTCTTGGGGTCGCCCATGGCTTTGAGCTCGGCCTTGTGGTTCTCGATCTCGTACTCGGGTGCCTCGGCGATGACCACGCCCTCGGTATCGAAACCCGAGCGGCCGGCGCGGCCCGCGATCTGGTGGAACTCGCGTGAGCGCAGGCGGCGCTGCTTGTAGCCGTCGAATTTGGTGAGGCCGGTGAGCAGCACGGTGTGGATGGGCACGTTGATGCCCACGCCGAGGGTGTCGGTACCGCAGATGACGGGCAGCAGGCCCTGCTGGGCGAGCTTCTCGACGAGCAGGCGGTAGCGGGGCAGCAGGCCCGCGTGGTGCAGGCCGACGCCGCAGGAGATGAGGTGCTTGAGCGTCTTGCCGAAGGCGGTGGTGAAGCGGCCGCCCTTGATCGCCTCCTTGATCGCCTCGCGCTGTTCCTTGCTGGCGACGCCGTAGCTCGCCAGCGCACGCGCGCTCTGAAGCGCCGCATCCTGGGAGAAATGCACGATGTAGAGGGGCGAGTCGCCTTGGCGCAGCGCCAGCTCGACCGTGCCCTCGAGGCCGGTCTTGACGTACTCGTAGGAAAGCGGGATGGGGCGCGGGGCGTCGGCGATGACCTCGACGTCGCGCCCGGTGTGGCGCTCGAGGGCGTCGGCGATGGCCGTGGTGTCGCCCAGGGTGGCGCTCATGAGCATGAACTGGGTGTGGGGCAGCGTGAGCAGCGGCACCTGCCAGGCCCATCCGCGATCGGGGTCGGAGAAGAAGTGGAATTCGTCCATCGCCACCACGCCGATATCGGTGTCCTCGCCCTCGCGCAGCGCCTGGTTGGCCAGGATCTCGGCGGTGCAGCAGATGATGGGGGCGCCCGTGTTGATGTGCGAGTCGCCGGTGATCATGCCCACGTTGTCACGGCCGAATATGTCGACCAGGTAGAAGAATTTCTCGCTCACCAGCGCCTTGATGGGCGCGGTGTAGTAGCCGCGCTGGCCGGTCGCCATGGCCATGAACATCATACCGATCGCCACGAGCGATTTGCCCGAGCCCGTGGGCGTGCCCAGGATCACGTTGCTGCCCGCGGCGAGCGCGAACAGGGCTTCCTCCTGATGCGCCCAGGGCTCGATGCCGCGCGCTTCGACCCATTCGAGGAAGCGCTGGTACGCGGTTTCGAGGTCGAGCCAGGGTTCGGCCTCCTCGCCTTCTGCCGGTTCCCACCAGCTCGGGGCGAGCGCGCCGAGCGATCCGTGGGCGGATGCGTCGAATTCCGGGGTTAGAGCTGGCATGGGATCACCCTTCTGCGTGGGGCTCGGTGGATGGGGACGCGGCATGCTGCGCGCGCAGCGCCTGGTTGCGGCGGCGGTTGCGGAACGCCTGGATGGCGAAGTTCATGCCGTGGGGGATATAGGCGCCCTCGTAGAGGTCGTCGGGGATGTAGTCGTAGAGGCTGTCGAGCATGCGCTCGCGGCCGGCTTCGAGTTGCTCGGGAGCGGGTTCGCAGCCCAGCGCGCCGCAGATGCCGTGGACGGTCGCGCCCTCTTCCACCAGGCGCTCCTCGTATTCGCTCATGGGGATGGACGGGTGGTCGGCGCGAACATCGTGGCTGGTCCAGCGCACGGTGAAGCCGGCGGCCTCGAACTGCGGCAGCGAGTAGTCGAAGAGCGGCTCGCTGTCGGTGCGCAGCACGATGGTGCCTCCCTCGGCGAGCAGGGGGCGGTAGCCGAGCAGGTTGTCCAGCGTGGTGAGGCGCTCGGCCGCCTCGCGCTTGCGCGGATGCGGGGTGGGGAAGTTGAGCGTGAGCGACGCGAGCTCGCCGGGGGCGAACATGTGCGCGAGCTTCTCGCCGTTACCGGGGACGAGCAGCGCGTTCTTGATGCCGGCCTCGCAGACGCGCTGGGCGGCGTAGGCGATGCAGACGGGCTGCATGTCGATGCCGATGAACAGGACGTCGGGTTCTGCCTGCGCGGCCGCGACCAGGTAGCTGCCCTTGCCGCAGCCCAGGTCGAGCCGGACCTCGCGGAAAGCGGGGGCGCTGCCGTTCGCGGCTCCGATCGAGGGCGCGGCGGCCTGCGTCCAGCGGCCGGCCCATCGCGCGGGCTCGTACTCGATGGCGTCGCGATAGCGCTCGAGGCGCTCGTCCAGCACGAAGTTCTTCGGTGTTCTTGCCCGTGTTGAGCCCATGCGCGTGTTTCTCCCTGCATGCGTAGGTAATCTTGCGATGTTCCATGATAGCGGGGATGGGCGCGCGAGTTGTGCAGTCCGTGCGGTGGTTGCGGCGGCCGGCTAGCGCTTCTGCAAGATCAGATAGCGGTTGAGCGCGTGCGATGCGCCGTCTGCCGAGAATCGATCGACCTCGACCGCGCGGTCGGCGACCCCGCACGCGAGCCTGTCGATCTCGGCTTCATCGAAGTGGTGGCAATAGCGGTAGGCGTCCGCATCTCTCTGCCATCCGAGCAGGTGGTCGCCCCGCTCCAGGTCGTTCGGGTCGAAGCCGTCCCAGGGCGGTGCGGTCCGCGTCGCCTCGAGCGAGGCCGCGGCCTTGCGGGCGAGCCGGTCGTCATCCATGAACTGCCAGAACGAGACGGCGATGTGGCCGCGCGGCCGCGCGCGCTCCACCAGCTGCTCGAGCACGAGCTCGCGCAGGCGCGCGCCGGGGACGTGGTGCATGAAGCCGAAGCAGGCGCACAGGTCGTATCTCGCGCCCGCGAGCTGCGGGAAGGGATCCGTCCCCGCGCCGTCGCCAGCGATGAGCGCCTCCAGGATGTCGATGCTGTGGTAGCGCACGCCGGGAAGGAGCGCCCCTCGTCCGAGGTCGTCGCAGTTGTCCACGGCGTCGATACGGGCGGGGCGGACGGCATCCGCTTCGATGAAGCGTTCGAAGCGCAGGTTTCCGCAGGCGAGGTCGAGGACGCGCAGCTCGCGATCGGATGGGGGGAGCGCCCGCGCCGCGCGGTCGGCCACGCGGCACCATCCCTCCCACGGGGCGGAGCGGGTCGCCGAGAACGATGCCGCGTGCTCGGCATAGAACCTGGTGTTGAGCGCGATGAGCTCGCGCGCCGTGCTGTCGTCCATGGCTGTCTCCGGAAATGCGTTCGATGGGGTCGCGTGCGGGTTCGCCGCGCTTCGGCGCGCGGAAGATGGCGTCGCGCCCCATTGTGGCGCATCGCGCGGCCCCGCCCTCTCGAGGTTCCGCGGATTACGGGAAAAGAGCGCCGTCGCGCAGGGGATTCGCCCGCGCGCCTGCAGCGCCGCGGGCGCGAGCGACGCCCTGCGGGGCCGCGGCGCGATCGCCTGCGGTACAATCTCGTGTCATGGAACAGATTATCTTGAACATACTCGATGACCTGCGCGGCGGCCTCGTGGTAGACGACCGTCGCCTGGACAAGCTCATCAACGCCCGCGCCCGCGAGGCCGGCGGCGACAAGCGCGCCTTCGCCAAGCGCAGGCTGCTGCCCTTCTACCAGGCCGTGAAGCGCGACGACCCCGAGCGATGGGAATCATGGGGGGTTACGCCCGACCTCGAGGAACGGCTGCTGCGCTCCTTGCGTATGAAGCCCCGTCGGACCGCTTCGGGGGTCGCGACGATCACCGTCATCACCAAGCCCTGGCCGTGCTCGAGCGACTGCCTTTATTGCCCCAACGACATCCGGATGCCCAAGAGCTACCTGCACGGCGAGCCCGCGTGCGAGCGCGCCGAGCAGAACTGGTTCGACCCCTACCTGCAGGTGTCCGCGCGCCTGACCGCGTTGTCGCAGATGGGGCATGCCATCGACAAGGTCGAGCTCATCATCTTGGGCGGTACGTGGAGCGACTATCCGCGCGATTACCAGGTGTGGTTCGTCACGGAGCTCTTCCGGGCGCTGAACGACTCCGCGATCGCCGACGTCTCGTCGAATCCCCTGCTCGCGGGATGGGATGCTCTGGGCGAAGGCGCCCGCGACGCGCCGCCCACGGGGTCCGCAGACGTCGCCGGGCTGCCGCCGCGCGTCGCGGCGCGCAGGGCGTTCTACGGGGAGCACGGGTTTCCTTGCGACGAGGCGGGGTTCGCCGCCGAGGCGGCGGTGGTCCAGGATGAAATCGACGCCGGCGTCTTGACGTACAACCGCGCCCACCACGCCCTGTACGGGGAGAGCGGTGCGTGGGCGGCCGCCGCCGAGATGCAGCGCGCGACGTTCGAGGAGCTCGAGGTCCAGCAGCGTGCCAACGAGACCGCCCGCCATCGCGTCGTCGGCCTGGTTATCGAGACGCGCCCCGATGCCGTGACGCCGGAGGCGCTCACGTTGATCAGGAGGCTCGGCGCCACCAAGATCCAGATGGGCATTCAGAGCCTTGACCAGCGCATCCTCGATATGAACGACCGCGGCATCCGCGTGGCGGCGATCGCGCGCGCCTTCGAGTTGCTGCGCGCCTTCGGCTTCAAGATCCACGCGCACGCGATGGTGAACCTGCTCGGCGCCACGCCGGATGGCGATAAGCGCGACTACGCACGCCTGGTCGCCGAGGCTCCCTTCCAGCCCGATGAGATCAAGCTCTATCCGTGCGCCCTGATCGAGGGGGCGCGCCTGTGCCGCCGCTATGACGAGGGCGCCTGGGAGCCGTATCCCGAGGACGTGCTCATGGACGTGCTGGCGAGCGACGTGCTGGCGACGCCGGATTTCTGCCGCATCTCGCGGATGATCCGCGATTTCTCGTCCAACGACATCAAGGCGGGCAACAAGAAGCCGAACCTGCGCCAGCTCGTCGAGCAGCGCCTGCCGCGCGGCGGCCGCGTGCGCGAGATCCGCTTCCGCGAGGTGGGCACGGACCGGTTGGACCGCGATAGCCTGCGGCTCGAGGCGGTGCCGTATGAGACCTCCAACACGAGCGAGCGATTCCTGCAGTGGGTCGATGGCGCCGGGCGCATCGCCGGCTTCCTGCGCCTGTCGTTGCCTCATCCCGCGTACGTGCGCGACCATGCGGACGAGCTGCCCGTAAAGCCCGGAGAGGCCATGATTCGCGAGGTGCACGTGTACGGCGCCGTAGCGCGTCTGGGCGAGTCCGGAGACGCCGCGCAGCACACGGGCTTGGGCAGGCAGCTGGTGGAGCGGGCCTGCGCGCTCGCCGCCGAGGCCGGCTATGCGCGGGTCAACGTGATCAGCGCGGTGGGCACGCGCGAGTACTACCGCAGCCTGGGATTCGTCGACCGCGGGCTGTACCAGCAGCGGGTTCTGCTGGATGCGATGGAAGGGAATCGGTGAGCGTCTATGGGTCGTGGGAATGGGGCGCGCCCGGCCTTCATCACCGCGGCAGCGGTGGGCGCGGCGGTGGCGGGTGCGGCGGCTTGCGCCTGGGCGCGTCGGCGTGACGCCCATCTCGTGCGAACGACGGCGGGCTTCGCCACGGTGTACACGGCCGAGGAGAACGTGCGTGTCCTGCGCGCCGGCGGCGTGTTCCAGTCGGCCACCTATCTCGACGAGCGCCGGTTCGAACCGGTTTTCGAGTACTATCGCGGCTTCGACGCCATGTTCGAATCGGAGACGCCCCTCGCTTCGACGTTCGGGCACGGCGTGACCGAGGTCCTCATGCTCGGAGGCGGCGGCTTCGCCTATCCCAAGCACCTTCTTTCCTCGAGGTCCGGCATCTCGCTGGATGTCGTCGAGATCGACCCCGCTGTCGTCGATGCGGCGCGGCGCTGGTTCTTCCTCGACGAGCTCGAGGAGCGCCTCGCCTCCTCGTCCGAGTGCACGCGCAACCGGCTGCGCGTCTTCATCGCCGACGCCCGTTCGTTCATCGAGGGAGCCGACGATGATTTCGAGGTCAGCCTGCCGGAAGCGCGCGACGCGGCTGCGCCTCTTGCGCGCTCGCGCGGTTTCGAGCGATATGACGCCATCGTGAACGACTGCTTCCATGGGAGCGAGCCCGTGCGGGCCCTGGCGACGTACGAGGCCATGGCGGCGGTGCGCCGTCGTCTCGTTCCCGGCGGGCTTTACCTTGCCAACGTGGTCTCGCGCGGCGGCGGGTCGGACCTTTCGTTCCTACGGGACGTAGCGGCGACGCTCTCGCTCGTGTTCCGCCGCGTCCACATCCTCCCGTGTGCCGATGAGGAGTTCGGCGGCGAGGACAACTACCTCGTCATCGCGACGGACGCCGATGTCGAGTTTGCCGACGCCATTCCCTTCGACGCCGATTTCCTCGGTTCGCCGATGAGGGATTGACCGGGCGCTGCGAGGACCCCGCCCCGCCCCGCGTCGCGGATGCGGGGCGGGTTCTGGAAGTGAGCGCGCTCGCTAGCTCCAGATAGGAGACGCATAGGTCGCTCGCCATCCCAGCACGCGCTCGCGCATGCCCTCGATATCCAGCACGCCTTCCGCAAATCCTTTGCGCACCAGCTCGGCGGGGAGCATCTCGTCGTATTTGTCGAAGTACGGGACCTCGCCGGGGTACACGAGCTCGATCGGTTCGAAATCCGCTTCGGCTCCGGCGGCGACGACTTCGTAGAACGTCTGCTCGTCTGCCTTCATGTGCAGCATCATGAAATAGGGGCGGGACGGGTCGAGCTTCTTGAGTCCGAGCTCGCCCGCGCACTTGATTTTGAGAAGGCGCTCCAGAGCGAGAAAGGCGTAGCTACCCAGCCAGGGGAAGAGGGCCCAGGTCTCTCCTCCCAGGTTGATGAGCGGTCGAGCCGCGGCTCCGGTGACGCCGGCGTTTTCGGCAACGTGGCGCGCCTGGGCGAGCCGCGCGCGTGCGTTGCCCAGCAGGTACGGATACGCCTGATGCTCCTCGAGAACCCGTTTCATGCGCTCCAGCACATGGGTGTGGATATCGCCCGCGCAGTCTCCGAAATAGGCGGGGACGCGCCCCTTCACCTGGGTGCAGAAAACGAGATGCCGCTTCCAGTCGACCTCTTCCACCAGCCAGCAGTGGCCCGCGATGGCGATGCGCTCGCCCGCCGGCGGGGGGTTGACGATGGTGCCGAGCTCTGCAGATTCGCAGCGCACGGTGAACTCCTCGTTTTCCTGGAAGACGGCGTAGAACTTGAAGGAGTTGGTGACGCGCTCGCCGGCGAGCCCTACGATGAGGCCGCCGGTCTCGGTCTGCTCGATATGCTCGGTCTCAAGCAGATGGCGAAGAAGGGCTCGCAGGTCGTCTGCCGATACGCGGTGGAAGTAGCTTAAGGTGAGCACGCGTTGCGCGAGCTCTGCGGGCGACAGCTCCCCGCATGAGGCGAGCGTCGACATCACCTGGTGGTAGAGCAGGCTGTAGGGGAGGCGGTCGAGCGCGGGCGGCTCGACCCATTTCTCCTCGCGGTAGAGTTGGACCAGGGCGATACCCTGGATGAGTTTCCAGGGAACCGATTCGGGCATCATGGTTCGCGGCTCGGGTTGTTCCTCGCGCATGACGAAGTGCATCTCGGGCGGCTCATCGCGCCGGCCGGTGCGCCCCATGCGCTGCAGGAAGCTCGACACGGTGAAGGGCGCATCGATCTGGAAGGCCCGCTCGAGCCTGCCGATGTCGATGCCGAGTTCGAGCGTCGCCGTGGTCACGGTGGTCTGGGTCTGCTCCTCGTCGCGCATGATGCCCTCGGCCGTCTCCCGGTAGCTCGCCGAGAGGTTGCCGTGGTGGATGAGGAAGTGGTCGGGCTCGTGGCGCGCCTCGCAATAGCTTCGCAGGACCGAGCACACCGCCTCGGCTTCCTCGCGCGAGTTCACGAACACCAGGCATTTGCGCCCGCGCGTGCGCTCGAAGATGTAGCCGATGCCCGGATCGGCGTGCTGCGGGGCCACGTCGGTGGGGGCGAGCAGCGCATGCTCCTCGGCGTCGAGGACCGTGACGTCTCCCATGGGACCCGGCGAGGGAGGCAGCTCCCTCCCGTCGTTCGGGCGGCGCGCGCCATCTCGGTCGATGCGCTCGACCGAGAGCACGTCCGCCTGTTGGACGTTCGAGGTGCTCTGCAGCGCCCGCTCGCTCGCCTGCGGACCCTCGATATAGAAATGCTCCATCGAGAGGCGCCAGACGCGCCGCGGCTCCTCGAACCGGGGGATGATGCATCCGCGTCCCGTTCCGGAGGAGAGGAAGGCGCCCGCGCGCTCCGGATCTCCTATGGTTGCCGAAAGGCCGATGCGCCGCGGATTGACGCCAGCCATACGGGAGAGGCGCTCGATGAGGCAGAGCGCCTGGCCGCCCCGGTCCCCGCGCAGGAGCGAGTGGACCTCGTCGATAACGACGTAGCGCAGGTCGTGGAACAGGCGGGGCACGAGGGCGTGCTTGTGCAGCAGGAGCGCCTCGAGCGATTCCGGCGTTATCTGGAGGATGCCGCCCGGATGCTTCAGCATCTTCGCCTTATGAGAAGCGGAAACGTCCCCGTGCCAGTGCCACACCGCGATACCGGCCTCCTCGCAGAGGTCGTTCAGGCGCATGAACTGGTCGTTGATGAGCGCTTTGAGCGGTCCGATGTAGATCGCCCCGACGCTTGCGGGAGGGTCCTGCCAGAATTCCGTGAGGATGGGGAAGAAGGCGGCTTCGGTCTTTCCCGAGGCGGTGCTGGCGGTGAGCAGCACGTTCTCGTCCGTGTCGAAGATCGCCTCGGCCGCGGCGACCTGGATCGACCGCAGGCTCTCCCAGCTGCTGCCGTAGATGAAATCCTGGATGAACGGCGCATAGCGGTCGAACGTCGCCACAGGCCCCTCCTCTCTCAAAGCGAACACGCGTTCTATTCTAGCATAGAAGCATTCGGCTGATAGGCCAAGTATTCGTTGGTTGCGTTCGGAAAAAGAAGCGGAGCGCTGACGCGTAACATATAGAATAAAGCCATCCGTCTCATGCTCATCAGAGGGGAAGCAGCCATGGGCAACTCGATGCGCGGGGTCTACACCAGCCTCGCCCAGATCCGCCGTACCGTATTCCGCGAGGTCGCGCGCCTTGCATATGAGAGCCAGTCGGGCGATTTCGCCTGGGTGGACGAACTGCCATACGAGATCATCCCGGGGGATGTCGCGACGTACCGCGAGAGCGTGTTTCTGGAACGCGCCATCGTCGGCGAGCGCATCCGCCTCGCCATGGGCCTGCCCTTGCAGGGCGTGGACAAGCCCGCGAAGCTCTCCGAGGGCGTCGCCGAGGCGGCTCAGCCCGAGCGCTACTACGAGCCGCCGCTCATCAACGTCATCAAGTTCGCGTGCAATGCGTGCGAAGAGGATTCCTATCGCGTGAGCGATGCGTGCCAGGGATGCCTGGCGCATCCGTGCCGCGAGATCTGCCCCAAGGGGGCGATCACCTTCAAGGACAAGAAGGCCTATATCGACCAGGATAAATGCATCAAGTGCGGCCGCTGCGCGAGCGTGTGCCCCTACGGCGCCATCCAGCATCGAGAGCGCCCGTGCGCAGCGGCGTGCGGCATGAACGCGATCAGCTCCGACGAGCAGGGCCGCGCCCGCATCGACTACAGCCGCTGCGTCTCATGCGGCCAGTGCCTCGTCAACTGCCCCTTCGGAGCCATCGCCGATAAGAGCCAGATCTTCCAGGTCATCCAGGCCATCCAGGCCGGTGACGAGGTCATCGCCGAGGTTGCCCCGGCGTTCGTGGGCCAGTTCGGCGGCCGCGGCAACGTCGACAAGCTCCGCGAGGCGTTCAAGGAGCTCGGTTTCACCGGCATGGAGGAAGTCGCGCTCGGCGCCGACCTGTGCGCGGTCCAGGAAGCGGAGGACTTCCTCGAGGAGGTGCCCGAGAAGATCCCGTTCATGGGAACCTCGTGCTGCCCGGCCTGGTCGGTCATGGCGAAGATGGAGTTCCCCGAGCATGCGAACTGCGTATCCATGGCGCTCACGCCCATGACGCTCACCGCGCGCCTCATCCGCAAGCAGCATCCCGCGGCGAAGATCGTGTTCGTGGGCCCCTGCTCGGCCAAGAAGCTCGAGGCGCAGCGCAAGAGCGTGAAGAGCGAGGTCGACTTCGTGCTCACGTTTGAAGAGATGGCGGGCATGATGGAGGCGAAGGGCATCGACTACACGAAGCTCGCGGGCGAGGGTTCGAGCGATTTCGACGTCGCCAGCGCCGACGGCCGCGCCTTCGCGGTCGCAGGCGGCGTCGCGAACGCGGTGGTGAACGCCATCCATCGCGAGCACCCCGATATGGAGGTCCACGTCACGAACGCCGAGGGTCTCGATGAGTGCCGCAAGATGATGAAGGCCGCCGTGAAGGGCAAGTTCGACGGCTACCTGCTCGAGGGGATGGCGTGCCCGGGCGGCTGCGTCGCCGGAGCGGGTACGCTGCAGCCCATCACGAAGTCGGCGGGCGCCGTCAAGCTGTACGCGAAGAAGGCTCCCATCAAGATTGCGCCCGAGAACGCGTACTGCGAGCTCATTCACGAACTCGAGCGCGACGCCGACGGCTGCCGTTCCGACGCCGACGTGGTTGCGGAGTCCGCCGAGGCGCTTCGTCCACAGGGCGCTGACGAATAGCGACGCCGTGCGCGCTGCACGAGCGGGCGGATCTCGCGGAGGGCCTCCGGGGATCCGCCCGTTTTTTTCATAGCCGGCCGCCTAGATCGTGAACTCGGCGAAGTCGGCCTCGTCGCGCGTCGGGTCATGCGGCTGCGGGGTCGTCGCCGGCCTCACTTCACCGCGATCGCCGAGTAGGTCGCCGATCGCGGTGCCGGGATTCTGGAAGGCGATATCGAGCAGCTCGATGAAATCGCGGATGACCTCGCGCGGGGTGAGGTGGGATTCCGCCCCGACGCGGCTGAATTCAGCGGTGAGGAAGTCGACGAGGTCTTGCTCCGTGATCGCGGGCGCGTATCCGAAGTACCCTGCGTGGATCTGCGCGAGCTTCTCGATGAGGATCAGGAGCTCCTCGTAGCTGAGGGGGTGAAGGCGGATGATGGGGGCGAGCATATCGCGCATGTCGTCGCGCGCGTAGCGCCCCTGCGTGAGCCGGCTGCGAAGCGCCTCGTAGCTGAAGACGCCGCGTCGCCGGTCTTCGACCGAGGTCGGCGTTCCGCCGAGGATGATGCCCAGGTGCGTCGCCTTTCCCTGCAGGGTGTCGTTGTACATCTGCAGGATCTTCTCGTAGTTGTACTGGCGGGTGATGGCGTTGGGGATCTTGTAGAGGTTGACGAGCTCGTCGATGAGCACGAGCAGTCCCTTGTAGCCCGCGCCCTGCAGGAACGCCGCGAGCAGTTTGATGTAGTCGTACCAATCGTCGTCGCCGATGATCGTGCTCGTCTTGAGCTCCGCGCGCGCCTCGGTCTTGGTCCTGAACTCACCGCGGAGCCAGCGCGTGACGGCGCTTCTCGTGAGCTCGTCCCCCTCGCAGGTGGCCTGGAAGTACCTGATCAGCATCTGGGTGAAATCGAATCCGTGCACCATGTCTTCCAAGGGGCGGCAGAACGCGCGGGCGCGCTGCTCGCCGCCGTCCGCCGGGTCGATGGGGGAGGAGGGAGCGTCCGCCGCGGGCTCGCGCATCGATGCCACCCAGCGATCGAGGACCAGCGTGAGGGCCCCGCCTTCCGGCCGCGTCTTGGTCGAGAGGTTGCGGATGAGCTCGCGATAGGTGGCGAGGCCCTGTCCCTGCCCGCCCTGCAGGCGACGCTCGGGGGAGAGATCGGCATCTGCTACCACGAAGTTCTCGCCCATGGCGTGCGTGCGGATCGTTTGGAGCAGGAAGCTCTTGCCCGCTCCGTAGCGTCCCACGAGGAAGCGGAAGGACGCGCCGCCGTGTTCGATGAGGTCGAGGTCCGTGAGCAGGGCGCGAATCTCGGTCTCGCGGCCGACGGTGATGTACGGCAGGCCGATTCGCGGCACGACGCCGCCTTTCAGCGAGTTGAGGATGACGGCGGCGATGCGCTTGGGAACGCGCGGCGCGCCGTCGATATCGATTGGTCGCGAGCTCGGCATGCTAACCATGGTGAACGATCCCTTCAAGGTCGGTACGGTAATCTTCGATGATGCGGGCGCCGTCTGCCCCGAACTCGATGACGGTGTCTCCGATCAGGTCGAAGAGCGCCTCGTTGACGGCGTCGACGAGCAGGTCTTCCGAGATGGCGGTAGCGGGCGGCGCGCCGCCGTCGAGAAGGGCTGCGAGATAGGCGAGCTGCGCCGGGTCGAGCGGGCCGCCATCCGCTCCGCCTTCCGGGGCGGCGCGAAGTCCGGGTGCCGGCTGCGCATCCGAATCCGGCGTCGTTCGAGGGGGCCGTGCCGGCGGGGAGGCAGACTCCGGCGTCGCCTGCGGGGACGGCGCGGGTTGCGGAGCCGGGGCCCGCGATGCCCGCGTCGCCATCTCGGGTATCTCGAAGGCCGGGCCATTCTCGTCATATGCGCGGGCCGCGCTCTCGATCAAGGCGGAGCCCTCGGTGTCGTCTGAGCGCTCCTCTTCGATGAGGAGCGCTTCTCTCGTCTGCGCTGCGGTCTGGCGGATGCCGGCGAGCTTCGAGGGGTCGATGGTGAAGACGACGGGCTTGTTGGCCGCCCGCCAGGCGCCGCGCGCGTCGACCTCGCTCTGGATGATCTTCACCAGGTATTTCGGTATGGCGCCCCTGACCTCCGGCCCGGTCGCCGGCGCGTCGCTCCGATCCTTCTGGGGAGCGTTCCATGAATCGCGCGCGGTGCGCTCCACGGCTTCCAGGATCTCGTTCAGCCGTATCGCCCCGGCTGCCTCGCCGTGTATGCGGGAGCAGGTCCACAGGCCCTTTCGGCAGCGGTAGCGGTGGATGGGGCTGAGCCGCACCTCGCAATCCGCGTGGACGTGCGGATCGAAGAACACGGCGGACGCGAACATGGTGTAGGGGAGCTCGAGCTCCTCGCCGAACAGCGCGGCGTCGAGCGTCGTCTTCCTGGTGCGCCGATGATGGTCGTCCAGGCGAAGGAGGACCGCGCCGACGACGTGTGCGAGGTCGGCGGCGCGCGGGTCCGCCCGATCGGGCCCCGGTGCGGGGCGCCGCTCTGCCGCGTCGGCGAGGGCGCGGCCGGCCGTGAAGAGGGATGACGAGGTGGCGTCCTCGAGCCCCTCGAGGACGCCACGGCGCCTCCTGGGCTGGCGGTCCGCCGAAAGTCCCGTCTCCTTCCTGCCCTGCTCCAATGCTCCGCGAAGCTGGAGGATGAGCTCGTCTCGGACCGCTTGCGCGGTCGCGGGCAGCATGGCGGGCGCCAACCCGTGATAGACCGCGTAATCCTGGATCCAAACGGGGGCTCGCCGGTCGACCTCGGGGGATATGCCCCGGTACGCCTCGGCGAACGATAGCAGCGCGTCGAGCCCTTCGCGAGGACTCCCGACCCCGATGCCGCAGATGAGCTCCTGCAGGTACACGAGGGCGAATGCGGGGGACGTGCGGGCTATCTCGCCGCGGCGGACAGCGGTGCGCCACGTGACGTAGCCGCGGAGCTGCCGGTCGCTCATCGAGCTGTATGTTGGATAGGAAGCCTTGTAGACCCCTCGATACGGGCAATCGTCCTCGACGGATGCGAGCGCGAGGCCCTGCCGGTAGAAGAGCTCCGCCTCGCTGAGCCATCTGCCGCGGTCGCCGCCCGGTTGCTCGTCCCAGCGCGAGATCGACTTCATGGCGGAGTATTCCCGGGGAAGGTATCCCGCCATCTGGCGCCCGGTGGTTATGATCGGCTCGTCGCGATAGACGGTCGATGAGAAGTGGGTGCTGGCGCGAAAGCGCTCGTCGGCGACGATCTTGTCGATGATGTCGCGCGCCCGCGAGCCCTTGCGGTCGATTCGCTCATCCATGGCGCCATCCCCTCCCAACCGAATCCGAGCCGTCTTCCGTGATTCTCCAGTGTAGCACAGACACAAACATGTGTTCGCATTAATACTCTGTAACCTTTACGTCGCTCGTATGGAGGGGGTATATCATGCGGACCCGTGCGATTGAGCGGGATCGGTCGCATGCGGGTGCGCTTCGACGCCCGGGTTTCGTTTCCAGGCCGTGCCGGCTTGCTCGGTTCGACCGACGTCGATCGTTTTGGGGGATGCGTATGAAGAGCGCCATCACGATGAAGCAGTGGCTGCCGCTTGCCGGCATGACCTGCTCTGCTTTCGTATTCAACACGTCCGAGTTCATGCCGATCGGGTTGCTGACCGATATCGCCGCGAGCTTCGGGTTGAGCGAGGCTCAGGCGGGCATCATGATCAGCGTGTACGCCTGGGCGGTGATGGTGCTGTCGCTTCCCCTCATGATGGCGGCGTCCCGCGTCGAGTTCAAACGGCTGCTCGTCGCGGTGGTCGCGGTGTTCTCGCTCGGCCAGTTCCTGTCGGCTGTCGCCCCGACCTATCCGATCCTCATCCTGGCGCGCCTGGTCGTCGCCGCCGCGCACGCCGTCTTCTGGTCGATCGCCTCGGTCGCGGCGTCCCGCCTTGTTGCTCCGCAGCACGGCTCGCTTGCCGTGAGCATGGTCGCGACAGGTACGTCCGTCGCCATGATCTTGGGGTTGCCCTTGGGCAGGGCGATCGGGCTCGTGCTGGGCTGGAGGATGACGTTTGGCCTGGTCGGCGTCGTATCGTTCGCCATCGCCGCGTACCTGGCCGCCTGCTTTCCCAAGATGCCCGCGGGCGAGCCCTTTACGCTGCGCCGCCTGCCCCTCCTCTTGAAGAACCCGGTGCTCATGGGCATCTACGCCATGACCATCCTGTTCGCGTCGGGATACTATACCGGCTACAGCTACATCGAGCCGTTCATGCAGCAGATGGCGGGGCTATCGCCCGATGTCATCACCGGGCTGCTCACCGTCTTCGGGGCGGCGGGACTTGCGGGGAGCGCGCTGCTCACCAGGTACTACGATCGCCGGAGGACGTTCTTCATGCTCGCTTCCTGCGCCGGCGTCGCGCTTCCGCTGCTGGTCTTGCGTCCGATGGCCGGTTCTTTCGGGGCGCTCGCGCTCGCCTGCGCCGTGTGGGGGCTGTTCGGAACGGCGTTCAGCATCGCGTACCAATCGGAGATCATCCGCTGGTGCGATAAGGACGACTCCGCCGTCGCGATGTCGATCTACTCGGGCATCTTCAACCTGGGTATCGGCATCGGCAGCGCGCTGGGAGGGGTCGTGGTCTCCCATGGCGCCATCGGGTCGATCGGATGCGTCGGGGGCGTCCTCGCGCTGGCTGCGCTCATGGTCTGCCTGCTCGGCGTCGTGCGCCCCGCCCGTGCCCGTGGAGTTCGAACGGAGACGCGCGCTTCAAGCGCCCGCAAGTCGTCCGATGCGTAAGATAGGGAGCTATGATTACGCTCTTTCTCATAGGAAACATCGCCTCGGGCAAGTCGACGGCCGCTCGCTACCTCGAGCGCCGCGGTGCGCTGCGCATCGATCTCGATGAGCTCGCCAAGGACCTCTACCAGCCGGGCTCTGCCGTGGTCGACGAGATCGCCGCCGAGTTCGGATGGGATGTCGTGAACGCCAACGGCGGCATCGACCGCGCCGTCCTCGCCGACCGCGCGTTTGCCACGCCCGAGGACACCGCGCGCCTGAACGCCATCGTCCATCCGGTGGTGCTCGAGCAGCTGGGTCTGCGCCTGCTGCCCGCCAACTGCTGCTCGGTCATGGTTCCCGAGCATCCGTTCGCCGTCGTCGAGGTCTCGGCACCCGAGGGGTTCGAGGACGCTTTCGCGCTGGCAGACGAGGTCATCGCCATAACGGCTCCGCTCGAGGCCCGGCGTGTGCGCGCTATCGAGCGCGGCATGGATGCGGATGATTTCGACCGTCGTGCCGAATGCCAGCCGTCGGACGAGCGCCTGCTCGCTCTCGCGACTCGCTCGATCGACAACAGCGCGGCCGACGACTCTCTCTTCGACTCGCTCGATGCCCTGCTGGAGGAGCTGGGAGTCGCCCATGTCTAGGGCGCGCGTGCGCTTTCTCGCGTGGTACCGGGTGGTGCCCTTGCTCGCGATCGCGCTGATGGGCGTCGTCGCCTCGGTGTATTCCTACGCGCCGGCGCTGCTGTTCTCAACCATCTACCCCCTGCACTACGAGGACGAGATCACGTCCTCGGCCGCCGCGCACGGCGTCGATCCGTATCTGGTCGCCGCCGTGATCGAGACCGAATCGGGGTGGGACCCGGAGGCGCGTTCGAGCCAGGGCGCGCGCGGCCTGATGCAGTTGATGCCCGAGACCGCCCAGGATATGGTCATCAAGGGCATCGTGGACGGTGACGCGTATTCTGCTGAGAACCTGGAGGACCCGGCGACGAACATCGAGTTCGGATGCGCCTACCTGTCCTATCTCATACGCTACTTCAACGGGGCGACGGACCGGGCCATCGCGGCCTACAACGCGGGCATGGGCAACGTGGATGATTGGGCGCAGGAGGACACGGTGCTGCATAACGCGATCACCTTCCCCGAGACGCAGGCCTATCTCATCCGCGTGAACAACGCGCACGATCGCTACCGCCAGATCTATCCCGAGGCGTTTCTCTAGAGCATTTATCGCGCCGCTGCTCCGTCCGCGCTCACCGCGGCTCGGCGAGTCCGCGGAGCGTCCCGTCTTGTGAAATAGCTAGAACACTTGTACGATAGTGCGCAACCGGGGACGCCGGCCCCTTCCTGGCGAGGGGGCGCGGCGCATTGGATGAGAGGCGGGCGGTATGGAGAGTTTCGAGGTCGAGCGCGTCGGCGGCGAGCTGCGCAGGTTCGGCGTCCTGGGGGAGCCGGCCAAGTTCGAGGTCGTCTCGCCCTTCGAGCCCTCCGGCGACCAGCCCCAGGCCATCGCCTCGCTCGTGAAGGGCGTTCAGGACGGTGACCGCTACCAGGTGCTGCTGGGCGTTACAGGCTCCGGCAAGACGTTCACCATGGCAAAGACCATCGAGGCGCTCGGCAAGCCCACGCTCGTGATGGCTCCCAACAAGACGCTCGCCGCGCAGCTCGCCAGCGAGCTCAAGGAGTTCTTCCCCCATAACTCCGTGGTCTACTTCGTCTCCTACTACGATTACTACCAGCCGGAAGCCTACGTCCCGCAGTCCGACACCTACATCGAGAAGGACTCCTCGATCAACGAGGAGGTGGAGATGCTGCGCCATCAGGCGACGGCGTCCCTGCTCTCCCGCCGCGACGTCATCGTCGTCGCCTCCGTCTCGTGCATCTACGGCATCGGCAGCCCCGAGGACTACGCCGGCCTGGCACCCAATATCGATAAGAAGGTCCCGCTCGAGCGCGATGACTTCATCCACGCGCTCATCGACATCCAGTACGACCGCAACGATTACGACCTCTCGCGCGGGTGCTTCCGCGTCCGCGGCGACGTCGTCGACGTCTACCCGCCCTACGCCGAGCATCCCCTGCGCTTCGAGTTCTTCGGCGACGAGGTGGAGCTCATCGCCGAGATCGACGAGGTCACGGGCGAGATGCTGCGCGAGTACGACGCCATCCCCGTGTGGCCCGCCTCCCATTACGTGACGGAGAAACCCAAGGTCACCGCCGCGCTGAAGACCATCGAGGAAGAACTCGAGGCCCGCGTGGCCGAGCTCAAGGCGTCCGACAAGCTACTCGAGGCCCAGCGCCTGCAGCAGCGCACCGACTACGACCTCGAGATGCTCGAGACCATGGGATTCACCAACGGCATCGAGAACTACTCGCGCCACCTCGACGGCCGCAAGCCCGGCGAGCCGCCGTTCACGCTCATCGACTACTTCCCCAAGGACATGCTCTGCATCATCGACGAGAGCCATGTCACCGTGCCGCAGATCCGCGGCATGCACGAGGGCGACCGGTCGCGCAAGGTCACGCTGGTCGAGCACGGCTTCCGCCTGCCCAGCGCGCTGGACAACCGCCCGCTGCGCTACGACGAGTTCGAGGCGCGCATCCCGCAGTTCATCTACGTGTCGGCCACCCCGGGCGATTACGAGCTGCGCGTGAGCCAGAACAACGTGGAGCAGATCATCCGCCCCACGGGCCTGCTCGACCCCAAGATCGACGTGCGCCCCGTGCGCGGGCAGATCGACGACCTGCTGGACGAGATCCGCGAGCGCACCGCGCGCCACGAGCGCGTGCTGGTGACCACGCTTACCAAGCGCATGGCCGAGGACCTGACCGACCACCTGCTCGACGCTGGCGTGCACGTTAACTACATGCACTCCGACACCGCTACGCTCGACCGCGTCGAGATTTTGCGAAGCCTGCGCGAGGGCAAGATCGACGTTTTGGTGGGAATCAACCTGCTGCGCGAGGGTCTCGACCTGCCCGAGGTGTCGCTCGTCGCGATCCTCGATGCCGACAAGGAGGGCTTCCTGCGCAACCGCCGGTCGCTCATCCAGACCATCGGCCGCGCGGCGCGCAACGCCGAGGGCGAGGTCATCATGTATGCGGACACCATCACCGATTCGATGCGCGAGGCGATCGACGAGACCTCGCGCCGCCGCGCCATCCAGATGAAGTACAACGAGGACCATGGGATCGAGCCGCGCACGGTGCGCAAGGCGATCAGCGACATCTCGAGCTTCATCTCCGAGGCGGCCGAGACGGTGGGCAAGCGCGATCGAAGCCGGGGCGACTCGCTCGGTCACGGCGAGTTCTTCACGCCGGCAGGGGAGGATGGGGCGGACGCCGCGCCCGCGTCCTCGGCTTCGACGGGACAGCGGTTGGCGGAGGAGCTCGCCGAGCTGCCGCCCGAGGAGCTCCAGCGCGTCATCCAGCAGATGGAGGACGACATGCGCGCCGCGTCCGAGGCGATGGATTTCGAGGAGGCCGCGCGCCTGCGCGATGCAGTCGTCCACCTGCGGGCGCTCGCCGAGGGCGCGAGCGAGGACGATGTCATCGAGCGCCTGCGCCGCGATGCCCGCAAGGGCTCCGCTTTCGCGAGCGGCCGCGTGCGCAAGGGCGCGCGCTTCGGCAAACGCTAGGGAGCTTGCTGGATCTCTGTTCGGCGAGACGAGGCGTGAGCCCTTGCGGGCGCGGCTTCGGTGCGCGCTCCCCATCTGCTTGCATGGCTCGGGATGGCCTTTCGCATAGCAGGTCGCGCGAAGGCGCGCGCTACCAGATGTTGTTGACGCGTCTCCCTTGAAGCATAAGGTCGATATCGGGAGGAGCCTGCTCAATGAACGTTGTTCATCGCGCGCTGGGCGCATGGTTCCTGCCGGGCTAGGGTGTATACTGTTGCAGATGTACGAAGTGCGGTGCGCGCCGCAGAGGACCTACGGATGTGAATAAGGGGTCGAGATGCTAGAGGATATGGGAAAGAAGCTGCTCGCGGTTAAGTGGAACCTGGTCATCATGGCCGCATTCTGCTTCCTGTTCGCGATCTACATGTATGTCACGCCTGTTGAGGGCGGTCTCGGCATGTTCATGATCACGCCGCACAACGGTCTTGCCGGCTTGCTCGAGATGCTGCCCTGGATCGGCATCGTCCTGGGCGCTGCGACCTTCATCGCCTCGTTCGTGTCGACGTCCACCTGGGTGCTCGGTTGGACCGAGCCCGTCCTGGGCGCCCTCATGTTCGTCGGCGGCTTCTGGGAGCTGTTCTTCCCGTACGATATCAAGGTGTTCTCGCTCACGTATGCGTTCGTCGGCATCTTCCTGGCGTTCTACGTGATGTTCATCGCTCTTGAGATGGACCGCAAGCATGTCGGCCGCTGGTTCGTGACGCTTGTTCTCGCTGCCGCCATCTGGGCGGTCTCGTTCTTCAATATGATGAACTTCGCGGGCGAGGGCGCCTCCGTCGCGCTCTCCTGCCTCGAGTTGTTCCTCGCCGGCTGGGGCTTCGTGTACGGAGCCATCGTCCTGAGCGGCGTCGAGCCGGTCAAGGGCTCCTGCCCGTTCCGCCGGAATGCGAAGGCCGAGAGCGCGGCGTAGCGCTGGTGTGGGAATCATATGTCCAGGCTCTATCTTCTTTGCCACGGAGAGACGCTGTTTGATGTCTTGGGGCGCAAAGAGGGATGGTGCGACTCTCCCCTTACCGCCGCAGGCGTCGAGCAGGCGCGTCGGGCGGCGGTCTGGTTCATCGAGCGCGACCTCGAGTTCGACCACGTATACGCCAGCTGCTCCGAGCGGGCATGCGATACCGCCGAGCTCGCGGTCCCCGGCATGCCCTACAAGCGCGACAAGGGATTGAAGGATCGGTGCTTCGGCTCGTTCGAGGGCTTGACGCGGGACCTCGACCTTCCCGTCATGCCGGACGACTTCTATGTCCCCTTCGGCGGGGAGTCCATAGCCGCGTTTCGCGCGCGCGTGACGGACTCGATCCGGTCCATCATGGAGCGGCCCTGCCATGAATGCGTGCTCGCCGTGACCCATAAGCGGGTGTGCGAGCAGATCCTGCTTGACTCCGGTGACGAGGCGGCGGCGTTTGCCTTTCCAGTGGACGAGGGGCGTATCGTCGAGATCGGTTATGAATCGAGGACGGGGTTCACGCCGCTCGAGGTCTTCGATCCTTCCGCCGGCGTTTTCGACTGAATGATTCGGCTGGGAAACCGCCCCCGTGCTTCGGACTCGCGTTGAGGCGTCCGCGGCACGGGGGCGGTTCGTGTTTCGGGTCGGTTGGCTGCAGCCGTCCGGTCGATGGCTTGCTCGCCTGCGGCGGCGTAGCCGCGGAGGTAGGGGGCTACGATAGGTCCGCGATCAGCGCGCGGGCGCAGCGGATGCCGTCGGTCGCAGCGCTCATGATGCCGCCTGCGTAACCGGCGCCCTCTCCGCTTGGATAGAGGCCGGGGGCGCCCTGGGCATGGCAGGTCTTGTCCCTCAGGACGGTTACGGGCGCGCTCGAGCGCGTCTCCACGCCGGTGAGGACGGCTTCTTCGTCATCGAAGCCCTTGAGGTGCCGAGCGAGCTCGGGCAGGCCCAGGCGCAGCGTATCGCTAACGTAGGCGGGGAGGACCAGCCCGATGGCGGTCCAGGTCACGCCGCGCGGATAGGTGGGCGCGACGCTGCCGCCGCAGGTGCTGGGGATGCCGATGAGGAAGTCCCCCACCAGCTGCGCAGGTGCCCGGTAATCGCCGCCGCCCAGCTCGAAGGCCGCGCGCTCGCATTCCCGTTGGAGCTCGATACCGGCGAGGACGTCGTCACCGGGCAGGTCCTTCGGCGTGACGTTGACGAGCAGCGCCGCGTTGGCGTTGCGTCCGGAGCGGGCGTGCAGGCTGGCGCCGTTGGTCACCACGCCTCCCGGCTCGGATGCCGCCGCGACCACCTCGCCACCGGGGCACATGCAGAAGCTGAACAGGCTGCGCCCGTTCGGTGCGTGCGAGACGAGCTTGTAGGGGGCGGCGCCAAGGGCGGGATGGCCTGCGGAGGGGCCGTATTGCGCTCGATCGATCCGCTCTTGCAGGTGTTCGATGCGCGCTCCCATGGCGAAGGTCTTGCGCGCCATGGCGAATCCGCGCCGGTGCAGCAGCTCGAAGACGTCGCGCGCCGAATGGCCGCAGGCGAGGACGAGGTGGTCGCAGGCGATATGCTCCTCGCGTCCATCGCATGCCGTTGAGATGCCGGCGACGGCGCCATCCGGCTTCCGCTCGATGTCGACGAGCTTCGTGCGGAATCGGATCTCGCCTCCGCATGCTCGGATGCGATCGACGATCGAGGTCACCACGGCGGGCAGGATATCCGATCCGATGTGCGGTTTGGCATCCCAGAGGATCTCGCGCGGGGCGCCGGCTGCTACAAGCGTCTCGAGGATGAGGCGATGGTCGGGGTTCTTCGTGCCCGTGTTGAGCTTGCCGTCCGAGAACGTTCCCGCTCCACCGAGGCCGAACTGGATATTGGATTCCGGATCGAGCTTTCCGGTCTCGTTGAGCCGGCGGACCGCGTCGGTGCGCTTCGTCGCGTCGTCGCCCCGTTCGATCAACAGGGGCTGCAGGCCTGCCTCGGCCAGCGTGAGCGCTGCGAACAGACCGGCGCAGCCTGCGCCCACGACGACGGGGCGGTGCTTCGGGACGCCGTTCTTGCCCAGGGGCGCGGGGAAGGACGGTTGCTCGGGTTGTATGGCGCGGATGCGGCGACCGGCGTTCTCGGGAATGTTGCGCAGCGCGGCGGCTTCATCGGCTTCGGAGGCGAGCGAGAGCCGAATGGTCGCGGTGAAGTGGACGTCGCGTTTCTTGCGGGCGTCGACCGAGAGGCGGTGGATCCCGGCGTTCTCGATATCCCCCTGGGCGATCGAGAGCAGGCGGCACGCTTCGCGCATGCCCGATGCGAGCGCTTTCTCTTCGGATGCGCCGTCATCGAGGGCGATTCTGATCTCGGTGATCTCTATCACGGTGACTCCTTCATCGTTCGTGTGCGTCCGCGGCGCCGGATGTGGAAACCGGCGGTATGGGCGGGCCGCTATGTATCGTGGCGTTCGGGCGCGCCGTTCGTCGCCGCCAGGCGGCCGGCGGAGTCTCCTGCACGAGACCCCGTCAGCCAGGCCCAGGCGAGGTTGTATCCCCCGCAATCCGCATCCTGGTCGAGCGCCTCCCCGCAGGCGTACAGCCCGGTGCGATCGCGCGCGGCCAGCGTCTCCAGAGCGACGGACCCCAGCGGGATGCCGCCCCGCCTCACCTGCGCCTGCTGGTGTTCGCAGGTCCCCTCGACTTCGAAGGACAGGTGCTGCATGAGCTGCGCCGCAGCCGGCAGGGGGTCGACGCGGTCCCGTACCGAGGAGGCGATGAGGCGGGCGAGCGGTCTGGGAAGCACGCCGTCGAACCACGCCGGATCGCCCGACCAAGCGCCGATGGATGCGGCGCGATGCTCGAGCTTTTGGAGGAGCTGGGGGCCGGAGAGGGCGGGGAACAGGTCGAGTTCGATGCGGTCTTTGGGCCGGCAGCGCCTGGAGAGGTTGAATGCGGCGATGCCCGATACGCCGTAGGGGCGCATGAGGACCTCGCCCTCCTCGTAGGCGATGGCCGCGCCGCCGCGCTTGAGCGCGAGGACGCCATCCAGGCGAATCCCGTCGAGGGAGGCGAGGGGGGAGGTGTCGCCGCGCAGCACGCGACCGCTCGGATCGAGCAGGGAGGCGGCGATGGGGCAGAGCACGGGTTCCTCATCAAGATGCGGGATACCGAAGAGCGAGCATATCTCGCTCGAGGCGCCTCCGACGGCGATGACCACGCCCCGCGCGCGGAGCTCCGTGCGCGCGAGCTCCGCCGCTGCGAGGGCCTTGCGCGCCTTTCGCAGCGATGCGCGGTCGTCCTCCCGGGGCGCGATGCCCCGGGGGCGGACGGGTCCTTCCAGGACAAGCTCCCAACCTCCTTCGCGTCCCTGCGCCGCGCGCAGGACCCTGGTCCCGCAGCGCATGGCGACGCCGAGGCGCCTGCAGGCGGCGAGCAGGCAGTCTCGCACGCTTTCGGCGCGACGGGTGACGGGGTAGATGCGCCCGTCTATCGAGCAGGACATAAGTCCGAGATCGTCGCAGAACGAGCCGATGCGCGCCTCCGCATCGGCACCGAATACGCCGCGGGCCGCGTCGGGATGATGGAACCGACGGGGGTCGAGCCGCTCGTTCGAGAGGTTGCACCTGCCGTTGCCCGTGGCGAGTATGCCGAGACCGCAGGTAACGTCCCGCTCAACGATGCAGGTGCGCGCACCCGTCTTCGCGGCGGCTATGGCGGCGGCGAGCCCCGAGGCTCCGCCGCCGATGATGAGAACGTCGCAAAAGACGGGTCGCTGGTCCATGGCTACTCGGATTTCCTCGAGGAGGCGCAACCGTCGCAGTCGCACTCATCGCAGCTGCAGTCCCGATCGCATGCGCATCCCTCATCGCCCGCGAGCGCGCGCTTGGCGTCGACGAGCTCGGCGGTCACGCGGATGCCCTCGATGGCGTCGGGGAGCATGCCGGCGGGCAGGCCCTCCTCCAGCGTGCCGGCGTCGCACATGGCGGCGAGCTTGGGATCGATGGGGAGGCGCCCGAGGACGTCGACGCCGTATTGCGCCGCCACCTCGTCCAGATGGCTCGTTCCGAAGACCTCGATCTTCTTGCCGCAATCGGGGCATTCGACGTAGCTCATGTTCTCGACGACGCCGAGCACGGGCACGTCCATCTTGTCGGCCATGTTGACGGCCTTCGCGACGATCATGCTGACGAGATCCTGCGGGCTCGTGACCACGACGATGCCGTCGACGGGCAGGGACTGGAACACGGTGAGCGCGACGTCGCCGGTGCCCGGGGGCATGTCCACCAGCAGGTAGTCGAGCGGGCCCCACGACGTCTCGCTCCAGAACTGGCGGATGGCGCCGGCGATGACGGGGCCGCGCCAGAGCACCGGGTCGGTCTCGTTGGCGAGCAGGAGGTTGCTCGACATGACTTTGACGCCATGGGTCGAGATCTCGGGAAGCAGCAGGTTCCCGATGCCGTGGGCGCGGCGCCCGCTCATGCCGAACATCTTCGGAATCGAGGGGCCGGTGATATCGGCGTCGAGGATGCCCACCTTGTTGCCCGCGCGCGCGAGCTCGATGGCGAGGGAGCCCGTGACGAGGGACTTGCCGACGCCGCCTTTGCCCGACAGCACGGCTATGACGTGCTTCACCTCGGAGAGGTTGTTTTCTTCGAATTGCTGCGGCGCGGTCTGGCCGCCGGCAGCTTGAGCGTGTTCGCAACCCATGGACGATCCTTTCGATTGCATCCGGTTTGTACGCCGTCCATTGTACCCCCGGCGCCCCGCGGCCGCGAGCGTTCGTGGGGAGCATATGATACGTACAAATGTTCGTGCTTTTGGCGAACGCTTGCGTTACTATGGGATGCCACGAACCTCATATGCTTCAGGGAGCATCGCTATGTCTGACACCTCAATCACAATTCGCGGAGCCCGCGAGCACAACTTACGAGATATCGATGTAGAGATCCCGCGCGATGAGCTCGTGGTGATTACGGGCTTGTCGGGTTCGGGCAAGTCGAGCCTCGCATTCGATACCATCTACGCGGAAGGGCAGCGCCGCTACGTCGAGAGCCTCTCGAGCTACGCGCGCCAGTTCCTCGGCCAGATGGACAAGCCCGATCTCGATTCGATCGACGGCCTGTCGCCGGCCGTCTCCATCGACCAGAAGACGACGTCGAAGAATCCCCGGTCCACGGTGGGCACGGTTACGGAGATCTACGATTACCTGCGCCTGCTGTTCGCCCGCATCGGCACGCCGCACTGTCCGGAGTGCGGACGCGTCATCGAGCGCCAGACGACCGACCAGGTGGCGGACAAGATCTTGGAACACGGCGCCGGCAGGCGCGCGTTCGTGCTCGCGCCCGTGGTCGTCGGCAGGAAGGGCGAGTTCACCAAGCTGTTGGTCGACCTGCGCGCGGAGGGCTTCTCCCGCGTGCGGATCGACGGGGAGGTCCGCTCGCTCGACGAGGAGATCGAGCTCGACAAGAAGTTCAAGCATACGATCGAGGTCGTCGTCGACCGCATCGTCATCCGCGAGAACGGCCTGGGGCGCATCGCGGAGGCGGTCGAGCAGGCAACGCGCCTGGCCCATGGCAACGTGAGCGTGTACCTCCTTCCGGAGCGCGACGCGCCGGAGGGTGCCGAAGGCGACCTGCTCTCGTATTCGCTTGCGCTCGCGTGCCCCGAGCACGGCCACTCCATCGATGACCTCCAGCCGCGCGACTTCTCCTTCAACGCTCCCTACGGCGCCTGCCCCGAGTGCGACGGCTTGGGTTTCAAGAAGGTCGTCGATGCCGAGGCGCTGATCGAGGATCCCGGCCTCTCGATCGGGGAGGGCGTCTTCGGTAGCTTCTTCGGTAAATCGAACTACTATCCGCAGATCTTCCGCGCGCTCTGCCAGCATCTCGGCGTGGATCCCGCTACGCCGTGGAAGGACTTGCCGGCGCGCGTGCGCCGCATCTTCCTCGACGGCCTCGGCGACAAGAAGATGCGCGTCGACTACCACACGCAGGATGGTCGCGATACCTGTTGGGATACGAAGTACTCGGGCGTGCGCAACATCCTGTACGAACGCTATATCGAGACCACGAACGAGAACACGAAGGCCAGGCTCGAGCGCTATATCCGCGAGGAGCCCTGCACCTCGTGCCATGGCGCGAGGCTTCGGCCGGAGATGCTGGCCGTCACCGTGGGCGGGAAGTCGATCTACGACGTCTGCTGCATGTCGTGCCGCGAGTCTTTGGCGTTTTTCGAGTCCCTGGAGCTCGATGAGCGCCAGAGCTTCATCGGCGGTCGCATCGTCAAGGAGATTCTCGAGCGCCTGCGCTTCCTGGTCGATGTCGGCCTCGATTACCTGACCTTGGATCGCGCCTCCGCGACGCTATCGGGCGGAGAGGCGCAGCGCATTCGCCTGGCCACCCAGATCGGCGCCGGCCTCATGGGCGTTCTCTACATCCTCGATGAGCCGTCGATCGGATTGCATCAGCGCGATAACGAGCGACTGATCGCGACGCTGGAGCGCCTGCGGGACATCGGGAACACCGTGATCGTCGTCGAGCACGATGAGGACACCATTCGCGCGGCTGATTTCGTGATCGACATGGGTCCCGGTGCGGGCGAGAACGGCGGCGACGTGGTATGCGCGGGAACGCCCGAGCAGATCATGGCGTGCGAGGAGTCTCTGACGGGCGCTTACCTCACGGGACGCCGTATGATCCGCGTGCCCGAGGCCAGGCGCAAGCCGGGTCGCGGTGCGCTCAAGATCACAGGTGCGAGGGCGAACAACCTGAAGAACGTCACGGCGAAGATCGAGTTCGGTACGCTCACGGTCGTTACCGGCGTGTCCGGGTCGGGCAAGAGCTCGCTCGTGACCGATACGATCGCGCCGGCGCTTACCAACGCCGTCCACCATTCGACGCGCGTGGTCGGTCCGTACAAGAAGCTCGAGGGCGTCGACCAGATCGACAAGGTCATCGATATCGACCAGTCTCCTATCGGCAGGACGCCCCGTTCGAACCCGGCGACGTATATCGGTTTGTGGGACGACCTGCGCTCGCTGTTCGCCAGCGTTCCGGAATCCAAGGCGCGCGGCTACGCTCCCGGGCGCTTCTCCTTCAACGTGCCCGGCGGCCGGTGCGAAGCGTGCAAGGGCGATGGCCAGATCAAGATCGAGATGCATTTCCTTCCCGATATCTACGTACCATGCGAGGTGTGCGGGGGAAAGCGCTACAACCGCGAGACGCTCGAGGTAACCTATCGCGGTAAGAGCATTTCGGACGTTCTCGATATGAGCGTGACCGAAGCGCTCGCGTTTTTCGGGAACATCCCCCAGATCAAGCGCAAGCTTCAGACCCTCTATGACGTTGGCCTGGGGTATGTTCGCCTGGGCCAGCCTGCGACCACGTTGTCGGGCGGCGAGGCGCAGCGCGTGAAGCTTGCCAAGGAGCTGCACCGCCGCCAGACGGGTAAAACCTTCTACATCCTGGACGAACCTACGACCGGTCTTCATTTCGAGGACGTTCGACAGCTCCTCGACGTGCTGCAGCGCCTCGTCGACGCCGGTAATACCGTGCTGGTCATCGAGCACAACCTCGATGTCATCAAGGTTGCGGACCGATTGATCGACATGGGTCCCGAGGGGGGCAGCGGGGGCGGAACGGTCGTTGTGTCGGGGACGCCCGAGCAGGTCGTGGCTTGTCCCAAGAGCTATACCGGCCGCTTCCTCGCTCCCATCCTCGAGCGCGACCGAGAACGCCAGCAGTGATTCGACCACGGGTCGAGAACCGGTTACCTCAAGGTTGTCGATGACGGTCATCCTGCTATCCGTGAGATGAGGGGTCGACACGGTCAAACGCGCCTCTTCGAGAGAGCGGCAGAGTCGTTGTCGAGAGCGAGCGGACCGGGGTGCGAAGCGCGCTGGACGGTATGTGGAACGGCCCGATAAGAGAGCGGCCCCGGCTGTATGCCGAGGCCGCTCGTTTGCATCGATGGGGATCGAGTCGCTTCATGTAAGGACGCCGAATGCCGGACAAGAAGGCGTCCCGAGCCCTGGGTCTCGATGAGTGAGATAAGGCACGACTGCAGCCGTTCCACGACGCGCTAGGAGCGCGCCGCTCCGTCGACGGGGATGACCGCGCCCGTGACGTAGGAGGCCATGTCGCTCGCCAGGTAGACGAATGCGTTGGCAACATCCTCCGGCTCGCCGATGCGGCCCAGCGGGATGGTGGCGATCAGCGGGGCGATCATCTTCTCGGGCAGCGCGGCGACCATGTCGGTCTTGGTGATACCCGGGGCGACGGCGTTGACGCGGATGCCCTTCGGGGCGAGCTCGCGCGAGAGGCACTGCGTGAGGCCGTTGACCGCGTACTTGGAGGTCGGATAGCCGCAGCCGCTGGGCTGGCCGTACTTGGAGACCATGGAGCTGGTGGTGCTGATGGTGCCGCCGTGGCCCGCTTCGATCATGATCTGGGCGCCCGCGCGGCAGCCGTTGAATACCGCGGTCACGTTGAGGTCCATGACCTTCTGCCATTCATCGGCCGTGTAGTCGAGCAGCGGGGTGGACTGGGAGATGCCGGCGTTGTTGACGACGGTGTCGAGGCCGCCCATATCCTCGGCTGCCGCCTTGAACGCCTCGGTCACGGCATCGAGGGAAGTCAGGTCGCAGGTGCGTCCCCAGATCTTTGCATCGGGGTGAAGCTCGAGCATCTTGGCGACGGCGTCATCGGCGGTTTGCTGGCGAGATCCGAAAACGGTTACGGAAGCCCCCTCCTCGATGAAGCGCTTGGCGATCGCGAAGCCGATACCACGGGTGCCGCCGGTGATGACGGCCTTTTTACCTTCGAGTAGCATGCTTGCTCCTTTCAATGAAGTCGAGGCGCGAGCCTCGTGCGTAACCTGGATGCATTATGCCCGATAGGGGGACGGTGCAAACATGTTCTCGGCATGCGGCGGGCCCGTAATCGGAGTACGGTCTCGAGCGCCAATCAAAGGCGTGCTCGGTTCAGGCTGCGAAGCCCTTCCATTTCGCGTTGCGGAGGGGGTGCGAGCCGTATCGGTTCCATGTGGTGCCCGTCGTGCGTGTGGAGGGGGGATGAAAGGTGCCGACATCTGGAGGCGTGCTGCTAGAATGAAGCGACGTCCAACGTTCGCTCATGCGAACCCGACGTGTCCCAAGCGCGCCGTGGCGCGTGCGGGGCGCTTACGTTAGGAGATGTTTGTACAAGATGGCACACTTTAAACGCAGCCACGTTGCCATTCCGACAGCCACCTTCGCCATGGTCTTGGGACTCGGCCTCGCCGGCGTGCCCATGAATGCATACGGTGTTACCTCGGCCGAGCTCCAGCAGCAGCTCGATGCCGCGTCGGAGCAGCTGAACAAGCTGTATTCGCAAGCAGAGCAGGCCGGCTATGACCTGCATAGCGTCCAGTCCGATCTCGAGGCCACCAAAGAGAGCATCGTTCAGACCGAAGCCGAGATAGAAGAGGAGCAGGCGCAGCTCGCCGAACTCCAAAAGGAGCTCGGCGTCCTTGCCACCAACCAATACAAGGGCGGTTCCCTCAATCTCTTCAGCTTGCTGTTCAACGCCGATAGCTTCGACAGCCTTGTGTCGAGCATGCGCTATGCCGACAAGGCGGCCGAGCATCAGCAGGGTGTGATTTCCCGGTCGAAGGAGCTCCAGCAGTCTCTTGCCGAGAAGAAGGCCTCGCTTGAGGCGGATAGGGACAAGCAGGAGAAGCTTGTCGCCGAGCAGAAGGTGAAGGCCGATGCGGCATCTGCCGCAGCTTCGGATGCCCAGGCGTACTACAACCAGCTGTCGGATGAAGTGAAGGCGAAGATTCGCGAGGAGCAGGAAGCTGCTCGCGAGAAAGCCCGCCAAGAGGCCGAGGAGGCCCGCAAGAAGGCCGAGCTCGAAGCCCAGCAGCAGGCGCAGCAGGGCGGATCGAACAGCTCGGGCGGCGGGTCTTCCCAGAGCGGCTCCGGCGGTTCCAGCCAGGGCGGCAACACGGGTGGCGGCAGCACGGGTGGTAGCACCGGCACCGGCAGCGGCAGCGGAAACACCGGCAGCGGAAGCACCGGTGGCGGCAGCACCGGCAGCGGCAGCACGGGCAGCGGCAGCACCGGTGGCGGCAGCCATACGACGTCCAGCGCCGCGCGGACCATGGTCAACCGTGCATGGGGCATCATCGGCTCCGGTTATTCCTATTCGGGTTACAAATGGACCGGCGACCCCAATACCTCATGGTTCACGTGCTCCGGCGTCATCGATTACGCCCTTGGGCTGGGTACCAACTCGAACAGCCCCGAGAGCCTTTATGCGGCCGTCGGCTCGAACCTCACCACCGATAGGAGCAAGCTCGCCTATGGCGACCTCGTCTTCTTCCGCCATGCCGGGCGCACGCCGGGTCACGTCGGAATCTACATCGGCAACGATCAGATGATCGACTCCATCCCCGGCGCCGGCGTGGGCACGCGCGACCTCGACTACATCGGCGGCTTCATTGGCGGCGGCCCCATCGTCTAGCTTTATTTCATCCCGGCGGCGTCGCCCGACGGCCGTTCGGCTTTTGTTCCGGCGACGGCGTGCAGCGTCGTCGCCGGTTTTTTGTTGTCTCGTGTCTGGTAGCGGGACGCTCACCTCGCCGGCGGCCACCGGCAACGACACCGCGGAAAGCTGGTTATATGGCGGGAAAAGCGAAAATACCCAAGACGAATGCGATGCGCGAGCTCGAACGGGCCGGCATCGCGTTTTCCGTTCTCACCTACGAAGTGGATGAAAGCGACCTTTCGGGCATCCATGTGTCCGAGCAGCTGGGAGAAGATCCCGGCCAGGGGTTTAAGACGCTCGTAACGGTTTCGCCCGCTGGCGAGCACGTGGTCTGCTGCATTCCCGTCGCCCGAGAGCTCGATCTGAAGGCCGCCGCACGGGAGGCGGGAGCCAAGTCGCTTTCGATGATGCATGTAAAGGACCTGGTCTCCACGACCGGATACATGCGCGGCGGCTGTTCGCCCGTCGGTATGAAGAAGCGGTTCCCCACGCTTATCGACGAGAGCTGCATGCGGTTTGACGAGATCTTCATCTCGGGGGGCAAGCGCGGCATCCAGTTGAAGCTGTCGCCGCGCGATCTAATCGAATTCACGGGGGCGAGGACGGCCCCGCTTTGCAGGGAGGAGCAGTAGATGGCGCATCGGGATTACGATGGGGTGGAGCGGCCGTACGGCAAGCACTTCGCCACCCCCGCTTCGCCGCGGGGAGGGGCTATCGCGACGGCCGGCCAAGCCGTCGTCGACATCGAGGAGGGCCCGTCGGATGACGCCGCGCTCGAAGAGGAGGCCATCGACGCCGACGCGGTCGGCAAGTCCGCAGCCCTCATGAGCGGCCTCGTGATCATCAGCCGTATCACCGGGTTCTTCCGCACCTGGGCGCAGGCCTACGGCTTGGGCGCCTCCATCACCGCGAGCGCGTTCACGGTTGCCAACGGCATGCCCAACGCGCTCTACGAGCTCGTGATGGGCGGCATGCTCGTCACCGCGTTCCTTCCCGTATACGTGTCCGTGAAGCGCCGGGCGGGCCGCGAGGGGGCCAGCGCGTATGCCTCCAACCTGCTTTCGCTCGTGACGCTGCTCATGTCGATCCTCGCGATCATCTCGTTCATCTTCGCGAGCGAGATCATCTGGACCCAATCGTTCAACGCGAGCGCCGAGTTCGATCGCGACCTGTCGGTCTACTTCTTCCGTTTCTTCGCGATATCGATCGTGCTCTACGCGCTCTCGTCGGTCATCTCGAGCGTGCTGAATGCCGAGCGCGACTACTTCTGGAGCACCGCCGCGCCCGTCGTCAACAACATCATCACCACCGCGTCGTTCTTCCTCTACGGTTTCCTGGTCGATTCCGGCCAGCAGGAGCTGGCGATCCTGACCCTGGCGATCGGCAGCCCGTTGGGCGTGTTCTCGCAGGTGGCGGTTCAGATACCGGCTCTGCGCAAGCACGGCGTGCGCCTGCGGTTCCGCATCGACTTGCATGACCCGTGCATTCGCGAGACGCTCTCCATCGGCATCCCCACGCTCATCGTGACCCTCGTCTCCTTCGCCACCACGTCGGTCCAGAGCAGTTGCTCGCTTTCGGTGAATCCCGACGGCGCGTCCATCACGTACTACGCTCGCATCTGGTACATGCTCCCGTACTCGGTGTTCGCGATTCCCATCACCACGGCCATGTTCACGGAGCTGTCCTCGTTCGTGGCGAGCGGAAACATGAAAGCGTACGTAAAGGGGATCACCGACGGATCGGGGAAGATCTTGTTCCTTCTCATCCCGTTCGCCATGTACCTCATGGTCTTCGCCCCGTGCCTCGCAGGCATGCTCAGCAGCTCGCGTATGGACGGGCAGGCGGTCGCGGAGCTTTCCGATTACCTGATCTGGCTGTCGATCTCGCTGCCTGGATACGGTGTCTGCACCTACCTTCAGAAGGCGTGCTCCTCGCTACGCAAGATGTATCTGTTCGCGATCGCCGAATGCGTCGCCGGTGCCATCCAGATCGTGATCTGCCTGGTGTTCACGCCCGTCTACGGCTTTAACGTCGTCGGCTTCAGCTCTACGTTCTTCTTCGTCTCCATCGATCTGGTGACGTTCTTCATCCTGCGACGCGAACTGGGCCATATCGGATTCCGCTCGATTCTGGTCGCGGGGGCCCGCGCGCTCGCGCTGGGCGGCGCCGGGGCGCTGGTGGGCGCGGCGATCCTGTGGGCGTTGACGACGTTCGTCGCACCGCTTTCCGGCGGCATGATGCAGTCGATGATCTATGCGATCGCCGGCGGCGTGCCCGCCCTCTTGGTGACGTTCGGCGTCGCCGCGTTGCTGCGCATCCCCGAGGCCTCGTTCCTCAACAGCATCGTCGCCCGGTTCATCCCGGCTCGCGCTCGCTAGCGCGCGGGCGGTTAGAAAGGACGTCTTCATGGCAACATTCGACCGCGCGGCGGGCAAGAACCTCGAGCAGCGCATCTCCGGATTGCTGGCGCGCCGCACGGGGACCGCCGAGTCCGATTGGTACTGCGTTTTCAAGGCGCGCTACGGCATGCGCGTCGCCTTCGACGTCATTCGCGAGCTCAGGGGCGAGGGGTTCGTCGTGACGCAGCTGCTCACCTGCTGCACCGCGGTCGATCCCATCCTGGCTGCGGGGCTGGTGCCGCGCTACTGCGATATCTCGGTCGATACGGCCGCGCTCGATCCGCGCGCCCTCGAGCTCGATGAATGCGTGCGCGCCGTGGTGCTCCAGCATACCTACGGCATCGTCGACGAGGCGACCTCGCGCGAGCTCGCCGCCCGGGCCCATGCCGCGGGCGCGCTGGTCATCGAGGACTGCGCCCATTGCGTGGGCCGTATGGCGCTCGACGAGGAAGGGCACCCGCTGGCGGATATCTCGATCCACTCGTTCGGCATCGAGAAGGTGCTCGACACGCTGTACGGCGGTGCGGTGTGGGTCAATCCCGCCTCCCCGTTCGCCGACGTCGCGGCGGAGGTCGCGTCGCGTCTCGGCTCCCTGCCGGTCGCAGGGTTCCACCTCGCGCTCCTCGCTCGGATGAATCGCTTCCAGCTCCGCGTCTTCGGCCATCTTCCGCGCCCCGTCGCGCGCGCGCTGCGCCGCGGCTTGTCCTCGGCGGGCCTGTTCGATCCCGCGGTATCGGATGAGGAACGACGCGGCGGGTTGCCGTACAGGCCCCTGCGTCCCTCGCGCTTCGTGTGCGAGAAGGTGCTCGTGGCGCTCGAGGGCCTGGGTCGCGTCGAGGACTCCCGCGCCGCCGTGACCGCGGTCTATCGCTCCGAGCTCCCCGGCTTGCCGGGCGTCGCGATTCCTGCTGCCGCCGTCTCGGGCGACGTTCAACCCTTGCTGAAGTTCCCGCTGCTTGTGGAGGGAACCGAACTTGCCGACCGCGTGATCGAGGCGGTCTGCAGCGCGGGCTACTTCACGTCCGCGTGGTATCGCCCCGAGCTCACGCCCGGCGTTCTCGACGAGGCGGCCTACCATGTTCCCGCGGACCGCTCCGGACTCGCCGCCAACGACCGCTTCGTCTCCTGCGTGGCGACGCTGCCTACGAATATCGATGTCGCGGGCGCGCGCCGCGTGTGCGAGGCCGTTCGGAGCGTGGTCTCTTCATAGAGTCCCTCGCCGCGCCGCCTACGGAGCGGGCGCGGGGTTTAAGATGAGGGGTCGTGACATCAGACGAAAGAGCGGAACGGGGAACAGGCATGCAGGTAAAGAAGCTCTCGCGCGAGGAGTACGAAGCCGCGTTGGCGGCGCTCGGCACCGTGGTGCCCGTGGAGCAGCTGCCCGTATGGCAGGAGTTCGAATCGACGATCCCCGGCCGTTCTCCCTGGGGATACGTCGCGTTTCAGGATGGGGGCGGCATCGTCGCCGCGGCCTCGTTCGTTCAATATGAGACGCACGGATACCGCTATCTGCGCGCGCACCACGCGCCGGTCTGGGCGCACGAGCCGTCGGCTCAGGAGGAGCAGGCTGCTATGGAGGCGCTCGCCGCGTTCGTGCGCAAGGAGGACAAGCGCCAGGTCTTCGCCCGCCTCGCCGTCAAGCACGAGCTGCCGTGCACCAACCCCTGCCTGTCCACGCTGCCCTACGATATGACGGTGGTGATCGACCTTTCCGGCGGCGACGAGGAGATCTTGGCCCGCATGAAGCCGCGCGGCCGTCGAGACGTCCGCAAGGCGCTTCGCGAGTGCCAGGTGACCTTCTCCGATGAGACCGAGCGCGCGACCGCTTCCTTCGACGAGTACTATGAGGTCATGGTCGAGACCGCGGCCCGCGATGGATTCAGCCCGGCGCCGTGCGAGGAATACCGGAACATGCTGCGCATCCTCGGTCCTGAGCACTGCCGCTTGTTCGCCGGCAGGCTCGATGGAAAGGTCATCACCTGGACCCTCACCACGATCTCGGGCACGCATGCCACGCGCTACTACGGTGCCTCGCGGTCGGGTTCCGCCCGCGCGCTGGCCACGGACCGTCTGATCTACTTCGAGTGCTGCGAGCTTTCCCGCATGGGGTGCACGGAATACGACCAGATGGGGATCGGTAGCGATTTCCAGCCTGCGACCAAGAGCCTCAATACCTTCAAGACCAAATTCGCCAAGGACGGCGAGCGCTGCATCGCGCCCGATCGCGACGTGCCCATCAAGCGCGGCTTCTACGGCGCGCTGCTCAAGGTGAAGGCCGTGCGCGACGCGATGCGCGAGGCGAAGAACAGAGAGGAATAGCAATGGCGACTTTGCCCCTTTTGTCCCGCGATGAGATCGCGTCTCGTTTCGTCCCCATCGTTTTAGGCGGCGAGATCTTCGCCTATTCGCTGGCGCGTTGCTTCCACGACGCCTACGCCATCAAGACCATGGTCCTGTCCGCCGTCGACGTTCAGGTGACGTCGTCGAGCCGCTACGTCGACTACCGCATCTGCCCCGAGATGGGGGAGGGCGAGGAAGCCATCGTGGAGCTCCTGTCCCGTTTGGGGGAGAAGCTGAAGCAGCAGGGCAAGGTCGCCCTGGTGATCGGCAGCGCCGATTGGCACGCCCGCCTGCTCTCCTCTCATAAGGAGGAGCTTTCCCGCTGGTTCGCGGTTCCCTACAACGATTTCGAGCTGCTCGACGAGATCACGCAGAAGGAGCGCTTCTACGAGCTGTGCGAGGAGCTCGGTATCGATTATCCCAAGACGTGGACGTTCGATTGCTCCGATCCTGCGGTCGAGATCGACGCCGGCGTGTTCACCTATCCCGTGATCGCGAAGCCCTCGAACTCGGCGCGCTACGACCTCATGTCCTTCCCTGGAAAGGAGAAGATCTACGAGGTCCATGAGCCCGAGGACCTGACGCGCATCTTCAACCTGCTGCGCGATGCGGGCTACGACCGCGAGCTGGTCGTGCAGGATTTCATCCCGGGCGAGGACGATGCCATCCGGACGCTCACCACGTTCTCGGATGCATCGGGCGACGTGCGCGTCGTCTCCGGCGGCCGCGTGGTGGTCCAGGACCATTCCCCGCACCTCATCGGCAATCCGCTGTGCATCCTGTCCGAGCGCACCGAGGAGATCATCGATGCCGCCAAGCGCTTCTGCAAGCGAACGGGGTATCGCGGTTTCGCGAACTTCGATATCAAATACGATGAGCGCGACGGACGCTATAAATTCTTCGAGGTCAACACGAGGCCGGGTCGTAACACCTACTATATGGCCCTCGGCGGCGTCAACATCGCGAAGCTGCTCGTCGACGAATACATCCTGGGCGAGCGCATCGAGTACCGCGAGGCCTACGAGCGCTTCCTCTATACCTGCGTGCCGTCGAAGGTCATCCGCAAGACGGTGCTCGACGACGACCTGCGTCGCGAGGTTCTCGATATGTACAGCGCGGGCGAGGCGAGCTATCCGTATCACAATGCGTCGGACACGCTGAAGCACAAGCTGCTGGCGCGCGCCGTCTACTACAACCAGATCAAGAAGTTCCGCCGCTACGTATGGGACGTCCGCGAGGCGGCCCAGAAGAGCGCTTCCTAGCATGCCGGGTCCGCTTTCCAAAGGAGGGCTGCCGGGTACCTCGCTGCCGGCGTCCCCGTTCGACGAGCGGGCGGCTGCCAGCCACGTCTCGGAGGCGGGGGAGGGCGGAATGCCGTCCCTCGTCGAGCAGGTCGCCCAGGTCCCCACGGATCCCGGCTGCTATCTTTGGAAGGACGCCGCGGGCGATGTGGTATACGTCGGCAAGGCCAAGAACCTGCGCGCCCGCATGAAGCAATACGTCACGCTGTCCGATGACCGGGAGAAGATCCCGCTCATGATGCAGCTGGTGGCGAGCTTCGACTACATCGTGGTCGATACCGAGCACGAGGCCCTCGTCTTGGAGCGCAACCTCATCGCCCAGTACCACCCCTATTTCAACGTCGACTACAAGGACGATAAGTCCTATCCCTATATCGCCATCACGAAGGGCGACGCGTTTCCCGCGATCAAGTACACACGCGAGCGCCATCGGCCCGATACGCGCTACTTCGGACCCTACACCGACAGCCGCGCGGCACGCGAGACCATCGATATCCTGCGCAAGGTCACCCCGATCTGCTCGGCTTCGTGCACGGAGTGGAAGCGGGTCCGCCGGTTGCTGGAGAAGCACCCGGCCGACGCCGACTTGCTCGAGCTCATCTGCGCGCAGAAGGGGCGCCCCTGTTTCGACTACCATGTGGGACGCGGTCCGGGCGTATGCGCCGGGGCGATCAGCCGCGAGGAGTACGCGCGAAACGTCAAGCGCGTCGAGCGCTTCTTGTCCGGGCGCCGCAGCGAGGTGATCGGCGAGTTAAGGGCCGATATGGCCGACGCCGCCGCGGGACTCGACTTCGAGCGCGCCGGTCGCATCAAGCGACGTCTGGAGGTGCTGAACGGGCTCGATGACCGCCAGCAGGTCGTGTTCCCCACGCCGGTCGACATCGATCTGATCGGCTTCTATCGCGAGGAGACCATCGCGGGAGCCTGCGTGTTCGTCGTCCGCGAGGGCAGGACCCAGCGCACCTGCGAGTTCATCCTCGACAAAGGGCAGGATGTGCCGCAAGAGGAGCTCGTCGCGGGCTTCGTCAAGCGCTATTACGATGAGACCGCGGACATCCCCTCCGAGGTCGATATCGCGTGCGAGCTCGAGGATGCCGAGCTCATCGGCACCTGGCTCAGCGGGAAGCGCGGACGTGCGTGCCGCGTGCACAGGCCGCAGCGCGGTGAGAAGCGCCATCTGCTCGAGACCTGCCAGCGCAACGCCCGCCACGCCCTGATGCGCTATATGATGCGCACGGGCTATGCCGACGACCGCACCAACCAGGCCTTGCTGCAGCTGGAAAGCGCTCTGGCGCTTCCGGCGCCGCCGCTGCGCATCGAATGCTTCGACATCTCGACGATTCACGGCCGGTTCACGGTCGCGTCGATGGTCGTCTTCACCAACGGAAAGCCCGATAAATCGCAGTATCGCCGATTCAAGGTCCGCGCCGAGCTCGACGAGGCGAACGACTTCGTCTCCATGCAGGAGGTCCTCGGCCGCCGCTATGCTCCCGAGCGCATGGAGGATGAGCGCTTCGGCTCGCGCCCTGACCTCCTGGTGGTCGACGGCGGCAAGCCGCAGCTCACAGCGGCGCTGACGCAGCTCGAGGAACTCGGGCTCGATATTCCCGTATGCGGCCTGGCGAAAGCCGACGAGGAGGTGTTCGTCCCGTGGGACGACACGCCCGTCGTGCTGCCGACGGGATCGGCATCGCTCTACCTCATCAAGCAGGTGCGCGACGAGGCGCACCGCTTCGCCATCACCTTCCATCGCGAGCTGCGCGACAAGGCGATGACCGTCTCCATCCTGGACGAGGTGGAGGGCGTGGGACCCGTCCGCAAGCGCGCGATCATGAAGCACTTCGGTTCCATGAAGCGGCTTCGCGCGGCGAGCGTCGAGGAGATCGCGGCGGTGAAGGGCGTTTCCGCCGACGTCGCGCAGGCCGTGTTCGACACGCTGCGCTCCTAGTCGCGCCGACCTACCGTTCGCGGAATCGTTGTATCCTGGTTGATACCAGTGGTTCAAAAACTGGTATTAGAAATCATCCGAGCGCATGTTGAGACGGTCAGAGCAATTTATCAGAGTGCAGTGCACAGCTGGGAACTTATTCGAATCTGATGTGAACTTTGAATTAACTCAAATCGATAACTGGTATTACTGGTGTTGCTTGTAGGGGTCGCTGTGGTATTTTTTGAAAATCCGCGAACGGTCGGTAATACCGCGTGCGCGAAGTCGCTACCCGCTCGCCGAGCCCATGCGCCGCGCGCTCGGCTCGGTCGGTATTGTTGGACATGTCAGTAAAGCATGGAGACGCATGCGCGCGTCCCATGGATGCTCTAACGATTGGAGAGCTCATGCGCGATCTTATGAACAGGCGTTCCTTCCTCGGTCTCGCCGGCGGCGCTGCTGCGGTTGCCGGTCTGGGTCTCGCCGGCTGCGGTGGTGGCGGCGACAAGCCCGCGGGCTCCGCTCCCGCCGAGGGCGGCACCAAGGGCGGCGGCGTGATCACCGCCGGCTCCGCCTACACCACCACCAACTTCGATCCGTCGAGCACCTCTTCCGCCCTTGCCTGCGGCACCAACTGGCATGTCGTCGAGGGTCTCTACGGCCTGGACTTCCATGACTACAGCGTCTACAACGAGCTGGCCGCCGGCGACCCCGAGCAGGTCGACGACACCACCTTCGAGATCGCCCTGCGCAAGGACGCCAAGTTCTCCGACGGCACCCCGGTCACCGCAGACGACGTCGTCGAGTCCTTCAACCGCTCCAACGCGACGGACAACATCTACGTCCCGATGCTGGCCCCCATCGCCGGCGTCGCCAAGAAGGACGACACCACGGTCACCGTCACCACCACGGTTCCCAACTTCTCCCTGCTGAAGGAGCGCCTGGCGATCGTCCGCGTCGTCCCCGCTTCCTCCACCAAGGAGGATATGACCGCCAAGCCCGTCGGCTCCGGTCCCTGGATGTACGAGACCATCAACGACTCCATCGTCGAGATGGTTCCCAACGAGCACTACAACGGCGACCACCCCGCTCAGGACAAGAAGCTGCACTACGACATCCTCGTCGACCCCACGGCTCGCGTCCAGGCCCAGCAGGAGGGCACCACGCTCGTCATGGAGATGGTCACGGCCGACGCCGTCGACCAGCTCGAGGCTGCCGGCTGCCAGATGGACTCCGTCGACGGCTTCGGCACCCGCTTCATGATGTTCAATACCCAGAAGGCTCCGTGGGACAACGCCAAGGCCCGTCAGGCCGTCCTCTACGCGCTCGATTACGACAAGATGATCGACAACGCGTTTGCCGGCCTCGCCAGCGCCCCCACCTGCTACCTGCCTAAGAGCTTCACCAACTACAACGAGGCTTCCACCGTTTACAAGCATGATGTCGAGCAGGCCAAGAAGCTCCTGGCCGACGCCGGCGTGACCGGTGGCGCCGTCAGGCTCCTCACCACCGACAACGAGCAGGTCAAGAGCATGTCCGTCCAGGTTCAGCAGGACCTCAAGGAGCTCGGTTTCGACGCCGAGATCGTGACCCGCACCTCCGCCGACACCTATGCCGACATCGATGGCGGCGGCGACTTCGACATGCTGCTCGCCCCCGGCGATCCCTCTTGCTTCGGCGCCGACCCCGACCTGCTGATGAACTGGTGGTACGGCAACAACGTCTGGATGACCAAGCGCGCCCGCTGGAGCGAGTCCGCCGAGTGGAAGGAGCTCTCCGAGCTCATGGCGTCCGCTCTCGGCCAGACCGGCGATGAGCAGCAGCAGACCTGGAACAAGTGCTTCGACATGATTGCCGAGCAGGCTGTTCTCTATCCCGTCCTGCAGGTCAAGACGGTTACCGCCTCCTGGCGCGACACCCCCAACGCCGAGGGCGTCCGCATCGACGGTTTCAAGGGCATCGGCACCACCGGCATGTCCTTCATCGACGCCGCCACCGTTACCGAGTAGCTTCGGTTGCACAGCACGTCTGATCGCGTGATCTAGTACGTCAAGTGGGGGGCTCGGGTGACTCGGTCTACCTGGGCCTCCCATTTGTCTTTTGCACGTTGTAAGAGAAGAGAGGGGAAGCAGTGAATAATCTTTTGCGCCTTATCGGCCGTCGACTCATCGCGCTGCCCATCATGGCACTCGGCGTCACGCTGCTGGTGTTCGGTCTCATGTCGTTCACCGATCCGAGTATTCCCGCGCGCAACGCCCTGGGCGAGGGCGCCTCGCAGGAGGCGATCGAGCAGTATATGGACGAGCAGGGTCTGAACGACCCGCTCCCCGAGCGCTACGTGAACTACATCGCCGGTCTGGTCCAGGGCGACCTCGGTACCTACGGCGCCGGCCGCACGCCGGTTATCGACCGCATCTCCACGGCGCTGCCGGTCACCATGCAGCTCACGTTCATCGGCCTCATCATCGGCGCGGTCGTCTCGTTCGTGCTGGGCGTGATCGCGGCGCTCTATCGAGACAAATGGCCGGACCAGCTCATCCGCGTGTTCTCCATCGCGGGCATCGCGACCCCGTCCTTCTGGTTCGCGGTCCTGCTGATCCTGCTGTTCTCCTCGTACCTGCACGTGCTTCCCGCATCCGGCCCGCTGCCCCATTTCACGACGAATCCCGGCGGCTATATGGCGCGCATGCTCATGCCCGCCATCGCCCTGGCGTTCCCGCTCACCGGCCAGATGACCCGCATCGTGCGTACCGCCATGGTCGAGGAGCTCGATAAGGACTACGTCCGCACCGCACGCGGCGGCGGCCTGCCCGAGTTCGTCGTCATCGCGCGCAACGTGCTGCGCAACGCCCTCATCACGCCCGTCACCACGCTCGGCCTCAAGATCGGCTACCTCATGGGCGGCGCCGTCGTCATCGAGGTCATCTTCAACCTCCCGGGCATGGGTACCGCGATCCTCGCCGGCATCACCGGTGGCGAGACCATGTTGGTCCAGGGCGTCGTCATCGTCGTCGCGCTGGCGTTCGTGATCATCAACATCGTGGTCGACATGCTGTATCTGCTCATCAACCCGCGTATTAGGACGGTGTAGGCCATGGTTAAGCTTCGCGAAGAACAGACCGAGCGCCTTGAGGAAGCCGCTTCCAAGGGCATGAAGTTCGGTGGCTTCAAGAACATGAGCCTGGGGAGCAAGATCTCCCTTATCCTGCTCGTGCTCGTGGCCCTCACGGCGATCCTGGCGCCCGTCATCGCCCCGCACGATCCGCTCGAGATCTTCACCGCCCGCCAGGCTCCCGGCAACGGGTTCCTCTTCGGCACCGACGACAAGGGCCGCGACATTCTGTCCCGTATGCTCTACGGCGGACGCTACTCGCTCGTCATCGGTTTCGGCGCGACCCTGTTCGCGCTGGTGTGCGGCTCCGTCATCGGCGCCCTCGCCGCCGTGTCGCGCAAGGCGGTCTCCGAGGTCATCATGCGCCTCCTCGACATCATCATGTCCGTTCCCGGCATCGCCCTTGCGGCCGTGCTCGTGCTCATCCTCGGCAACTCCGTTCCGGCGATCATCTTCTCCATCGGCTTTATGTACACGCCCCAGATCGCCCGCATCGTTCGAGCCAACATCGTGTCCGAGTACGGCGAGGACTACGTGCGCGCGGTCATCGTCTCCGGTGCGCAGGCTCCGTGGATCCTCGTCAAGCACGTTCTGCGCAACTGCATCGCGCCCATCATGGTCTTCACCGTGACGCTCGTCGCAGATGCCATCATCTTCGAGGCGTCCCTCACCTTCATCGGCGCCGGCATCACCGAGCCCACCGCGACGTGGGGCAACATCCTCGCCGACGCCCGCGGCGGCGTGCTCGCCGGCCGCTGGTGGCAGGCGCTGTTCCCGGGTATCGCCATCATGGTGACCTGCCTGGCGCTGAATATCCTCTCGGAGGGGCTGACCGACGCCATGGCGGCCAAGCCCGGCGCCCCGGTCAAGTCGAACGACGGCGAGTCCAACCGCGCCGACGACATCCTCGTGAACAACCCGGTGCTCGCCTACGAGCAGCAGGCGGAGTCCCTCAACCGTCGTCTCGCCGCGCTGCGCGAGGTCGAGCTGCGTCGCACCGACCGCCATGTCCCCGACCTGTCCGTGCCCCCGCTGCTGCAGGTGAAGGACCTCTCCATCAGCTTCGAATCCCATGGTGATGTGAAGGTCGTCGACGGCGTGTCCTTCGAGGTGCGCCCCGGCCAATGCATGGCGCTGGTGGGCGAGTCCGGCTGCGGCAAGTCCATCACCACCAAGGTCATCATGGGCCTCACCGACCCCGGCGAGCAGATCACCGGCGAGGTGCTGTTCGACGGCAAGGACCTGCTCAAGCTCACCAAGGACGAGCATCGCCAGCTGCTCGGCCACGAGATCGCGATGGTCTACCAGGACGCCTTGTCCTCGCTGAATCCCTCCATGCTCATCTCCTCGCAGATGAAGCAGCTCACCAAGCGCGGCGGGACGCGCAGCGCCGAGGAGCTCCTCGAGCTCGTCGGCCTCGATCCCCAGCGCACGCTCGAGAGCTATCCTCACGAGCTCTCCGGCGGCCAGCGCCAGCGCGTCCTCATCGCCATGGCACTCACCCGCGACCCGAAGCTCATCATCTGCGACGAGCCCACCACCGCGCTCGACGTGACCGTCCAGAAGCAGGTCATCAAGCTTCTGAACGACCTGCAGGCAAAGCTCGGGTTCGCGATGATCTTCGTCTCCCACGACCTGGCGCTCGTCGCCGAGGTGGGCTCCGAGATCACCGTCATGTACGCCGGCCAGGTTATCGAGCAGGCTCCCACGGTCGAGCTGCTCACCAACCCGATCCACGAGTACACGCGCGGCCTGCTCGGCTCGGTCCTCTCTATCGAGGAGGGCGCCAAGGACGGCACGCGCCTGCATCAGGTGCCCGGTTCGGTTCCCTCGCCGGAGGACTTCCCGAAGGGCGACCGCTTCGCCCCGCGCTCGAGCCATCCCACCATCGGCCTCGACGTCCATCCGATCATCAAGTCCGTGCCCGGCAAGTACCATCGCTTCTCCGAGCTTCCGGACGAATATCTCAAGGCCAACGGCCTCACGCCGTACCTCGAGACCGTCAAGACCGCTACCGCAACGGAGGTGAACTAGATGAGCAACGCATCCGCCGAGAAGGAGCCCATCATCTTCCTCGATGACATCTCCGTGACCTTCAAGACCCGCACGGGCTCGCTGCTGCATCCCAACCTGGTGCACGCTGTGAACCACGTGTCCATCAAGCTCATGCCCGGTGAGACCATCGGCATCGTCGGCGAGTCCGGCTGCGGCAAGTCCACCACGGCCAACGTCATGTGCGGCCTGCAGAGCCCCACGTCGGGCAAGGTCTACTTCAAGGGCGTGGACGTCACCAAGCGCACGTCGGACCTGCGCAAGAAGATGGGCCGCGTCGTCTCCGTCGTCTTCCAGGATCCCGCCACGGCGCTCAACCCGCGCATGATCGTGCACGACCAGCTGCTCGATCCGCTGCTGGTCCACCAGGTCGGCTCTCCCGATGAGCGCGAGAAGCGCATCAGGGAGCTCATCAACATGGTCGGCTTGCCCAAGAGCGCCCTGCGCGCCCTTCCCGGCCAGCTTTCCGGCGGCCAGCGCCAGCGCGTCGCCATCGCGCGCGCCATGTCGCTGAACCCCAGCGCGATCATCGCCGACGAGCCCACCTCCGCGCTCGACGTGTCCGTCCGCGCCCAGATTCTGAATCTCTTGACCGATCTCAAAAAGGACCTGGGGTTGTCGATGATGTTCATCAGCCACGACATCCAGACGGTTCGCTACATCTCCGACAAGATCATCGTCATGAACCATGGCCAGATCATGGAGGAAGGTCCCGCCAAGCAGGTCTTCGAGCATCCGCAGGACGCCTACACCAAGCTGCTGCTCGGCGCCGCTCCCTCGCTGCTCCATCCCAAGCTGGGCGAGTAGCATCCGTTCGACCGGACCGCGGCCGGGTGCCTGGAGCGCCGGCCCGCGGTCCGCGGCATGATCGTTGCTATCATGTCTCAGTTGCCACATACGCTTCCCTGTTTCCCGATGGGGGAGTGCGAAGACTAAGGAGTCTTATATGACCACACAGAAGTTCGCCGGCGTCTACCCGCCCGTCGTCGTGCCCGATACTCCCGATCACGAGCTCGACGTCCCCTCGTTCGAGCGCAGCATCAACCGCATGATCGACGCCGGCGTCGACGGCCTGTTCTTCCTCGGCTCCTCCGGCGAGGTCGTCTTCTCCACCGACGAGCGCCGCCGCCAGATCATCTCCGAGGCCGTCCGCATCGTCGATCATCGCGTTCCCGTGATGGTGGGCATCATCGACACCGAGACCGAGCGCGTGCTGGAGCACGGCCGCGTCGCTCAGGAGCTGGGCGCCGACGTCCTCGTCGCCACCTGCCCGTTCTACGCGCTGGGCGGCATGGCCGAGGTGGAGGAGCACTTCCGCATCCTCCATGCCGAGCTCGACCTGCCCATCTTCGCCTACGATATCCCCGTGTGCGTCCACACCAAGCTGCCCTGGAAGCTCCTCGCCAAGCTCGGCGCCGAGGGCGTGCTCGCCGGCGTCAAGGATTCCTCCGGCGACGACGTGTCCTTCCGCTACCTGGTCCAGGAGAACGAGAAGCTCGGCCATCCGCTGACGCTGCTCACCGGCCACGAGGTCGTTGTCGACGGCGCCTACCTGGGCGGCGCGGACGGTTCGGTCCCGGGTCTCGCCAACGTCGAGCCCGAGGGGTACGTCCGCATGTGGAAGGCCGCGCAGGCCGGTGACTGGGCGGCTGTCAAGGCCGAGCAGGACCGTCTGAACGAGATCAGCCACATCTGGGATGTCACCACCGGCGTCCAGGGCTATGCCGGCGGCGTGGGCGCGTTCAAGACCGCCATGCACCTCATGGGCGTCTTCGACAGCCCCACGATGCCGCGCCCGGTCAAGGCCCTCGAGGGCGAGAACGTCGAGGCTATTCGCCGCGTCCTCGTCGACAACGGCCTTCTCTAGCCTTCCAGGGGATCCCATGGAAACCACAACGATCGTCTCCGTCGACATCGGCGGAACCAAGATCGCCTGCGGCCTCGTCACCTTGGGTGACGGCACGCCGCTCGTGAGCTCGGTTGCCAAGGTCCCCACCGACGCCGCGCGCGGTGGTGCGCACGTTCTCGCCACCGTGATCGAGCAGGTGAAGGCTGCGATCGAGCGTTCCGGTGCGACGCCGGTCGGCGTCGGCGTGTCGAGCGCCGGCGTCGTGGACCCCCGCACGGGTGACATCACCTATGCCAACGAGCTCATGCCCGGCTGGGGCGGGACGGCGCTCGGGTCTGAGATCACCCGCGCAACCGGGCTGCCCTGCCGCGTCCTCAACGACGTTCACGCGCACGCCCTGGGGGAGGCCCGCCACGGCGGCGGCCGCGATGCGGCGAGCTGCCTGGTCGTCGCAGTGGGAACCGGCATCGGGGGCGCGTTCGTCGAGCATGGGCGCATCATGCTCGGCGCGCATGACGAGGCAGGTCATATCGGCCACGTCTGCTGCCCGGCCGCCGCGGGCGTCGATTGCCCCTGCGGCGGAACCGCGCACCTCGAGCCCGTCGCCGCGGGCCCTGGCATCATCCGCGAGTACATCCGCCTGGGCGGCGACGCGGCCTGCGAGGACGGCTCGCCCATGCACGGCGCCGAGATCGACCGTCGCGCCGCCGCCGGCGACGAGGCCGCCCGGGGCGCCGAGCGCCGCGCGGGCCTCGCGCTCGGCGAGGTCCTCGGCAGCATGTGCAACATGCTCGACCCCTCGTGCGTGATCTTGTCCGGCTCGGTGGCCCAATGCGGCCCCGACTGGTCGGACGCCATGGCGGAGGGCTTCAAGAGCCAGGCCATGCCGCCGGTCGCGAGCACGCCCATCATCGGCGGGGACCTAGGCGGTGACGCGCCGCTTATCGGAGCCGCCGAGCACTTCGTGCTCTCGGGTTACGCCGAGGCGTAGCCCTTCCAGCGCCCCGCTCGGCGCGACATGCCGAGCGGGGCGCGTCCATCTACCAGCATCCATGACGAAAGGGGAGCGCATGCATCCCATCATCGAGTCCCTTAAGGGCGAGCTCATCGTCAGCGTCCAGGCCTATCCGGGCGAGCCGCTCCGCACGCCCGAGCACATGGCCGCCATGTCCCGCGCCTGCGAGCTGGGCGGTGCCGCTGCGATTCGCTGCCAGGGCCTCTCCGATATCGCGGCTATCAAGGGTCGCGTCGAGATCCCCGTCATCGGCCTGTGGAAGGACGGCCACGAGGGCGTTTACATCACCCCGACGCTCCGCCATGCGCGCGCCTGCGTCGCGGCCGGTGCGGACATCGTCGCCATCGATGCCACGGATCGTCCGCGCCCCGATGGCAAGACCCTCGAGGACACGGTGCGACCGCTCCAGGAGGAGGGCGTGCTGCTCATGGCCGACTGCATGACCATCGAGGACATCCGTCGCGCCGTGGAGCTCGGCTTCGATCTCGTTTCCACGACGCTTTCCCACAACAAGCCTGCGATCGAGACCACGCTGGACGAGGGTCCCGATCTGCCGCTGCTGCGCCAGGCGACCTCCGAGTTCCCCGACCTGCCCATCATCTGCGAGGGCCATGTCCATACGCCCGCCGAGGGCCGCGCCGCGATCGACGCGGGCGCCTGGGCCGTCGTCGTGGGCACCGCGATCACGCATCCCACGAGCCTGACCTCGTGGTTCAAGGCGGCGCTGGACTAGAGGGTCTTGCGCGTAATCGCTTTGGCGCTGATGGATGTCCGAATGGAATTCGTTCGGACATCCATTTTTTAATTCAACACCATGCTCTTTGTTGACTTGATCTGGATCGAAGGTCAACCGTGGTCGTCATAACTTTCATAAAGTCAAAATAAATATTAAAATAATTATAGAATTGCGTTGTTTCTACTGTCTACTTTTCTAGTAGAAAGAGAGGTGAAAATGATTATTCCTTCGTGGATTGAGGCTCTTGATAGTTCGGACCTTTCTTTCATCAAGCGTTTTCTTCTGTGTTCAGGTTCAATCAAAAAGATGGCCGAGAGCTACGGTGTTTCATATCCAACGATGCGAATTCGACTCAATCGTCTCATTGAGAAGATAGAGATTAGTTCACAAGAAGAGGTAGATCCATTTATTGCCCATGTGAAACGAATGGCTGTTGACGAGAAGATTGATATCGGAACTGCGGCGGAACTCGTTGATGCGTATCGTACCTATTCAAACATAGGAGTTAGGACGAAACATGAAGCTTGACGTATTTGACTATGTGGGAATGTTTGCCGGCCTGCTCATGGTTTTGGCTTTGGTCATACTTTTCCTGCGTTTCGTTAAGAGCATCATCCTTTCAATCGCGCGCTCAAAGTCGATGGAGAAAGGAGGGAAGAGCGACCGCCAGCGCGAGCTGGATAAGACCATCATCGATGATCTGTAGAAAGGTGCAAATATGAACAAAATACAGCACGGTTCTCCGACAGTCTTCACCCTCTGTTTTGTTTTCGCATTGATTGCTATGACAGCCCTTGTTGTCATGGGTCCGTCTTATGCGCATGCTGACGGTATGGAATCGGAACCCATTGCTTCCGCAGAATTTGATCTTTCTGTGGACGACTCGCAGCAAGAATCTGTTGAGCTCGCAGATGGAACAATGGTTACTTTGGGCCTCGATAAGCCAGGTTCCCTCGCGAGAGCCCTTGTTGGCACCCGTGTCATTTGGGGAGACAATGGACTCGCTCGAATGGAGTACACCGTAACAACTGCGGCATCCGGTGGCTTTACACGAATCACCAACGCCCATGGGCTTGCTGTGACTGGACGACTTACCGGGATTTCCAACGAACGGATCGTCCGCGTTCGCAATACCGAGACCGCATCCCTTCCAGCTATCGTTGAAGGTTATGCAAAGTTTCATTATCTCGGTGTGGTAAATGCTTCAATATGGCAACAGACCGGTGGTGTTCGTGCAAGCTATAAAAACGATAAGGTATCGGTTTCGTTGTATTAAACCGACACGCGTGCATGGATGGTGCGTGGGCGGCATCGATTGAGTGTGGGTCACTTAAATAGATTGCACCCCGTCTTCGGGCTTGAACTGCGCCCTAAAACTCGGACGCGCTAAATCATAACCGCTACACGGCCTCTCGAAGGGCCTGCTTCCCGAGCTCCACCGTGGTCAGGCCCTTCGGCTTGACCTGGCGCCTCACGTTGTTCCAGTAGTGGATTCAGGGCTCGAGGTCCGCCTTAAACTCCTCGAACGTGGCCCGGTCGCGATCGAGGAAGAACTCGTCCTTCAGGTTGCCGAAGACCTGCTCGATCGAGGGCGATGTTCAGGCAACTGCCCTTGCGCGACATGCTCTGGGCGAAGCCGTTCACTGCCAGCGCGCCGATCTCGCCCTTGTATGGTTGTACCCGTAGTGGTCGGTCTCGCGGCGGATCCGGCACCTGAGGCCCATCTCGCTCATCATCTTGAGGACTGTCTTGTCTACCACCCACTCCCCGTCGACTGCGCGCAGCTCCACGGCGATCTAGCGGTGGTCGAGGCCGTTCGGGAGCGCAGCTCCGCCTTCAGGGCTATCGATTTTTCAGGTACGCCACTTATGCCACATCGCCTCGGTGCCGCCTTCACGGTACAGCCGACACCTACTCTTCAGCGGGGATTCGCTGGCTATCTTAAAGCACTCTATCACCTCGGGCTTGCTCATCCCGACGTCGATCACGGCCCTCGCCGCGGCAGCCTTTGTCTCGTAGTCGCATCTGGCTCGCTTCACTTCCATGGCTAGAAGCCCGTCCCTTCCGATCGCGCGGTGCGTCTTCAGCCGGTTTCGCTCAGCTTCCGCGGGGGACGCCAAGGGCTTTGTCGACGGAGCAGTTGCCGTACCCTGACTCGATCATGTGTCGGCGACGCGTCCGCTGACCTCGCAATCGTGCTTGCATTTCAGGCCTATCGACACGAGAATGCCCTCATCTCCCGGGCTTTATTTCCTTGTCCAAGAAATGGGGGAGTTCGGGCCTTGCTCGGGGGCGGGGCGCATCCGTTGTGTCGCCCTCGCGAGGGTCGGCCATCGCGGGGCGCATGCGGGTATACTGGAAGACTACGTTTCGTCCGAAGGGGTTCCGTATGCCTGAACGCTCAGATATCACATCGGCCGAGCTCGCCGACCGCGTGCCCGACATCGTCATCATCACCGGCATGTCCGGCTCCGGCCGCACGCAGGCCATGCACGTGTTCGAGGACATGGGGTATTTCTGCATCGACAACCTGCCGCCCAGCCTCATCCTGCAGCTCGCGCAGATCATCGGCATCAATACCGGCGTCGGCCGCCATCTCTGCGTGACGAGCGACCTGCGCAGCCAGGGACTGTTCGACGAGCTGCTCGACGCCATCCAGGCCCTGCGTGACCATGAGATGACCTGCAAGGTGCTGTTCCTCGAAGCTTCGGACGAGGTCTTGATCCGCCGCTATAGCGAGAACCGCCGCCGCCATCCGCTCGCCAAGCGCGGGGACACCACGGCCGATGCGATCCAGCGCGAGCGCGTGGCGCTGGCCAGCATCCGCGACCGGGCCGATATGGTCATCGACACCAGCCGTATGCGCACGGCGACCCTGCGCAAGCGCCTGCAGACCGCGTTCTCCGAGCTGACCGACCAGCAGCTCATGGACGTTCACGTCTTCTCGTTCGGCTTCAAGCACGGCATGCCCGTGGAGGCCGACCTCATGATCGACGTCCGCTTCCTGCCGAATCCCTTCTACGATCCCGAGATGCGCACGCTGACGGGTCTGGACCAGAAGGTCGCCGATTTCGTCATCGAGCACCCGAAGACCCAGGAGTTCCTCGACGCCTGGTTCAAGCTGCTCGATGCGGTGATGCCGGGCTACGTCGCCGAGGGCAAGCCGCAGCTCTCCATCGCCATCGGCTGCACGGGCGGGCAGCATCGAAGCGTGGCTATCGCCGAGGCCACCGCGCGCTATCTCGAGCGCCAGCAGTACCACGTCAACATCTCCCACCGCGACCTCGCCAAGGCGAATACCAGGAGCTAGGCCCATGGATGCTGTAATCAAAGCGGTTTCCGTCGGGGGCGGGACGGGGCAGCCTCAGCTCATCCGCGCGCTGAGGCTCCTCGGCGCGCGCATCGACTCGGTCGTCGCGATGGCCGATGACGGCGGCTCCACCGGCTTGCTGAGGGAGCGCGAGCACGTGGTCCCTCCGGGGGACGTCCGCAAGTGCCTGTCCGCCCTGGCGAAGGATCCGAACGCGCCGCTCGCGCGCGCGTTCGCGCATCGGTTCCGTTCGATCGACGACCATGCTCTGGGCAACCTCCTCCTCGTGGCGCTGGCCAAGGAGTCGGATTCCTTCATAGAGGCGATTCGTTCGTGCGAGCGGCTGCTCGATTGCGTCGGCCGCGTCCATCCCTCCACGCTCGATTTCGTGAGCCTGTCCGGGCGCACGGTGGAAGGTGACGAGGTGCACGGTCAGGCGCGGATAAGCTACGGCACGCGCGCCTTCGAGCGCGTATGGCTCGACCAAGGAGGCGTCGCCGCGAACGAGGACGCCGTCCGCGCCATCCTGGATGCCGACGTCGTGGTGCTCGGCCCGGGATCGCTGTTCACGTCCATCATGCCGAACATCTTGGTCCCGGATATCCGCGATGCGCTGGTTCGCACCGCGGCGAAGCGCGTCTTCGTCTGCCCTAAGATCGATTCGCTAGGGGAGACCAGCGGCATGAGCGCGGCCGATCATGTCGAGGCTCTGTTCGAAGAGGGGCTCGAGGGCGCCCTCGACGCGGTGCTCGTCCATCGTTCCCATCAGGCCGAGGTGGTTTTTCCCTACGAGCCGTATGCATGGAAACGGCAGGCACGCGAGGCGATGGCCGCTGGCTGCGAGGAGGCCGGCGGCGACGTTCTCTCCGCCGAGCAGATCGAGCGCGCGAAACAGGCGCCCTTCGGCCCTATACGCGCGGACGACGAGGACCTCGCCCGCCTGCGCTCGATGGTTCCCGAGGTCGTGGTCCGTGACTTCACGGGCGAGGAGTCGCCCGCCGTCCACGACGCGCGGTTGCTGGCCGAGGCGATCTACGAGGTGGTGAGGTAGGTGTCGTTTAGTGCAGAGGTGCGCGACGAGCTTTCGCGCCAGGAGCCGACATGCGAATACTGCGACCTGGCGACGCTCGCGGCGCTCAGCCGCGTCTGCGGGACGCTGTCGATCGCGGGTCCCGGCCGCTACCGCCTCCAGGTCGCGACCGAGACGGGAGCCGTCGCCCGGACCATGATCGGCCTCACGCATAAGATCTTGAAGCTCAAGACCGAGTTCACCGTGCGTCGCTCGGTGCTCCACAAGGTGCGCAACTACCTGATCGCCCTGCCCGACCAGGCCGATCTGGACAAGGCGCTGGTGCTGCTGGGTATCCTGGACCGCCATGGAAAACTCGTTCGCGGCGTGCCGCACCACGTGGTCGCACGCCCGTGCTGCAAGCTCGCCTACATTCGCGGCGCGCTCATCGCCGGCGGTTTCGTCGCCGACCCGAAAGGTGATTTCCATCTGGAGATCGCCGTCCAGGGGGAGGAGTTCGCCGAGGCGCTCGCCTCCCTTATCGGGACCCTGGGGGTCCCCGCGCGCGTCAACGCGCGACGGGGTGCGTTCGCGGTGTACATCAAGAGCGCCGACGACATCAAGCGGCTCCTGGCCGCCGTGGGCGCGCGGAACTCGGTTGCCGAGATCGAGGAGGCGCGCGCGGTCAAGTCGGTGAAGAACGATGTGAATCGCCGCGTCAACGCCGAGCTCGCGAATCAGACGAGGAGCGCGGGCGCGGCGCAACGGCAGCTCGAGCTCATAGCGGAACTCGAGAGCCGCGGCCTGCGCGATGGGCTGCCCCAGGCGCTGGAGGAGTTTTGTCGGCTTCGTGAAGCCCATCCCGATTTGTCCCTGCGCGATCTGGGGGATCTCGCCGATCCGCCGCTGTCGAAATCGGCGCTCTATCATCGCGTGCTTCGCTTGGAAAAGATGCTAGACGCATAAGCGTTGATGGAGGCGACCGTTGTTGAAGCGCTTTAATAACCTATTTTCCTGCACTTTTGAAACGTTTTTAATTAACTCCACCGTCCGAAAGTTTCCAATTCCGTCGTATTTGGCTTGAAAAAAAGGTATATTTGGTGAGTGGTTAGTTTGTGGGTCTCAACGGCGAACAAGGAGTTCGCGGGGACCTAACGAAAGGAGACACAATGGCAGTAAAGGTTGCTATTAACGGCTTTGGCCGTATCGGCCGTCTGGCTTTCCGTCAGATGTTCGGTCACGAGGGCTCCGAGATCGTTGCCATCAACGACCTCACCTCTCCCGACATGCTCGCGTACCTGCTGAAGTATGACTCCACGCAGGGCAACTACTCTCGCGATCACAAGGTCGAGGCTACCGAGGACTCCATCATCGTCGACGGCAAGGAGATTAAGATCTACGCCGAGGCCGACGCCAACAACCTGCCTTGGGGCGACCTCGACGTCGACGTCGTGCTCGAGTGCACCGGCTTCTACACCTCCAAGGCCAAGGCCCAGGCTCACATCAACGCTGGCGCCAAGAAGGTCGTCATCTCCGCTCCCGCCGGCAACGACCTGCCCACCATCGTGTACAACGTGAACCACGAGGACCTCACCGCTGAGGACAACATCATCTCCGCGGCTTCCTGCACCACCAACTGCCTCGCTCCGATGGCCAAGGGTCTGAACGACTTCGCTCCCATCGTTTCCGGCATCATGACCACCATCCACGCCTGGACCGGCGACCAGATGCCGCTCGACGGCCCGCAGCGCAAGGGCAACAAGCGCCGCGGTCGCGCCTGCGCCGTCAACATCGTCCCCAACTCCACCGGTGCCGCCAAGGCTATCGGCCTGGTCCTCCCCGAGCTCAACGGCAAGCTGATCGGTGCCGCCCAGCGCGTCCCGACGCCCACCGGCTCCCTCACCAACCTCTATGCCGTTGTTGACAAGGAGGTCACTGTCGACGAGGTCAACGCCGCTATGAAGGCTTACGCCGAGACCATCTCCGAGACCTTCGCCTACAACGAGGACGACATCGTCTCCACCGACATCATCGGCGAGACCCACGGCTCCATCTTCGACGCCACCCAGACCATGTGCAACCCGCTCGGCAATGGTCAGACCCTGGTTCAGGTTGTTTCTTGGTACGACAACGAGAACTCCTACACCTCCCAGATGGTCCGCACCATCAAGTACTTCGAGAAGTTCGTCGCCTAGGTTTGATGGCTTCCAGCTTCGCTTGATAAGCGTCTAAGAGGGGCGCGGCCTCAAGGCTTCCAGCCCGGGGTCGCGCCCTTTTTATCGTGGTTGCAATCCGCAGCCACATCGATTTGAAAGGTAGATGTTCATGGCTTTCACCAAGAAGACCGTCCGCGACATCGACGTCGACGGCAAGCGCGTTCTGGTGCGCGTCGACTTCAACGTGCCCATCAAGGACGGCGTCGTCGGCGACACCACTCGCATCAAGGCCGCCCTCCCCACCATCAACTACCTCGTCGAGCATAACGCCCGCGTTATCCTCATGAGCCATCTCGGCCGTCCCGACGGCACCGGTTTCCAGCCCGAGTTCTCCCTCGAGCCCGTCGCCGCCAAGCTCGCGGAGCTCTCCGGTCTGGATGTCGCCTTCGTCGCCGATACCTACGGTGACGAGGCTGCTGCCGCCGTCGAGGCTCTCGAGCCGGGTAAGGTCCTCGTCCTCGAGAACGTCCGCTTCGACAAGCGCGAGAAGAAGAACGATCCCGAGATCGCCAAGACCCTCGCTTCCTACGGCGACGTCTTCGTGCTCGACGCCTTCGGCACCGCTCACCGCGCCCAGGGTTCCGTCGTGGGCCCCGCTGCTTACCTGCCCGCCGTCGCTGGCTTCCTGCTCGAGAAGGAGGTCGATACCCTTACCGGTATCTTCGCCGACCCCGAGCGTCCGCTCGTCGCCATCGTCGGCGGCTCCAAGGTCTCCTCTAAGATCGGCGTTCTCGACCACCTGATCGACTCCGCCGACACCCTCATCATCGGTGGCGGCATGGCCTACACCTTCTTCCTCGCGCAGGGCATGTCCGTCGGCAAGTCCCTCAAGGAAGAGGATTGGGTCGAGCGCGCCGGCGAGATGCTGAAGAAGGCGGAGGAGAAGGGCGTCAAGATCCTGCTCCCCATCGACAACCGCGTTGCCGATCACTTCGGCGAGGATGCCGTCCCCGAGGTCGTCGCCTCCAACGCCATCCCCGATGACCGCGAGGGCATGGACATCGGTCCTGAGACCGAGAAGCTCTACGCTGAGGCCATCAAGGGCGCTAAGACCGTCTTCTGGAACGGCCCGATGGGCGTCTTCGAGTTCGATAACTTCGCCCACGGCACCCAGGCGATCGCCGAGGCCGTCGCCGAGGCCGACTGCACCTCCATCATCGGCGGCGGCGACTCCGTCGCGGCTGTCAACAAGTTCAACCTGGGCGACAAGATGAGCTGGATCTCCACCGGCGGTGGCGCTTCCATGGAGCTCGTCGAGGGCAAGCCCCTTCCCGGAGTGGAGGCTCTCAATGACGCAGAATAATCGCACCCTGCTCATCGCAGGCAACTGGAAGATGAACAACGACGTCCAGGCTGCCGCCGTTCTGGCCGACGAGCTCGTCGCCGCCCTCGACGGCGTGGACAACGGCGTCGAGGTCCTCGTCTGCCCGCCCACCATCGACCTCACCACGGTCGCTGCCAAGCTCGACGGCTCCGCCATCAAGCTCGGTGCCCAGAACTGCTACTGGGAGGCCTCCGGCGCCTACACCGGCGAGTCCTCTTGCGGTATGCTCAAGTCCGCTGGCTGCACCTACTGCATCATCGGTCACTCCGAGCGCCGCGACTACTTCCATGAGTCCGACGAGGACCAGAACAAGAAGGCCAAGGCTCTCGTTGCCGCCGGCATCGTTCCCGTGTTCTGCTGCGGCGAGCCCCTCGAGGTTCGCGAGGCCGGCACTTACGTCGAGCACGTCGTCGCCCAGGTGAAGGCAGGCCTCGAGGGTCTCGAGATCACCGATCCCGCGCAGCTCGTCGTGGCTTACGAGCCCATCTGGGCCATCGGCACCGGCATGACCGCCACAGCCGATGACGCGCAGGAGGTCTGCGCCGCCGTCCGCGAGGCGCTTGCCGACCTGTTCGGCGCCGAGCTCGCTGCCGGCATCCGCGTGCTGTACGGCGGCTCCGCCAAGCCCGGCAACATCGCCGAGCTCACCGCGAAGCCCGACGTCGACGGCGCCCTCGTCGGCGGCGCCTCGCTCAAGGCCGCGGACTTCTCCGAGATGGTCGTCAAGGCCGCGGAATAGCACCCGTTTTGCAATCGGGCCGCGGCGCCTCGCGCGCTGCGGCCCATTCTTTTGAATAGAGGAGAATTCACTATGGCTAACCGCCACCTTCCTGCTCTTCTCGTCATCATGGACGGCTTCGGCCTAGCGCCCGAGGGTTCGGATAACGCCGTGAGCGCCGCCAGCACGCCTTTCATCGATGAGCTGTACGCGAAGTATCCGCACACCACCCTCGGTGCCTCCGGCGAGGACGTCGGCCTGCCCGCTGGCCAGATGGGCAACTCCGAGGTCGGCCACCTCAACATCGGTGCCGGCCGCATCGTGTTCCAGGAGCTCTCGCGTATCAACAACGCCATCAAGGACGGCTCCCTCAAGGAGAATGAGGTCTTCACCAAGACCATGGACGACGTTGCTTCCGCCGGCAAGACCCTGCATCTCATGGGCCTCATGAGCCCCGGCGGCGTCCACTCCATGCAGTCGCACTGCGAGGCGCTGGTCTCCATGGCCGCCGAGCGCGGCGTCAAGACCGTGCGCGTGCACTGCTTCATGGACGGCCGCGACGTCGATCCGCAGTCCGGCGCCGGCTACGTCGCCGTGCTCGTCGACTTCCTGGCCAAGGTTTCCGCCGAGACCGGCTGCGACGCCCGCGTCGCCACGGTCGAGGGCCGTTATTGGGCCATGGACCGCGATAACCGCTGGGAGCGCATCCAGCTCGCTTACGACGTCCTCACCAAGGCTTCCGATGTCGAGTCCGACCCCGTCGAGGGCATCAAGGCCTTCTATGAGAAGGATCCCCGCGGTGACGAGTTCGTCGATCCGTTCGTCTGCCACAACGAGGGCATGGCCGACGGCGACGCCGTCATCTTCTTCAACTTCCGTCCCGACCGCGCCCGTCAGATGACCCGCGCGTTCACGGAGGAGGGCTTCGACGGCTTCGAGCGCGAGGTCGTACCCGCGCTGTCGCACTTCGTCACCATGACCGAGTACGATCCGTCCTTCAACGTCGAGGTCGCCTTCCCCAAGACGTTCCCCCAGAACGTTCTGGCCGACGTCATCGCCGCGAACGGTCTCAAGCAGCTTCACACCGCCGAGACCGAGAAGTACGCGCACGTCACGTTCTTCATGAACGGCGGCATCGAGGAGCCCAAGGAGGGCGAGGAGCGCGTGCTCGTCGCCTCTCCTAAGGTCGCGACCTACGACCTCAAGCCCGAGATGAGCGCGCCCGAGGTCACCGAGAAGCTCGTCGCCGCCATCAACGAGGACCGCGCCGACTTCTACATCGTCAACTTCGCGAACTGCGACATGGTCGGTCATACGGGCGTCTTCGACGCCGCGGTCAAGGCCGTCGAGGCCGTCGATAACGCGCTGTCCCAGGTTATTCCCGCGATTCTCGCTAAGGGCGGCTTCGCCCTCATCACGGCGGACCATGGTAATGCCGACCACATGTTCGACGAGGTCGATGGCGAGAAGAAGCCGTTCACGGCCCATACCACCAACCGCGTGCCGTTCATCGTGGTGGATCCGGCCGCGAAACTCACCGGCATCGAGGACGGGCGCCTGTCCGATATCGCCCCGACGATGCTCGCGCTCGCGGGCCTCGAGCCCAGCGCGGAGATGACGGGTCGCGCCCTCGCTGTCGAGGAGTAGCCGCGCCTCTGAATTCAGGTGTTGCCTGGCCGCTCGCCCGCGTACCGCTGGCGGGCGGTTTTTGGCACGTGCCGGTTCAAAGTAGACGCATGTCTAAAAGAGTGCTACGATGACATGCTGTCTTTTGATTCTCGTGAAGGAGTTACTCGTGGGTCCACTTCAAATTGCCCTGTTCGCCGTTTGGGCGCTCTCCGGTCTTTTCCTTATCGCGCTCGTGCTGATGCACTCCGGTAAGGGCACCGGCGTTTCCGACATGATCGCTAGTTCGCTGTACAATTCCAGCGCTGCCACCGGCGTCATGGAGCAGAACCTCGACAAGCTGACGGTCATCGTCGCCGTCGTGTTCTCCGTGTGCGTGGTCCTCTGCATGTTCTTCTTCCCGCAGGGTATCGTCGGCCTCTAAGATCGGGCGCATCCGCCATCTTCGACGTTTGCGGTCGATAGGCTGGTCTCCCATGCGATGTTTCACCCCGCTCCTCGGTGCAGAGGGGCGGGGTTTTGCATGAGGTCGTTATGTCGGATCGCTTTTATGCATGACATCTCTGGGCGGAGGCGTTTGCCGTCCAGGGGCTGTTTTGTATAGGCGGTCCTCCGGCATCCGGATCGGTACAGAGTTTTAACCGTCAGTTTATTTCCAATTGATTTCGCAATTATGAATCCACTGGTCTGGTAAAGATAATGCCACCAAAAGGACATAGCGAAACCGCTCATTTTTATCGCAGCTATATGCATCGTTTTCGCTGCTGTCGTCCATGCATACAATCGGCACTTTTGCCAAATAAAGAAAATCCTTGCCGTTAATCAGAATCTTCGACAAATTATGCAATAAATACGGTAAGGTTATGAACCATCAACCGGTACCGTCACAGCCTTGGTGCCGTGTTGGTTGGCTCGATACGGCATCCAATCTGCTTATTAGGCAAAAGAGCGCCGCATCGTTGAAGCTTCATATTAAAGGAGGATGGCATGGCTGAAATGAAGAACGAGTTCCACCAGCCGGTGGTTGGTCGTCGCGCGTTCGTTGGCGGCACCCTTGCTGCTAGCTCCCTCGCGTTCCTCGCCGCTTGCGGCAAGAAGGACGCTCCCGCTGCAGGTAGCAGCGAGACCACTAGCACCGGTGGCGCTATTCTCAACTACTACATCAACAACCCGGTCTGCATCGACCCCTACAACGTCCAGGAGGACCAGGGCACCCAGGTCGAGTTCCAGCTGTTCGACTCCCTCATGAAGTATGACTTCGAGGCCGAGGAGCTCAAGCCGCTCGCCTGTGAGTCCTTCGAGGCTTCCGATGACGCCACCAAGTTCACCTTCCACCTCATCGAGGGCGCTAAGTTCCACAACGGCGATCCCGTCACCGCCGAGGACTTCAAGCGTGGTTGGACCCGTCTGGTCAGCCCCAAGAGCGCCATCCAGAGCGACCGCGGCCCCTCTCAGATCGCCTACCACCTGTCCCAGGTCAAGGGCTATGACGAGCTCGCCGCTGGCGATGCTGACGACTTCGTCGGCATCACCTGCCCGGACGACCTCACCCTCGTGGTCGAGCTCTCCGCTGCCTACGCAGACTTCCCCTATGTCTGCTCGCACCCGGCCCTGGCTCCCGTTCCCGCTGCCGCCGAGGAGGATGCAAGCAACTTCTACCTCGCTCCGATCGGCAACGGCGCTTTCATGATGAAGCCCGGCACCAAGTGGGAGGACGGCCAGTACATCGACCTCGTCCGCTTCGACGACTACTATGGCGACAAGGCCAAGATCGACGGCATCCACTTCGGTATCCAGAAGGACATCGAGACGGCCTATAAGGAGTTCCAGGCTGGCAACTTTGACGTGGCCGACGTTCCCACCGCTCAGATCGACGCCGCCAAGGCGGATCGCGGCGAGGCCGAGGACGGCTACACCATGGGCGATGGCGGCCGCATGCTTCTGGGTGCCGAGCCTTCGACCTACTACCTGGTCTGCAACACCACCGTCGAGCCCTTCAACAACGCGGACTTCCGCAAGGGCGTCTCCCTTGCCATCAACCGCGAGGCTATCTGCAAGTCCATCTTCAAGGGCACCCGTACCCCGGCCGACGGCATCGTTCCTCCGGGCATGGACGGCTACCGCGAGGGTGCTTGGGAGTACTCTGCCTACGACGTCGACAAGGCCAACGAGTTCCTCGATAAGGTCGCTCCGATGAACGGTGATTCCCGTGGCATCGAGATGGTCCTGTCCTACAACCAGGACGGCGGCCACAAGGAGATCATGGAGTCCGTCATCGGCGACCTCGCCAAGGTCGGCATCACCGCTACCTCCGATACCCCCGAGTGGTCTGCGCTGCTCTCCAAGTACGACAACATGGATTTCCAGATCGGCCGTCTCGGCTGGGTCGCCGACTACCCGATCATGGACAACTTCCTGTATCCGCTCTTCCACTCCGACTCCCTGGGTGGCGACAACAAGTCCGGTTACAGCAACCCCGAGGTCGATAAGCTCATCGAGGAGGCTCGCACCATCGTCGACGACGCCGCTCGCGTTGCTAAGATGCAGGAGGCCGACGCCATCATCGGTGCCGACCTGCCCGTCATCCCGCTGATGTTCTACACGCACACCCTTGTCGGTTCCGACCGCGTGAAGAGCCTCTACATCGACCCGCAGAAGAAGGCCTACCTTGCTCGTGCCGAGCTGAACGCGTAGAATACGTCGAATATCGCAAACAGGCGTCAACTTAGGCTATACTGTCAATTTGCGAAAACGGGATGCCGATCCTCGCGTCGGCATCCCATTTTGTGTGATATCCAACGATTAGGGCGTAGATATCACTGTTGGAAGTCCCTACGACAGGGGAGAGATCGTTTTTATGGGAAAATATATCCTCAAGCGAGTGCTCCAGTTCATCCCGGTCTTCTTCGGCGTGACGCTCATTCTGTTCGCGCTGCAGAACATCGTGCCGGGCGACCCGATCAAGCTGATCGGCGGTGGCGGCAAGTCCATGACTCCCGAAGCGGAGCTCAACCTGCGCATCCGCTACAACCTGGTCCAGGTCGATGAGAACGGCCATGCCGTCCTTGACGAGAACGGCGACCCGATGCCCGTCCCGCTTATGGATCAGTACGTCACCTACATCACCAAGCTGTTCCAGGGTGATCTGGGTGAGTCCTATCAGCGTAAACTGCCGGTAACGGATATCCTGGCAAACAAATACCCCTATACCATCAAGCTCGCCGCGTGCGCAATCGTGCTCGAGGCGATTATGGGTATTGGTGCCGGTATCGTCTCGGCGGTTAAGAGGTATTCGTTCTGGGATATTCTCGTAACGCTCTCCACCTCCGTGCTCGTGGCCGTGCCCGCGTTCTGGCTGGGCATGCTGCTGCAGCTCATCTTCGGTGTGTGGATGAAGGACTGGACCGGCGGCGCGTTCTCGCTGCCCATCTCCGGTGCCGGCGGCGCGGCCTCCCAGTATCAGGATTGGATCCACTACATCCTGCCCTCCATCACGCTGGCTTCCGTTTCCACGGCGTATACCGCGCGCATCATGCGCTCCCAGCTCCTGGACGTCATGAACCAGGACTACATCCGCACCGCGAAGGCGAAGGGCCTCTCCAATCGCGCCATCATCTGGAAGCACGCGCTCAAGAACGCCCTCATCCCCGTCGTCACCTACATCGGCGTCGACTTCGGCGCTATGCTCGCCGGCGCGATCCTTACCGAGACGGTCTTCAACTGGCCCGGTGTTGGCTACGAGATCTATCGAGCCATCACCCAGCGCGACTGGCCCATCGTTATGGGCGGAGTGACCGTCGTGGTCGTCGTTGTTATGGTTATTAACCTGCTTGTAGATATCAGCTACGCATTCTTGGATCCGCGCATCCGCTACGGTGCGCCCAAGGATAAGTCGTAGGGGAGGGTTGGCATGCTAGAACCGAGTCCTACTCAGCGCGGCGGCATGGCCGCGAAGGCGGAGACCAAGGGCGTAAAGAAGCCTGAAGAGAAGTCCCGCACCCTTTGGGGCGACGCTTTCAAGCGTCTTCGCAAGAATAAGCTGGCCGTGTTCGCGGTCATCTGGATTATCTTCGTCGCCTTGGTGGCCATCACCGCCGATCTCTGGGCGGAGCCCTGGTTGGGTTCTCCCACGGCTTCGGATTCCGTCGCCATGGCAACGACCTCGCTGCTGCCCCCGTCGGCAGAGCATCCGTTCGGCACCGACCCGCTCGGCCGCGACATCCTCGTCCGCGTCATCTACGGCGCGCGCGTGTCGCTGTCCGTCGGCATCATGGCGACCGCGATCTCGACCGCCATCGGCCTGGTGCTCGGCGCCGTCGCCGCGTTCTACGGCGGCATCTGGGACACGATCATCATGCGTCTCGCCGACGTGTTCCTCGCGTTCCCCTACATCTTGTTCGTCGTCGCGATGATCGCCGTTATCGGGCAGAGCCTCACGAACGTCTTCATCGCCATCGGTATCCTCGGATGGCCGAGCATCGCGCGCGTCTTCCGCTCCGCGATCCTCACCGTCAAGGAGAATGACTACGTCGACGCGGCGCGCGCCATGGGTGCATCCGATGCGCGCATCATCGCCCGCCACATCTTCCCGAACTCCGTGGCGTCTATCGTCGTGTACGCGACCATGAACATCGGCGGCGCCATCCTTACCGAGTCCTCGCTGTCGTTCCTCGGCATGGGCGTCGTTCCGCCCACGCCGTCCTGGGGCTCCATGATCCAGGCTGGACAGGCGTATCTGGAGACCGCCCCGTGGATGATGATCATGCCGGGCCTGGCGATCCTTTCCACCGTGCTCGCCTTCACCCTGCTCGGTGACGGCCTGCGCGATGCCCTCGACGTGAAGATGAAGGATGCGTAAGTTCATGAAGAAGAACGTTAACAAGAACTACGTCGACCTGAAGACGCAGCCGATCCCCGAGGGTCATCACCTGCTCGAGGTCGACAACCTCAAGATGTATTTCCATACCGAGGACGGCATCGTCCACGCGGTCGACGGCGTTTCCTATACGCTCGATCGCGGCGAGACGCTGGGCGTCGTCGGCGAGTCCGGTTCCGGTAAGTCCGTGACGGCAATGACCATCATGGGCCTGATCTCGATGCCCCCGGGCAAGATCGAGGGCGGTCGCGTCCTGTATCGCGGTCATTCCCTGCTCGACATGTCCGAAGAGGAGATGCAGCACATTCGCGGTAACGACATCGCGATGATCTTCCAGGATCCCATGACCTCCCTGAATCCGGTCTATAAGATCGGCAAGCAGGTGGGCGAGGGCCTCCGCCTGCATCGCGGCTACTCCAAGCAGGAGGCGCTCAAGCGCGCGACCGAGCTGCTCGACCTCGTCGGCATCCCCGAGCCGGAGAAGCGCGTCAACGAGTACCCGCATCAGTTCTCCGGCGGCATGCGCCAGCGCGTCATGATCGCCATGGCGCTGGCTTGCGACCCCGATATTCTCATCGCCGACGAGCCCACCACGGCTCTGGACGTTACCATCCAGGCTCAGATCATCGAGCTCATGCAGGAGATGCAGGAGAAGAACGGCAACGCTATCGTCATGATTACCCATGACCTCGGCGTCGTCGCCGATATCGCCGACAAGATCATGGTCATGTACGCCGGCCGTCCCGTCGAGTTCGGTTCTGCGGACGAGATCTTCTATGAGAGCCGTCATCCCTACACGTGGGGCCTCATCCGCTCCATCCCGGAGCAGGCGATCGACGAGAAGAAGCCCCTTACGCCCATCGATGGCAATCCTCCCTCGCTGATGAACCTTCCCGCGGGCTGCCCCTTCGCGCCGCGCTGCCCGTATGCCAAGGACATCTGCCATGAGAAGCTTCCCGAGCATTACACCACTGAAACGGGTCATTACTCTGCCTGCCATTTCGCCGGCGACATCGACTTCGTTAAGAAGAACGCTCCGGATACCTCTCGTTCGCGTGGCAAGATTGCCACGGGTACGCCTGATGTTCTCGACCCTTCCGTGATTGGAGGTAGGGCTTAATGGCCGACAAGACCCCGTTGCTCAAAGTCGAGCACCTGTGCAAGGAGTTCCCCGCTGAGTCCGGCACCCTCGGTGGCCGTTTTTCCAAGCGCTCCGTTTCCGCGGTGAACGATGTCTCCTTCGAGATCTATCCCGGTGAGACCTTCGGCCTGGTAGGCGAGTCCGGCTGCGGCAAGTCCACGACGGGCCGCACGATCATGCACCTCACCGCGCCCACGTCGGGCAAGGTCTTCTTCGAGGGCCGCGATATCTCCGCTATGAGCAAGAAGGAGCTCAAGGAGATGCGTCGCGAGATGCAGTTCATCTTCCAGGATCCCTATGCGTCTCTGAACCCCCGCATGACCATCGGCGAGATCGTCTCCGAGCCCATGACCATCCATGGTATCGGTACTAGGGAAGAGCGCATCGAGCGCGTTCGCGAGCTGCTGCAGGTCGTCGGCCTCAATCCCGAGCACATCAATCGCTATCCGCACGAGTTCTCGGGTGGTCAGCGCCAGCGCGTCGGCATCGCCCGCGCGTTCATCCTTCGTCCCAAGCTGATCATCTGCGACGAGCCCGTGTCGGCGCTCGACGTGTCGATCCAGGCGCAGGTTCTCAACCTGCTGAAGGAGCTTCAGGATAAGTACGGCACCGCCTACCTGTTCATCGCTCACGACCTTTCCGTCGTGCAGCACATCTCCGACCGCGTGGCCGTCATGTATCTCGGTAAGATGGTCGAGCTCTCCGACTGGAAGACGCTCTATACCGAGCCGCATCATCCGTACACGCAGTCCCTGCTGTCCGCCGTTCCCGTTCCCGATCCGGACATCCAGAAGACGCGCAAGCGCATCATTCTCGCAGGCGATCCTCCTTCGCCCATCGATCCTCCGTCGGGCTGCCGCTTCCATACGCGCTGCCCCATCGCTCAAGAGGTCTGCAGCAAGGAGATTCCGTGCTTCGACGAGGTGGCTTCCGGTCATTATTGCGCTTGCCATTTTGCCAAGCCGTTCCCCATCAAGGAGAGCCATATCGAGCTCTAAGCTCATATAGAGCTCATAAGCCTGTTCGGGCGCATCTCTTCGGAGGTGCGCCTTTTTAATATGAGTTGAACATTGTCAAGTGGCAAAAAGGCCCTGCCCTCCGTGGGGCTACCGCGGACGGCAGGGTCCATCTATCTTCACCCGGTGGCCGCGCCGCTTGAGGGCGTGTCTGCTCGACGCACGTTCGGCACTCTAATATCCGCGGGTCGGAACCGCATTTCGTTGCTACGGCTGGGGGCCTCCGCTCGGTCGCAGTCTCGTGGCGGGCGTGGCGGTCTCCCGCCGCCCAGAAAAAGATCTGGAACGGCCTCCCAACGGCCTCGAGCGCGGCGAGCCCCCGGGGTCGGACTCCTATGGGGCCGCGGGCGCTACCGCGCCATGAGCGCTATCGCCCAGACCCAGCAGGCCATCTCGCGGGCCGTCGCGCAGTTCGCCACGCACGGTCTCTTGCCCGCCTGGGACATGGCGTCCCGCCTGTCCTGCAGGCGACGGTTGCACTTCGCGGCGTGCCTCGACACGGCCGGCGCGACCCCGTGGCCCGGCCTCGGCTTCTTGGGGTGCCTCGTTGACATGGGCACGTGCTAGGACGCCTCGACCAGCGCGCGCCGGACGTGGCCGTTGCCGGCGCGGGTGATCCCGCCGCGCGACTCCGTCTCGCCGCTCGAGCGCTCCGAGGGGGCCAGGCCGCACCACGAGGCGAACGACGGCGCGGTCGGGAACCTCGAGAAGTCGCCAGCCTCGGCGGCGAGCAGGAAGGCGGTGGCGACGTCGATGCCCTTCACCAGGCACAGCGCGTCGACGACCGGCGCCCACTCGGGGCGCGCGGCGGCCTCCTCCACCTTGCGCTCGAGCTCCCTCTTGGCCTCGGCGCAGCGCTCCACGGCGTCCATGTAGTGCTCGTAGGCGGCCGCGTCGTCGGCCTCGCCGAACTCGATCGACCTCGCCCACCTCCAGTACGCCTCGGTCCAGTTCGACCTGCGGCGCCCGGCCGGCGTCGTCTCGTCGAACACCAGGCCGTGCCTGAGCAGGAACTTGGACATGCGCTGCCTGGCGCGCTGCAGGTCGTCGCGGGCGTCCTCGAGCGCGCGGGAGAGGTCCCGGGCGGCCTCGGTGCGGTCGTCGGGCACCCACACCTCGACGATGTTGCGGCAGGCGAGGAGCCTGGCCAGCCACTCGGCGTCGCGCCGGTCGTTCTTGCGGCCCCGGTCGGCCGCGGGCCGGTGCATCTTGGAGACGGCGCCCACGGCGCAGTCGACGCCGAGGGCGCGCAGGGCGCGGCACAGGTGGAAGCCGGTCGGGCCGCTCTCGTACACCGCCTTGGGCGACTCGAACCCCAGGACCCACTCGGCGACCGACGCCGGGTCGTAGCCGAACCTGGCCCGGGTCACCTCGCCGGTCATGGGGTCGAAGGCGCATGCGGAGATGCTCCTCGCGTGGACGTCGAGACCGATGGCTGTGACATAATCGAACATGGCGGGCCCCTCTCCGTCGCATGTGGCGCGCGGCCACGGTTGGCGTTACGACCATTGTCGCCCGACCCACGATAGAGCTACAAGGGGAGGGGCTCCCAATGTTCAACTCATATCGTCTCATTCGAATCGCCTCATGGACGCCCTCTTGAATGTGAGGTAGGGGAGATCTTCTTTTGCGCTCAGCAGCCGGCGAGCGAAGGGCGTCCGGTCCGTTGAAGACCGTCGCCACAGGCGAGCCTCAGCGTGCCGCGGTCCTGATCGATCGAGGGTATAGCCTTTCTAGCTGGGCTTTTATCTCCCTTGAGACTGCTGTGTCTCGCCCGGGAATCTTTCTCAAAACTTTTTTAAAATTCTGCTTGCACAAAGAGGGATCGGTGGGTTATTATCTTCCTTGTTGCGAGCGAGAGAACAAACGACCGCGAGCAACCGAATGTCGGAGTGGCGGAATTGGCAGACGCGCTAGCTTGAGGTGCTAGTGACCATTTCTCGGTCATGCGGGTTCAAGTCCCGCCTCCGACACCATCGATTGATACGCGGGCCTTCGGGTCCGCGTTTTTTGTATATCGATGTATGCTCTGTTTGCCGTGCGGTATGCTGGCTCTCAATCGATTCGGCTTAGGAGGGGCGCCATGGATTCCGTTGCCACTGAGGAATATCCTAACCTTGCTCGTTTGGTTGAGATTACCAACGATGCGGTTGCCTTGTGCCATCGCGACGGGACCGTTTTGCATGTGAACAAGCAGTTCCTGAGGCTGGTCTCGAGCACGCGCGAGCACATCGTCGATTCCGACATCAAGGATATCCTGTTCAGCGAGACCTTCGAGCGTGCCGCCGGCCATCGCCTTCCGTTTACCGTCGACGGGGCGGATAACACCCTGATGCTCAAGCTGTTTGACGGATCGTTCATCCCGGTGAACGTCCGTTCCCTCATGTTGGATCCCACCGCTCGATATTCCTCGGGTTCCGCAAGCCCCCACGTCCTCATCGTGATGCAGAGTCTCGAGGAGCGCTATGCCCATGACCGGCAGACCCAGCGGCTCCTATCAGAGCTCCAGGCGGCGAATAAGCGCCTTTCCGGCACGCTATCGGTCATCATGTCCACCGTGGGCTCTGAAGATCTTCCCTCACTCGTGGATACGGTTCTGAACCGGCTCGTCGATACCCTCGACGCGGACGGCAGCGCAATCTACTTTTCCGAAAGCGGTGGCTTCAAGTTGCGGGGTATATCCGACACCTTGCGTCGCGACTATGTCCCCGAATTCGTTCCCTATGGTACGGGCATCGCCTCGCACTTGCTGCGCGAGTCTCGTTCGTGCCGATTCTCCATCGTACCCGCCGATGACGGCGCGGCTCCGATCTCAGGTTCCTTCTACGATCTGGATGCGCGCCTTTCGATTCCGGTTCGCGTGCAGGATATGCCGCCGTTCAAGACGATCATCGTCGTTCCCGTTTTCTTCGGAACGCAGATCCTCGGTATCATCGAGCTGGGTTGGAGGCGCCATACGACTCCGCGCATGAACGAGGTGCGCGTCCTCGAGGTCATCTGCGACTACCTTTCCATCGAGCTCGTCGGACTGATCACCGCCTTGCGGTCGCGCAAGACCGCCGAGCTGACGCGGTCTCTCAACGCCCTTCGCGACAGCCTGCTTTCTTTGGAGGGTGATGCGGCGTCTAGGTACGCGCAGATGGGCTCGGAGCTGCGTCGCGTGCTGTCATGCCGTTTATGCCCCATCGTCTATGATCGGATTCGCGACGCCTTCGTCATCGACTTCGAGGGCGGTAGCCGCGTCGCGTTGCCTTCGTCTCCCGAGGAGCTGTTCCTTTCGATGCGCGTTCCGGCTTCGCGCGCCTCCGGTCCGCTTGGGGCGGATGCTCCGGGCGGCGTCGCCTCTACCGCCGTTCCGAGTCTCAAGGCTGCGCGCGTGGTCCGTATCGACCGTGCGACGCAGGCGGGCACGTGGCTGAGCAACCATGGGCTTCCCTGCCAAGGGGCATATGTGGACCTGGGCATGTCCTTCGACATGGCGAGAGATGCCCTCTCCGATGAGGATGGCATCGAAGAGCCGTCCTCGGCGGCGCCGGTCGAGGAGGGGATCGTCGCACGCGGACAGGGCGTTGTGGGGGCATCGTCTCGCTCCTTCCTCTTGCTTCGCGATGCCTCCCAGGAGCCCATCGACGACCTCGAATATGACTATCTCGTGCGTCTTGTGCATGACTTCGAGCTGATTGCGAACGGCGCGCAGAGCAAGAAGGAGGAGCGCCGCATCGCCCAGACGCTGCAGGCGGGCATGCGCAGCTCTTTGGGCGTCGTGCCCGGCATCACCGCCGACTCGCGCTATTCGTCTGCTACGCGACAGGCTCTGGTGGGCGGTGACTTCTACACCTTGCTCCGTCTACCCGACGACCGCGCCGTTATGATTTTGGGCGATGTGTCGGGCAAGGGCGTCGAGGCTGCATCCATGTCGGCCCTTGTGAAGACCGCGCTCACGGCGTATGCATGGGAGGGGCGTCCGCCCGCGGCCCTGGCGCGTGCCTTGAACGGCATGCTCATGGGGTTCTCGCGCGTCGAGACGTTCGCGACGATGTTCATCGCCAAAATCGACTTGAGGTCGCGTACGGCCACCTACTGTTCGGCGGGCCATCCGCCGACCATGCTCATCCGGCCTCCGCGCGGGGAGACGGCGCGTTCGGGGGAAGTCGAGCTTCTCAGCGTGCAGTCGGGCGTCGTCGGCGCCTTCGACTCCATGGTCTATGAAAACGGCGTCTTCACGTTCGAGCCGGGCGACATGCTGTTCATGTATACCGATGGCGCGATCGAGGCGCGCGATGCCCGGGGCGGCTTCTTTGGCGAGGAGCGCCTGCGCGAGGTCTTGCTGCGCGAGAGCGGCAACGGCATCGAGGGGCTGTGCGACACGGTTCTGTCCGAACTCGATGAGTTCTCGGGTTCCGCGCTGGACGACGATATCGCACTGGTGGCGCTGCGTTTCGACGCCGTGGATTGACGGCATATCGGGCTGTCGGATGATTCGGCTGTATAGAGCCGCGCTCGTCGGGGAACCATAACCGCATGAATGAATGGAATGACATAGCCGTAATCGCCCCTGCCCACGACATCGATATCGTGACGGTGCCGCTTCTTCGCGAGCAGGTCGATGGCCTGCTGGAAGCCGGCGTCCGCCGCATCTTGGTGAACTGCCAGGGCGTGTCGTTTATCGATTCGACCGGGCTCGCCTTCCTGCTGTCCTGCGCCCGCCGCCTCGCGAAGCTCGGCGGCCTGCTCTCGCTGGTGAACGCCTCCGCCTATGTCGTCCGTTTTCTGCAGATCGCGCGCCTGATCGATGCGCTCCATGTGACCGCGGCGAATAAGCCGCCGATTCCCGTTCAGTCCGCAGACGAATCGCCCCGTTGGAGCAAGACGCTGTCGGTATCCGAGGGGATCGAGAACCTGCCGTATTATCGCCATCGGGTCTCCGAGATGCTTTCCGATCTGCCGCTCTCCGCCGAGGCGCGCTTCGATACCGCGTTGGCGGCGGGGGAGGCGTTGTCGAACGCCTACGACCATGCATGCGGCTGCTCGTGCTCGTTGACCATGCGCGCCTATCGCGACCGCGTGGTGATCGAGGTCAGCGACCGTGGATGCGGCTTCGAGATCGCCGATGACGAGGAGGTCGAGGCGAGCGAGTTTCGCGGTAGGGGTATCAAGCTGATGCGTATGCTGGTCGATAGCGTCGAAGTCATCCGTCGACAGGGCGGGCGCGGAACGACCGTTCGCCTTATCAAGATGACGCGGCAATCAGAGCGATGAGGATGAGGGCACGGGCTCTGTGAAGCCGGATTTCGGCGCGAGCATAAAAAAAGACCAGCCATTCGACCGGTCTTAAAGATGCGATGGAGCGGACAACGGGGCTCGAACCCGCGACCCCAACCTTGGCAAGGTTGTGCTCTACCAACTGAGCCATGTCCGCCTGCAAGAGAATAGATTACGGTAAAGCGGCGCGTAATGCAAGTGAAAAAATGAGAATTCATGAACCCTCATCCGTTTCAATAAAAAACGAGCCGATCAAATGATCGACTCGTTCATCATGCGATGGAGCGGACAACGGGGCTCGAACCCGCGACCCCAACCTTGGCAAGGTTGTGCTCTACCAACTGAGCCATGTCCGCTTGCAGGGAGATACTATACGGCATTCCATCGAGAGATGCAAGAAGAAACTTCGAAAGAGTTTTCGAACCTGCTTGCTCTCGATCGTATGCGGCGGTTTCGAATCCCTGTCCGCCCCGGGTTCGTACCGCGCGCAGGCGCCGATCGGATGACGGCGCCTCGCGCGCGGGCGGCCACCCGCTATCGGGCGCGGCGGCGGATCACGCCGTAGCCTGCGCCGATGATACCGCTGCCGACAAGGCCGGCGACGAGCGAGACGCCGGCCGGATCGCCCGTCTGGGGCAGGGCGCCGTGCGGCTTGGAGGCATCGGGCTTGGCGGTGCCGTCGGGCTTTGCGGCGCCGGACTGATCGTTACCGGGGTCGGTGCCGTCGGGGTTGGCCGCGGCCTTGACGGTGATCACGGCGATATCGGAGTCGACGCTCTTGCCGGCGGCGTTCGTCACGCGGCAGAAGAAGGACTGCTCGCCGAGCTTGGAGGTTTCCACGGGCATGGCCGCCTCCTTCACCCCCGTCGAGGTGATGGTGTCGCCGTTCTTCGTGAACCATTCATAGGAGGGGGCGCCGACCCCGTCGTTTGCCTGCGCGCTGACGGAAAGCGGGACGGATTGCGCGTTTTGCGCGTAGGTCGCACTTGCGGGCTGGGCGGTGATCACGGGTAGGATGACGTTGGCCGCATACAGCAGCGGGGTCTTCATGTCATGAGACGCAGCATCGTAATCGGAGGCAGCGAACGGGGCGCTGAAATCGCCGGCCTTGATGTAGGCGCGCATCTCATCGAGGAGCTTGTCGCATTTCCGGTAGGTCTGCTCGGTCATGACCAGATGGGCGTCGTTCGCGAGATCGCCGCGCGCTTCCGCGGGCGTAGCCTGCATGACGGCGTCGACGAGCTCGTGCTGGGCGATGATCTGGCGCTGCAGCGCATCCAGGTAGGCGCGCGTGCCGGTTGCCATGGATTCGCGATGGTTGTAGGCGAGCGTGTTGATATCCATCAGCACGTAGTCGATAGAGCCCTCGGGCTCCTCGGCCATGGCGTACTCGGTCTTGTTCTCGATGGTCCAGTAGTCACCGGGGCCGCTGTGGCTGGTGTCTTGGTGCACGTCCTTGAAGAGCGGGGACGCCTTGGTGAGGAGGGCGGAGTAGAAGGGCATGGCGACGGAGAACTCGGTGGGTGCCATGGTCTCCCACTGCACGGTCGCGATGTCTGCCGGCAGGTCCTCGCGGATCTCGAACATGTGTCCCTCCATCTGCCATTGCTTGCCGATGGCGTCGACGGCGGGGTTGATGTTGGCGTTCAGGTTCTCGGTCTGCTCGCCGCGCGCGGCATGGGCGCGGAGCACCTCGAAGGTGGACATATCGGTGTTGCCGGGAGTGAAGTACAGCTCGGGGGCGTCAATCCGGGAGATGCCCTCGCGCCAGACGGAGCCATCGCTGTTCAGGACGGTGTCCCATTCATAGGAATCCTTGGAGAGGGGTGCGCCGAAATACGCGCGGCCCTGCGCATAGCGGTTGTTCTGCGCGATGCCCTGAGAGGCGTCATCGGCGCCATAGGTTGCGGCGATGTCGGGCGTCTTGCCATCAGCCTTGTACTTGAGCAGGTCGCCGGGGGTGGTGAGCAGACCCTCGGAATGCAGGCAGACGCTCGTGTCATCGAGGTCGACATCGAAGCGAAGGTTGCTCATGTTGGGATTGACGGAGACCTTGTCCTCGGGCAGCTGCATGGCGAGCCACTCATGGCCGGAGAGAACCATGAAGACCCAGGACTCGTTGACGTCGGAGATGGTGAGCTGGTCGCAGGTGAGCGCGCCGTGCTCGCTGACGAGGCGGCCGATGAGCTCGACGCCTTCGCGGGCGGTCTTGCTCTCGCCGAGGATGATGCTTACATAGTTATACTCACCGATGCCCGACTCCTCGTTCAACGGGTCGATCGCGGCGATCTGATCGTTGTAATCGGTGCTGAGGGTCGCGGAGGCGGACACGCCGTGCTGATTGACGCCCGCGGCGCTGTAGGCGTCTGTGCGGCCTCCCCAGTAGCCCTTGGCGTCGCGGATGAAGGTGTATCGATACGAGGACTTATCCGAAGTCCAGGTGAAGGCGGACTCGCCGGATGAATACGTGGTCTTGTTCTGGGGCTGGGAAATGCCGAATGCCTTGAAATAGCGGGTGCCGCCGTCTTCGTTGCGGCCGACGAACCGGTTGCCGGATTCCGTGTACTGCGCGGGAATCCAGAACTGCGTGCACGCGAGGGCGTCGAGGGGTAGGGCGGTGAGCATCGCCGTACCGGCCATGAAGCCGCAGGCGACCTTCTTGAATCGAGAAGACCTGATGACAGATACGTGATTGAGCATGGCGCTCTCCTTCCACGGGCGCAGGTACTGATAAATAACTGAACAAGAGACCCCTTGGGCAGCGTATTGAATAATTGCGACCGCAAACTGAATATAGGAAGGACGTTGTCGGCGTTCAATCAAATCAACCGCCGTTCTCGGTCTATGATGCCGAGATTCTACGAGCGGGGGCCTTTAAGAGACGAATGGCGATTTCGGCGAAGAGCTTTCCAGATCTTTGCAAAGACGATATGAGAAAGCCATTGGGCGAAGAGCCTCCCCGCGGCATACGGGCTCGC
>URKM01000004.1 GCA_900548365.1 uncultured Collinsella sp. | reverse complement strand
AGCCGGCGTCGCGGTACTCCTCCACCGAGGTGGCGCCGTGGCGCTTGGAGAGCTTCTTGCCGTCGGCGCCCAGGATCATGGAGATGTGGGCGAAGGTGGGGACGGGCGCGCCCATGGCCTCGTAGACCATGACCTGGCGCGGGGTGTTGGAGAGGTGGTCGTCGCCGCGGATGACGTGGGTGATGCCCATGAGCGCATCGTCCACGACGGTGGCGAAGTTGTACGTGGGCGTGCCGTCGGAGCGGAAGATCACGAAGTCGTCGAGCTCCTTGGCGTCGAAGACGACCTCGCCGTGGACGGCGTCGTTGATCACGACGTTGCCGCGGTCCTCAGGCACCTTGATGCGCAGGACGTAGGGCTCGCCGGCGTCGATGCGCGCCTGGGCCTCCTCGGGCGTGAGGTCGCGGCAGCGGCGCTGGTAGCCCTGGAAGGGATCCTTGCGGGCCTGGGCCGCCTCGCGGTCGGCGGCCAGCTGCTCGGGCGTGCAGAAGCAGGGGTACGCCTTGCCCTCGGCGAGCAGGCGCTCGGCGGTCTGCTTGTAGAGGTCCAGGCGCTCGGTCTGCGCGTAGGGGCCGAAGTCGCCGCCGACCTCGGGGCCCTCGTCCCAGTCGAGACCCAGCCAGCGCATGGCGCGCAGGATGATCTGGGTGTTCTCGTCGGTGGAGCGCGTGGGGTCGGTGTCGTCGATGCGCAGGATGAAGGTGCCGCCGTTGGCGCGGGCGAACGCCCAGTTATAGATCGCCGTGCGGGCACCGCCGATATGCAGCTTGCCGGTAGGCGAAGGCGCGAAGCGAACGCGAACGTTTGAGCTCATGGACTGCTCCTCTTGGTTGATACCTTTATTCATTCAAGGACTTATAGCGTATAGACCGTTGATTATTATAAACCGCAGATGCGGCACTTAAACCCGCTGTCTTGCGACACCAGGCGTATCGTCAAACTATGCACACTCCGAGGCAGGATCGTAGAGGGCGGCGGGCTGGAGCCTTCCGGCCGACTCGGTATCGGGTGCCTGGATTGACGGCATGCGGTGTATCGGATATCGATGGTAGACGCTTAGGGCGCCGGCGCGAGGGCATCAGCTCGTGGCATTCGAGGGCCGCCGCGTGTGGCGCTTGGGACGCCGTGGCGAGACGCTCGGGAGCCCGCCGGCGATTCCTTGGAGGGCGAGTGCGGTAGATTTCGAAGCGAGGGAATTGTGTATGCATATTCTTCTGGTGCTTCTGCATATAGTTTTCAATGAATTCGCAGCATGCTGCAAACTGCAGGGTTGATGTGGCACTGAATGTCAATTTTGAGTCTTTTGATGGCGCAAAAACTGTTCAAGACGCGGGGCGATTGGCAGAATACACCCTTTTAGCCCTTCATTGGTGACGTGCATTCTTCGGTTTCGGTATCTGACGGTCGAATTAGCGTACATCTGAGGAATAAAAATGATGACACGTTTATACATTGCATTTTAAAGACTCATTTTTGACATTTAGTGCCAGGCGACTATTGGGAAGCTTCTCGCGTTTGCGTCATTACCGTGGTGCGGTTCGAATTTCCTTGAGCCCGCGATGCGGATGCCTATACTGGTAGGGCTACATGCCCGGCGGAATGGTAACGGTCGCCGGGCGCAATTGTGAAAGGGGCTTCCATGCCAGATACCAATCGTTCCACCGAGGAACAGTTGAACGCGCCGCGTTCGTTCGTTTTCACTTCCGAATCGGTCACCGAGGGACATCCGGATAAGATCGCCGACCAGATCTCCGATGCGATTCTCGATGCCATCCTTGCAAAGGAGGCCGAGCTCGAGGCGAAGGGCTACGTTGCTCCGAACGGCGTTCCCGCCAAGCTCGAGAACGTCCGTTGCGCGTGCGAGACGCTCGTGACCACCGGCAGCATCATCGTCTCGGGCGAGATTCGCACCGAGGCCTATATCGATGTCCAGACCATCGCCCGCGATGTCGTGCGCCGCATCGGCTACGATCGCGCGAAGTTCGGCTTCGACTGCGAGACCTGCGGCGTTATCAACATGATTCACGAGCAAAGTCCCGACATCGCCCAGGGTGTCGACGAGTCCTATGACGTCCAGTCCGGACGCACCACCGATCCGCTGGATCTGATCGGCGCCGGCGATCAGGGCATGATGTTCGGCTACGCCAGCAACGAGACCCCGACCCTCATGCCGATGCCGCACTACCTCGCCAGCCGCCTGGCCGAGCGTCTTGCCTCCGTGCGCCACGACGGCACGCTCCCGTATCTGCGTCCCGACGGCAAGACCCAGGTCACCGTGCGCTACGAGGACGGCCGCCCCGTTGCGGTCGAGACTATCGTCATCTCCACGCAGCATGCGCCCGAGGTTGAGTCGATGGACGCCATCAAGGCCGATCTCGTCGAGCACGTCATCGAGCCCGTCATGGCCGCCGCCGGTGTGCCTTGGGACGGCGCCGACCTCTACGTGAATCCGACGGGGCGCTTCGTCGTGGGCGGCCCCATGGGCGACACCGGCCTTACCGGCCGCAAGATCATCGTCGATACCTATGGCGGCTACGGTCGCCACGGCGGCGGCGCGTTTTCCGGTAAGGACTGCACGAAGGTTGACCGCTCCGCTGCGTACGCGGCTCGTTGGGTTGCCAAGAACGTGGTCGCCGCCGGCCTCGCCGACCGTTGCGAAGTCGAGCTCGCCTACGCGATCGGCGTCGCGCACCCGCTGTCCATCATGGTCGATACCTTCGGTACGGCAAAGGTTGACGAGCAGATTATCGAGGATGCCGTGAAGTCCGTCTTCGATCTTCGCCCGGGCGCGATCATCCGCGACCTCGACCTGCGTCGTCCGATTTTCGAGAAGACCGCCGCTTTTGGCCACTTTGGCCGCGAGGATGCCGATTTCACGTGGGAGCGCACCGACCGTGTCGAAGAGCTCCGCAAAGCCTGCGGCTTGTCTTAGGGTCGCTCGCTTCCGCAAGCGTATGAACACTTGTCCTCGAGGGCGTCGTACCGCATGCATGGTACGGCGCCCTCGTTCGTGGGGAAGCTTTTAGGCTCATGGCGCGGCCGTCGCATGCCTACCTGAGTTAAGATTCCGCTTCCGGCCCCCATTTGATTGCCCTATCTAATCGTGTCGTCCGAGTCGTTCATTCTCTGCATGGGATTTCATCTGTCTTGTTTATCACCTTGGGTGCGCTGTTTTATAAAGACAAAGAGGCTGGGGGCGAGCGCGAGCGCTGCAGCAACTAACTCGATCTTTTTCGTGAACCATGCCACGGGCAGCACGACGTTTTCAAGGCACCATGGCAAATCGGAAAACCAGGGATTTGCAGCATGGGAGACGCATTGCCACATCATCCCGAAATCATGATAGGTCATGATGGGCAACGCGACGGGAATACTGCTCAGGGAGCGCGCATTCGGCTTGCTTCGCCAGGTTCCATAGAGGAAGAGGGCGATGGCTGAAAAGACAAGGACGACGGTCCCTGTTTCTCCCCATGAGATTCCGTCATATGAGTCATAAAGGTCGCCATAATATTGATAACGATCTCGAAGCATGATGCCGAAGAGGAATAGAAGCGTGGCGACAAGCCTTATGGTTGCGACCATAACCTCTGTAAACCGTCCGATGCGGGCTTTGTTTTGGCTGCTGCCCATCAAGCCTCTCCTACCATGTCGAAGGGTTTGTAGCGTCGTTGAAGTGAACAGGGTTTCTGAAAGCATACATGATGTGCGTGAACTCGCATACCAGCTATGTTCGCATCGCGGAGCTTCCATGGTGCGGGCGTGCTGGTGGAATTACCATGCAACCTCGGTTTACGATTGTTGGCGTTTCAGGTTGGCGTACGCTTAATACTTCCGTCGTGCTGAAAGGAGGGACATGGCAGAGCAGCTGTCATTGCTACAAGATGACGTTCCCTCCTTGGAGGATGGTGCGAGACCGCGATCTTCCTCGGTATCGTCGTACCCGCTGCATGCTGCGGTCGTCGTCGACATTCCCTCCCGTTCGCTTTCCGACCCGTTCGCCTATGGCGTGCCCGAGCACATCGCCTGCGATATCGAGCGCGGGTGCACGGTGCTGGTGCCGTTCGGGCGGCGCGTCGCGCTCGGCTACGTTATCGATCTTGCGGAGACGCTCGAGGACCTTTCGTTTTCCGACGGGGTCGCCGCGTCCCGCCTGAAAGCGGTGCGGTCGATCGTCGCCGAACCCTCGTGCGCCTCCTATTTCGCCGAGGTGTCGCTGTGGATGAGCGGCGAATACGTCTCATCTCTGGCCGAATGCCTGCGTCTGTTTCTGCCTCCCGGCGGGACGCCGCGCTTGAGGCGCCGCGGCGATGGTACCTGCGAAGTCGAGCCCGCGGCCGTTGCCGAGGCGCGGGAGCGCGTGGTGTCCCTCACGATCGAGGGCAACGATTACGTGCCGCCCGCCAATGCCGTGCGCCAGCGCCAGCTCCTATCGGCGCTTTCGTGCGGGCCGGTGACCACGCGCGAGCTCAACGTGCTCTACACCGATCTGTCTGCTGCGATTCGAGCGCTCGAGAAGAAGGGCGTGGTGCGGGTCGATGAACGGCGCGCGTGGCGTCGCGCCGATGACGCGACCTCGCTGTCGTCCGCACGCGCCGAACAGCCCAAACAGCTTACAGCGGGTCAAACGGCCGCGCTCGAAGCCATCGAGCGGGTGCGGCTCGAGCGCTCCGGTTCGGTGGTGCTCGTCGACGGCGTCACGGGTTCGGGTAAGACGGAGGTCTACCTCTCGGCCATCGAGCGCGTGCTTGCCGACGGGGGAGAGGCGTGCGTCCTGGTACCCGAGATCTCCCTCACCGCGCAGACGGTGGGCAGGTTCCGCTCGCGTTTCGGTGAATCCGTAGCGGTGTTCCATTCCAGGTTATCCGCGGGCGAGCGCCTCGATCAATGGGATATGGTGCGTACCGGCGCCGCCCGCGTGGTCGTCGGCGCCCGGTCGGCGCTCTTCTGCCCGTTTCGCGACCTCCGATTGATCGTGATCGACGAGGAGCATGAACAGTCCTACAAGCAGGGCTCTGCTCCGCGCTACCATGCGCGCGAGGTCGCTGCGCATATAGCGCGCCGGCTGCGCATCCCGCTCGTCTTGGGTTCCGCCACCCCATCCGCCGAGGCGCTCGGCCGGTGCGCGGAGGGCGCGTATCTCGGCCAGCGTTGGGAGCGCGTCGCGATGCCCGAGCGGCCGGGCGATTCGGTGCTCCCGGAGGTTATCGTGGCGGACCTGCGCCGCGAGTTCGCATCGGGCGGGCGTTCCATATTCTCCGGCGTCCTCTACGACGAGCTCATGGGGGTGGCCGAGCGCGGGGAGAAGGCGGTCCTGTTGCACAACCGCCGCGGCTTCGCGCCGTTTCTCATGTGCCGCGAATGCGGCTGCGTCCCCACCTGCAAGCATTGCTCCACGGCGCTCACCTATCACGAGCGCACCCATACGCTGGAATGCCATACCTGCGGCGCCACCTATCATGTGCGGCCGTATCCGGAAGTCGGCTCCGCCTGTCCGAAATGCGGCAGCCGGTACCTCGCTAAGATGGGCCTGGGCACGCAGCAGGTAGAGGATGCGCTTCGCGCCATCATGCCCCCGCATGTCCGCATCATCCGGATGGACGCCGATTCGACTAAGGGGAAGGACGCGCACAAGCACTTGCTCGAGGAGTTCGATGCCGCCGACTGCGCGGTCCTGCTCGGTACGCAGATGATCGCCAAGGGCTTGGATTTTCCCGAGGTCACCCTCGTCGGCGTCGTCAACGCCGATTACGCGCTCAAGATGCCCGACTTCAGGGCCCAGGAGCGCGCGTACGACCTGCTCGAGCAGGTTTCGGGAAGAGCCGGCCGAGGAGACCGCCCCGGTAAGGTCGTCATCCAAACGTATCTTCCGGACAACCCCGTCATACGCGCGGTCGCGCGGCATGATCGCGCGCTCTTCACCGATCACGATCTCGCGCAGCGGAAGGATGCTTGCTATCCGCCGTTTGTGCGCCTCGTCAATGTGGTGGTGCGGGGGAGGGACGAGCGGCAAGCGCGCACGTGCGCCGAGCGTCTCGCCGCATCCGTTCGCGATGCCGTTTCGGATGTATCGCGCGCGTTCGTCGAGCCCTTGGAAGAGGGAGGGCTCTCGCTTGCCGATGCCACGCGATCTCCGGTCGTGCTCGGTCCCACGACCTGCGTCATCGAGCGCGCGAAAGATCGCTATCGGTTCCACTTCATGGTCAAGTGCCCAGTGGGGTACCATGTCTCTAGGGTTTTAGGCGACTGCCTGCGCCAGATAGGCCCCGTACCGAATGTGTCCGTGAGCGTCGATATCGACGCATACGATCTTATGTAGGAGGAACGTATATGGAGATCAACGGCATCGTGCTGTCTCCCGACCCGCGTCTGCGCCAGGAGTGCGCCCAGATCGAGGAGATCACGCCGGAAATCGAGCAGCTCGTCGAGAGGATGAAGCGCGACATGTTCGAGAACGGCGGCTGCGGGCTTGCGGCCCCGCAGGTGGGGGAGCTCGTCCAGCTGGCCATCGTCGATACCGAGTATACGTCCGCCAGGGATTACGACCCCTACGTGCTGATCAACCCCGTGATCGTCGAGCAGTCCGATACGATGGCGCCCTATAACGAGGGCTGCTTGTCCATCCCGGGCATCAACTGCGAGATCATGCGTCCCGACCGCGTCGTCGTGGAGGCATACGACCTTGATGCGAACCTGATGCGCTATGAGGCCGAGGGCGATTTGTTCTGCGTGTGCCTCCAGCATGAGATCGACCATCTGCACGGCAAGACGATGTTCGAGCGCTTGGAGCCCGCCGAACGGATGCACGCGATGCGCGCGTACCAAGACGCTTTGGCGCGCGGAGCGAAGCCAGGGGAGACGGAGTAGCCGTCCTGGTGCTGCGGCCGTTCGCGTGTCCGTTGAGGCCGGCGAAGCCGCTTATGGATTTTACGGACCTGGAGGTTCTTGCAGCCTTCGGGTCCTGTTCGTTTTCAACAGGTAAGGAAGTGCCCCAATGCGCGTTGTATTCATGGGAACGCCCTCATTTGCCGTGCCTTCGCTGCGCGCGCTCGCCTCGGCGTTCGATGTAGCCCTCGTCGTGACTCGTCCCGATGCCGTTCGCTCGCGTGGTAAGGTGCTCGAGCCTTCCCCGGTGAAGGAGGCGGCGCTCGAGCTCGGCCTGACCGTGCTCGAGGCTACGAAGATGACTCCCGAGGTGCTCGATGAGCTACGCGGCGTGCATGCCGATGTGTTCTGCGTCGCCGCCTACGGCTGCATTCTGCCCGACGAGGTGCTCACTATGGCGCCGGGCGGCTGCGTGAACGTCCATGCATCGCTGCTGCCCCGGTGGCGCGGTGCCGCCCCTATTCAGCGCTGCATCCTCGAGGGGGATGCCGAGACCGGCGTTTCCATCATGCGCATCGGCCATGGCGTCGATACGGGGGACTATTGCGCCCAGGCATCGTGCGGCGTTTCCGGTAAGACGGCCGACGAGTTGACGGCCGAGCTCGCCTCGCTCGGCGGCGACCTCCTCGTGCGGGTTCTCCCCTCGGTCGTCGACGGTACGGTTGCGTGGACCGAACAGGATGAATCCCTGGTCACCCATGCCGCTAAGATCTCTAAGCAGGAGATGAAGCTCGACTCTTCTCTGGATGCCCAGTCCAATGTCCGTCGTGTCTTCGCCTCTTCCGATGCGGCGCCCGCTCGTTGCCAGATCGCCGGGAAACCGTTGCGCGTTCTCTCCGCTGCTCCCGCCGACGAGAAGGTCGAGCCGGGTCGCTTCGCCATCTCGGGTAAGCGACTGTTCCTCGGCTGCGCGGATGGTTCGTTCGAAGTCCTTGAGGTGAAGCCCGATGGCAAGCGCGCGATGCCGGCCGCTGCCTGGACGGCGGGGCAACGCGATTCCTCGGGCGAGTGGGGGCTGCTGCAATAATGGGGAAGCGTACGAACGGCGCGAGTCGAAGATCCTCTCGTTCCAGCGCGGCGACTCCGGCACGCACGGCCGCGCTCGCCGTCCTGATCGAGGCCGAGCAGCGCGATGCGTATACGCGCGAGGTTCTGAAAACGGCTCGTTCGCGGTGGAATCTGGACGCGCGCGACGACGCGTTCGCCCAGCGCCTGGCGCTCGGCGTCACCGCCACGGTCGGCTGCTTGGATGACCTGCTCGCGCAGCATCTCGATAAGCCGGGTAAGGTCTCTCCTCGCGTTCGGATGGCGCTGCGCTTGGCCGTATTCGAGCTTCTCTATCTCTCGACACCGACCGAGGTGGCGGTGAGCCAGGGTGTAGAGCTCGTGCGCTCCCAGGCTTCCGCCGCCGCTTCGCTGGCGAATGCGGTGCTCCGACGCGTCGCGCTGGCTGCGCCCGGCTTCCTTGCCGCCTCCGATGCCGTAGCGGATCAGCGCGGTATCGTTCAGGAAGCGCGCGGCGCGGGCTTGCCGGTATGGTTGGCCAGATCCATCGGCGCATCCATCGGCGAGGACCGTATGCGCTTGCTGTGCGCGGCCCAGCTCGACCCCGCGCCCATTGCGTTCCATGTGCATCCTGGCTGCGAGGACCCGCGCATCGCGATGGATTCCATCGAGCGCTTCCCTGGTTGCATCGTCCCGTCCCGTCCGTCGTCATTGCTGCGTTCGGGCTTGCTCGACGATGCATCGCTGGTGGTTTCCGATGAACACGCCCAGCTCGTGGCGACGCTCGCGACGCGTGCCGGCTCGTGTTTGGAGATCGGCGCCGGTCGTGGAACGAAGACGTTCGTCATGACCTGCCAGGCCCTGCGAGCCGGTTTCGGCGGGCGCCATCATGTTGCGGTCGATTTGTTCGAGGGGAAATGCGCTCAAAACCTCGCACGCCTTGCCGCCGCCGGATTCAGCGGTATCGAGGCCTATGCGGGCGATGCGACCGATCTGGATATCGTTTTGAGACCGCTCGATGAACAGGCGGGGGCGACCGTGCGGTTCGATACCGTGCTCGTCGACGCGCCGTGCTCCGGCACGGGCACGATGCGTCGACATCCCGAGATACCTTGGCGCCTCACGCGCCGCGATATCGAGCGCGAGCTCCCATCGTTGCAGCTCCAGCTTCTCAAGGCTGCCGCCAGGCGCGTCGATGCGGGCGGGGAGCTGGTTTATGCCACCTGTTCCGTGCTACGCTCCGAAAACGCTGCGGTCGTCGAGGCGTTCCTGTCATCGGAGGAGGGTTCAGGGTTTTCGCTCGCCTCCGTTACCGACGCGCAGATGCTGCATCAGCCCGGTTTCGAGGACGTTTTCGCTCGCGTTCGATCGCTGGCTGGTGAGGACGGGTTTCTGCAGAGCATTCCATGCGCCGGGGCGGCCGACGGCCATTTCTGCGCTCGCTTGGTACGCTGCTCCTAGCGAGCGCGAGCGCGCTCTCGGCGCTAGGCGTCCTTGTGCGGGCAATCCGCGCAGCCACATGACGTCTGCGCTGCCGGCGAGCTCGTCGCCGCGGTGCTGGACCCGCCGCCCCTCATATCGGTGTTGTAAAAGCCGCTGCCCTCGAATTTGATTCCGCTTGCGCTGAACACCTTTTCGGCGGGCTTGCCGCAGTCGGGGCAGGTGATGCTCGGATGCTCGGTCATGCCGTGTTCGACTTCGAAGACCGTTCCGCATTCGGTGCAGCGGTAATCATAACGTGCCATAGTCGGAGATGCCTTTCTCAAGCAAGATCGCGCCCGCTGGAATCCTTCGATTCTCAACGGGCGCTGTTGTCATCATGGGCTACTGTACCCGAAAACACGAGCTCTTAGCGCGGGGAAACCGCTTCGCCGCCGTTAAACCGCCCTGCTTCCATGAGCATGGCGGCAACGGAATGCTCGACTTCGGCGATCTGCTTCTCATCGGCCTGCCAGTTCCAGTTGCCCTCGGCGATTCCCGGCCTGTTCATGCGAGCCTCGTCGCCCAGGAGCATCGCATCCTGGAGCTGCATCATGACGACGCGGGCATCGCTCGCCAGGGAGCGCGTGAGAATCTCCTCGGTTAAGTAGCGAGCGCCCTGTTCGTCGTTGTCGGAGCAGAAGGACCTGCCGACGAATCCCGCGAGCGTGGAGGTATCGTGCGTCGAGGTGTAGAGCACCTTGTCGTTGTGCGGGTGTATCTCGTGACGAACATCGTAGTCGGCGAATTCGAGGACGTCCATCCCGGGGAAGCCGCATTCTGCAACAAGGGCGCGTACGGCAGGCGTGAGCAGGCCGAGGTCCTCTGCGATGAACGGCAGGGGGCCGAACTCCTTGAAGGCGTGTTCGAAGAACTCGATTCCGGGACCCGGCAGCCAGCGGCCCTCTGCTCCCGTCCCGCCCGCGGGGATACCGAAGTAGTTCTGGAAGCCGAGGAAATGGTCGAGCCTGACGTAATCGTAGAGCTTGAAGGCCCGGCGCAGGCGGGCCATCCACCAGACATAGCCATCCTGCTTCATGCTATCCCAGCGGTAGGTCGGGTTGCCCCATACCTGGCCCGTCGCCGAGAAGCGGTCGGGTGGTACGCCGGCGATCTCATAGGGCTTCCCGTCCTTCCCAAGGGAGAACATGCCGGGCTCGGACCAAGCGTCCGCCGAGTCGTCCGAGACATACATGGGAATATCGCCGATGATCAGGATGCCGCGCTGGTGGGCGTAGTCGAGCATCTCCTGCCATTCCTGATCAAAGCGGAATTGGGCGTATGCATGGAACTCGGCGAACTCTGCATAGCGGACATCGGACAGCATGCCGATCGAATAGCGCTGCTGCGTCGCCGGCCAGCTGTGGCGCGAGGCTCCCTGGTGGGTCTCCTTCAGCGTCATGTATGCGCAGTACGAATCGAGCCATTGCTCGTTTTCGCGCGCGAAGCGGAGGTATTCCGGGCTCTTCAAGCCGCCCGCAGCTTTGAACGCGGCGAATGATTGGCGTAGCTCGCTATCGCTCTCGTACAGCAGGGCGGTATTGCCCGCGAAGGCGGAGGGACCCGCATAGGGCGAACCGAAGGAGTCGATGGGATTTACGGGCAGGACCTGCCAATATTTGAACCCCATCGTGGCAAGATGGTCGATGAAGCGGCGGGCGGGCGCTCCCAAGGTCCCCTTCTCCCCGCGTCGATTGGGTATCGAGGTGATGTGCGCTATCACTCCCGCACCGGGCTCGAGCGGCTTTTGCAGGCGCTCCCTTTTGTTGGCGTAGATGACCGACGAACCGAGGGGCCAGAGCTTGACCTCGGCGCAGCCGTCGGTGCCCCGCATGAGGTCGTTACCGCTCAGCAGATCGATGGCGCTATCGTTTTCTATGGGCACGCGGACAACGCGGGTGTTCGACAGGCTCTTGTTGACGAGCACGGTGACCATCTGGCCGTCGGCGCCGCGCCGCTTGATACACAGGACATCGTCGTTGAGCGCGCGCGCCTGCAGCGTGCCGTCGATGATGAACGGAAGCGCCGTACGCAGGCCGGAGGCATTGCGGATCATGTTGAGCATGTCGCGATCGCGAATATCCTCTTGTTTGGGCAGCGTGCGGCGGTTGCCTGGATCGGATAGCCCCTCGAGGCAGAATTCATCGCCGTAATAGATGGACGGGACGCCGGGGAGCGTCATCTGAAGGAGGGTCGCGAGCCAGAACCTGCTCTTGGCGCGGCCGAGCGTGTTCTCGTCGAGCCTGAAGCGCCCGCGTTCGCTTTCGGGTATCTGGGATTCGTCGGGGCCATCGCCGAGGACGGAGGCGATACGGGGCTTATCATGGCTGCCCAGCAGGTTGAGGGCGCATTTCAGCGCTTCCGGCGGATAGTTCTCTCGCAGCGTCTCGATGCGCTCGGCGGCCTGGTAGGCCGTTTCATCGCCGACGAGGAAGCCCAGGACCATGTCGCGGAACGGGTAGTTCATCGCCGAATCGAGCTCGTCTCCCTGCAGGTAGGTGCGCAGCTTGCTGTAGCTGATCTTATTCGAGGCGTCTTCCCAGACCTCGCCGAGCAACAGCCCGTCGGGGCATTCCTCGAGGGTCGCGGACTTGATGTCGCGTATGAGCTCGTCGCTCAGCTCGTCGGCGACGTCGAGGCGCCATCCGCGGGCGCCGGCGCGAAGCCAGGTCCGGATAACGCCGTTCTCGCCCAAGATGAGGTCGCGGACGAGCGGGCAGTCCTCGTTGAGCGCCGGCATGTTGCCGATGCCCCACCATGCGTCATACGTTCCGTCATCGTGGAAATGAAACGCATCATGCCAGGGTGACGCCTCGTTTTCCCAAGCGCCGACGCTGTCGTAGTTTCCGTAGCGATTGAAATACAGGGAGTCGTCGCCGGTGTGGTTGAAGACGCCGTCGAGAATGATGCTGATGCCCATCGAGCGAGCCTCGCTCGCAAGGCGCTCGAAGTCCTCCTTCGTGCCCAGCATGGGGTCGATGGCGAGGTAGTCTCCGGTGTCGTAGCGATGGTTGCTCGCCGCCTTGAATATGGGGTTCAGGTAGATGGCGGTGATGCCCATCTCCTTCAAGCGCGGAAGGTCCATGCGGATCCCCTCGAGGGAGCCGCCGTAGAAGTCCCAGGTGCGAATCGAGCCGTCGGCGGCTCGATCATATACCGGCGGCGTGTTCCAGTCCCAGACGATGCGCTTGCCAGGTCCGCGTCGCGGCTTCTCGACCTCTTTGACCGCGCGCTCGCGCCAGTCTGCATCGCGGCGATACCGATCGGGGAAGATCTGGTAGACCATGCCCCGCTCATACCAGGTTGGCCGCGTCTGGCGATGCTTGTAAACGGTGATTTGGAAGGATGGGGCGTCGGCGTAATCGTATATGACCCCTTCGCCACCCGTCGCCCCGTTGGGCGCTCCGAGATAGGTGCTGGCGCCATCCAGCAAGTCGATATTGAACCGATACCAGACGAGCGCGGGCTCTGAGCAGGGAAGCGAAACGGTGAACAGGCCGCCTCCAACATGGTCCATGGGATGAAGGGATTCCCCTTCGCCATCGACCCATGTGCGAAGCGTGATGGACGTGCGGTCGATATCGCAATCGCATGCCTGTACGGAAAGCTCGACCGCTGTGCCCGCGACGACCGCGCCGTAGGGCGTGCGGTATCGCGTCAAGCGGCTGTTATGAATGAATTTCATGATAAGGGAATCCTCCTACATTCGCATGCGGGCAGCGCGGCATGCGAAAGGGGGTGCGAACACGTTACCATCCCATTATAGGCAATGCCCACCGGGGTGGCTGCTGAAGAGGGGAATGCCCCCGCGCTCATAATCAGATAGGGCACGGGGGCATCGGGGAGATGCGCGTCGGATATCGTCTTAGCGGCGCTTCGTCGTCTTACGCGCTGCAGGGACCTTCTTTGCCGTGGGCTTCGCCTTGGCGGTGGGGGCTTCGGCGTCTGAGGCGGTTTCGGGTTTCACGGTTGCCGTTTCGGTGGTGACGGTGCTTGTTGCGTTCGATGCCTTGCTCGCCGCAGCGGATTTCGTCTCGGCCTTCACGCCTTTGGATGCTGCAGGTTTGACCGACTCGGTCTTTTCAGCCGCTGCCTTGGCGGCGGGAGCCTTGGGCGCTGCCGCCTTGGGCACCGCTGCCTTGGGCGCCGCTGCCTTGGGCGCCGCTGCCTTGGGCGCAGCCTTGGTGGCGGGAGCGGGCGCGGTCGTCGCAGTCTTTACAGTGGCTGGGGACTCAACGGTTGCGCGTTTTGCGGCACCGCTCTTTTTCGGGGCGGTCTTGGCAGCCGGCGCCTTTGCGGCGGGTTTCGCGGCTGCGGACGCGGGCTCCGCCTCGATTTCTGCGGACTCGGTCTTCTCGGGCTTTGCCTTGGCGGTCGTCGTTCGCGCGGGCGCCTTCGTTGCGGTCGCCTTCGCAGCCGATGCCGTCGCGGTCGTCTTGCGAGCAGGCGTCTTCGCAGCCGATGCCGTCGCGGTCGTCTTGCGAGCGGGCGTCTTCGCAGCCGATGCCGTCGCGATCGGGGCTTGCTCTACGGCGGCGTCGGGACTCGTCGCAGGGGTGGATTTTGCAGTCGAGGCGCTGGTCTTCTTGGCGGCGGCAGCCTTGCGCGTCGCGGTCCTCTTCGGCGCGGGCTTAACCTCCTTGGCGTCGGGAGATTCGACCGCGTCCAAGTCGAGCTCGACTTGGACGGGTGCCGCCTCGGCCTTCTTCGCTGCTGCCGTCTTGCGGGCGGCTCGCTTCACGGCGGGTTTCGTCGCCGGCTTCGTCTCCGTATCGGCTGCTGCCTCGTCCTGCTTCGCGGGTTCCGACTTCGTTGCAGTCGCCTTGGCAGCGCGTTTCGCCGTGGTGCTCGCGCGCTTGGTCGCCGTCTTGCGGGCGGTTGCCTTCTTGGCTGGGGCTTTCTTCGGAGTGGGGCTCTCGCCGCTCTCGTCTGCAACGGGCTCCTCGGGTTTGCCAGGGGCTTCGGCCTCGGGGATCCAATGAGGGATATCGGGGCGCAGCCAGTAGTACAGATCCATGTACTTGGCCGCGGATCTGGTCCAGCTGAAGTCCTGCTGCATGGCTTGCGTCACCACGTTCTCCCATGCGTCGTGGTTGTCCCAGAACAGGCGCGCCCCACGGAAGACCGCATCACCCATCTCGTCGCCGTTGAAGTTGGCGAACGAGAAGCCCGTTCCCTCGCCGGTCTCGTAGTTGTACGGGATGACCGTATCCTTGAGTCCGCCGGTCTCGCGTACGACGGGCAGCGTGCCATAGCGCATCGCGATCATCTGGGACAGGCCGCAGGGCTCGAAGAGGGAGGGCATGAGGAACAAGTCGGAGCCGGCGTACATGCGCTGGGACAGCGCGGGGTCGAACTGGATCCGAGCCGCCATCTGGCCGGGATACTTCGATGCGAAGTAGCGCAGGGCGTTCTCGTACTCCTGGTCACCGGTGCCGAGGACGGCGACCTGCACGCCGTTCGAGAGGATGCGGTCGAGCGAGTAGGTGACGAGGTCCATGCCCTTTTGACGCGTGAGCCTCGTGACCATGCTCATGAGCGGCTGGTCGGTGCGGACGGTCAGCCCCAGCTCCTCCTGAAGCGCTGCCTTGCAGGCTGCCTTGCCGGATCGGTCGGAGACAGAGAAGTTATGAGCGATGGCGGGGTCGGTTTCGGGATTGAAGTGGTCGACGTCGATTCCGTTGACGATGCCCTGGAGGCTCTCGCGCCTGCGACGCAGCACGCCGTCAAGATGCTCGCCATAAGCAGGCGACTGGATCTCGCCGGCATAGGTGGGGGAGACGGTCGTGATGGCATCCGTGTAGTTCAAGGCGCCCTGCATGTAGTTGACGGCGTCGGGGCCGCAGGTCAGCTGGAAAGCCGCTGCGGGAATATGCGCAAGCCCGCAGATGTCCTCGAGAACCTTGGCGCTGAACTGACCTTGGAAAGCGATGTTGTGAATGGAGAACACGGTCTTGATGTTCTCGTATGTCGGCATTCCCTGGTAGAACTCGCGAAGGAAGACGGGGGCGAGCGCCGTATGCCAGTCGTTGCAGTGCAGGATATCAGGGGTGAATCCGTCCGGGAGGTACTGGATGCTCTCGGTGATCGCCTTCGAGAAGAATGCGAACCGCTCGCCATCATCGAAGAACCCGTAGGGGTAGTCGCGGCCGAAATAGCGTTCGTTGTCGACGAACAGGTAGGTGACGCCGTTGTGAACGAGGCGCTTGAGCCCGCAATATTCGTTTCTCCAGCCCAGGCTCACATAGAAGCTGGTGATGAACTCCATCTGGTCCTTGAATCGTGCGGGGATGGTGCTGTAAAGCGGTACCATCACGATGGTTTCCGCGCCCGCTTCGTTCAGGGAGGCGGGAAGCGACCCCGCTACATCGCCTAATCCGCCGGTCTTGACGAACGGCGCGGCTTCGGCTGATGCAAACAGCACCTTCATCTTCTTCGTGTTCGACATGCATTCTCCAATGAAAGAGGTAGGTAGGAAATCGCCGCCCGGGGTTCGAGCGGCGATTTCCAGGTTGGTAGGGACGTGCCTATTCGCTCGTGTTGGCTAGCGAAGCGGAACCTTGGGCACGACAAGAGTCGCCTCGGGCGTACCGCGCAGTTCGGTATTCGCGTGAACGATGTTGTTCTTATCGATGATGGCGTGGTCCACGCGTGCCCCTGCCTTGATTACACAGGATTGCATGATGATCGCGTTGCTAACGCTCGCTCCGCTCTCGACGACGACGTCGCGGGAGAGGATGGAGTTGCGTACGGTGCCGTGGATGCGGCAGCCTGCAGAGATGAAGGAGTTGCAGGCGTTCGAGCCGGACGCGTATTTCGCCGGCGCGACATCGTGGGCCTTCGTCATGACGGGGCGGTCGTGGGTGAACAGCTGGTGCATGATATCGGGATTGAGCATCTCCATGCTGCGCTTGTAGTAGGTCTCCTCGTTGAACATGCCAACTGCGAGGCCTTTGAACTCGTAGCTGCAGACATCGATGCGGGCGAAATCGTCCTTGATGGCCTCGAACAGGTCGAGGTAGTCTGCGCTCGCATAGTTCTCGCAGATCTCGAGGAGAACGTCGCGGCCGATGACGAAGCAATCGAGGAACTCCGCATCGCCATACGCGCATCCGCCGCTGACCGACTGGATGCGGCCACAATCGCCGATTTCGAGGCGGGTGGCGTCGTCTACCGAACGATCGGCGCGCGTGTAGATCATCGTGATGCCGGCCCCGCTGCGCTCATGGGCGTCGATGACGTCTGAGAGGTCCATGTTGAACACGATGTTGGTGCCGCTCATGACGACATAGGGCTCGGTGGCGCGCTGGAACATCATCTTGTTCGAGATGATGTCGCGCAGCAGGAAGCGCAGCCCGTGCTTTGCGGTACCGTAGGCGTTGCCTTGCAGCAGGAACAGGCCGCCCTTCTTGCGGTCGAGCTCCCACTCGCGGCCGGAGCCGAGGTGGTCGACGAGGGAGCGGTAGTTGCCCGGAAGCACGACGCCGACGGTGCGGATGCCCGCGTTCATCATGTTGGAGAGCGGGAAGTCGATCAGGCGGTAGCGGCCCATGAAGGGGCAGCTCGCGAGCGGCCTGCTCTCCAAAAGCGCGCTTTTATCCTTGCTGGTGTAGTTAGCGGTGATATATCCGATAGCCTTGCGGTTGATCATCGGATCATTCCCCCTTTCCGATGACGACGTCGTTGCCAACGACGGCCGTATCCTTCGTAGAATCGACGCTGCCGAGCTTGACGCCCTCTTCGACCACGGCGTTCTCGCCCAGGATTGCGCGTACGACATGTGCGCCGTCCTTGACGACGGCGCCGGGGAGGAGAACGGAATCCTCGACGATGGCGCGCTCTCCCACGACGCAGTCGGTGGAGAGGATGGAGTGGCGCACGGTTCCGTAGATGCGGCAGCCGTTCGACACCAGGCAGTCATCGAGATGGCCGTCGGGTCCGATGAAGTGCGGCGGACGGGTCGAGTCGTTGCTCATGATGGGGAAGGACTTGTCGAAGAGGTCGAATTCGGGATTCTCGCCCAGCAGGTCCATCGACGTCTCATGGAAGCTGGAGATGGTGCCTACATCCTTCCAGAACCCGTGGAACTCGTACGTGTAGAGGCGCTTGCCGTCGTTGAGCAGCTTCGGGATGATGTCCTTACCGAAGTCATGGCTGGAGCGCTGGTCGAGCGCGTCTTCCTCGAGGGCGGCGACGAGGACGTCGGTGCTGAAGATGTAGATGCCCATGGAAGCGAGGTTTGAATCGGGCTTCTCGGGCTTCTCGGTGAACTTCTCGATGCGACCGTCGTCGGGATTGGCGGTGATGATGCCGAAGCGGCTCGCTTCCTCCCAGGGTACCGGCATGACCGACACCGTGAGATCGGCCTCGTGCTCGATATGGCTCTCGAGCATCTTGCGATAGTCCATGCGGTACAGGTGATCACCGGAAAGAATCAGGACATATGCGGGGTCGTGAGCCTTGATGTAGTCGAGATTCTGCGTGATGGCGTCCGCCGTTCCGGCGTACCAGGCGCCGCCGTCCTGCGTGGCGTACGGCGGCAGGATGGACACGCCCGACCCGTGCTCGGCCAGATCCCAGGGACGACCGGACCCCACGTATTCATGCAGCTGGTAGGGGCGGTACTGGGTGAGTACGCCCACCGTGTCGATTCCCGAGTTCGCGCAGTTGGACAGCGAGAAGTCGATAATCCTGAACTTGCCGCCGAACGAGACGGCCGGCTTAGCGATTTTGGAAGTGAGCGCCCCCAACCGGCTTCCCTGTCCTCCGGCGAGGAGCATCGCGATGCATTCTTTCTTGCTCATCGAACCTTTCCTCTCATAACGTGCTGAGCCTACAATTTCCTTCCCCAGACCGGGTGCCGCTCCCTATGCGTGCCAGATCTCGTCGCGATACTCGCGAATGGTGCGATCGCTTGAGAACCAGCCGGACATAGCGGTGTTATGCAGCGCTCGGCGGTTCCAATCCCTCGTGTCAGCGTACGAAGAGGTAAGTTCCTCCCATGCCTTGACGTAGGAGTGGAAGTCCTTCAAGACGAGGTCATAGTCGTTGTTGGACATGATCTCAGTATGAATGCTTTCGAAGTTGCCGGAGAGTGCGGCGAACGTATCATCGGTGAGCTCGTCCATAACGCGACCCAAGCGGTTGCGGTCGGCGTTCACGACGTCCCATGCGAAGTAGCTGCCGCTCGCGCGAAGCTGCTCTACCTCGGGGGTGGTGAGACCGAAGATCTTCTCGTTCTCGACGCCGGCGAGCTGGGCGATCTCGATGTTCGCGCCATCCATGGTGCCGAGCGTGATGGCGCCGTTCATCATGAGCTTCATGTTCGAAGTGCCCGAAGCCTCTTTGCCGGCCGTGGAGATCTGCTCGGAGATCTCGGCGGCGGGGTAGATGAGCTGCGCGTTCGAAACGCGGAAATTCGGAATGAAGCACACCTTGATCAGGTCATTGACGCGCGGGTCGTTGTTGACGACCTCGGCGACGGAATTGATAAGGCGAATGACTTCCTTCGCGAAGGTATAGCTTGAAGCGGCCTTGCCCGAGAAGATGAACGTGGTGGGCTGAACCGTAAAGCTCGAGTCGCTGATCAAGCGGTTATAGATATCCATAACCTTCATGATGTTCATGAGCTGGCGCTTATACGCATGGAAGCGCTTGACCTGAACGTCGAAGATCGAGTCGGGGTCGATCGAGAAACCGCACTCGCGGCGGACGTAACGGGCGAGTCGGACCTTGTTTTGGCGCTTGGAATGCGCGACGCGCAGCAGGAAGGAGGGGTCGTTCTCGAATTCGACGAGCTTCTTGAGCTCCTCGGCATCGTCCATCCATCCATCGCCGATGGCCTCGCTGATGAGCTTCGCGTACGTCGGGTTCGCCTCGGCGAGGAAGCGGCGGGGCGTGATGCCGTTGGTCTTGTTGTTGAACTTGGACGGCGTGAGCGCGTAGAAGTCGTTGAGGACCGAGCGCTTGAGAATGTCGGTATGGATCTTTGCCACGCCGTTAACCGAGTGGCTGCAGATGACGGAGAGGTTCGCCATGCGCACTTCTCCGTCCCAGAGCACGGAGGTCTTGCGCAGGCGCTCCTGCCAGCCGTCCTGGGTGGTGTCGAAGCCGTCGCGCCAGCGACGATTGATCTCATCGATGATGTCGTAGACGCGGGGGAGGAGCTTCTTGAAGGTCGCGATGGGCCATTTCTCGAGCGCCTCGGGAAGGATGGTGTGGTTCGTGTAGGAGATGGTCCTGGTAACGATGTCCCACGCTTCGTCCCAGGTGAGGCGCTCCTCATCCATGAGGACGCGCATCAGCTCGGGTCCGCACATGGCGGGATGGGTGTCGTTGGTGTGGATGGCGACGTAATCGGGGAGCTTCTTCCAATCGCTGCCGTGCTCGCGGCGGAACACGTCGAGCGCGGTTTTGAGTCCGGCCGATACGAAGAGGTATTCCTGCTTCAGGCGAAGCAGGCGGCCGTGCTCGCCGGCGTCGTTGGGATACAGGATCGCCGAGATCGCCTCGGCATCGGCGCGGTTCGCATCGGCTATCGCGTATTCGCCGCGGTTGAAGGCATCCAGGTCGAAGTGCTCGTCGATGGGCTCGGCGCTCCAGACGCGCAGCTTGTTGACCGTCTCGCCGCCGAAGCCGACGACCGGGATGTCGTAGGGGACGGCGAGGACGTCCTGCGTGTCCTCGACGGCATAGAAGACGCGATCGCCCTCGGTATGGGAGACGACGTGGCCGCCGAAGCCGATGCGAACGGCCTTGTCGGGACGGCGCACCTCCCACGGATAGCCCTTCGAAAGCCATTCGTCCGCGACCTCGACCTGGCGTCCGTCGACGATCTCTTGCTTGAAGAGGCCGTAGCGATAGCGCATGCCGTTGCCGTAGCCTGCGATCCCCTCGTGGGCCATGGAGTCGAGGAAGCACGCCGCCAAACGGCCCAGGCCGCCGTTGCCGAGCGCCGCATCGGGTTCAAGGCGGCAGATCTCATCGAGGTTGCAACCCATGTCGGAGAGGGCCTCGGCGACCATATCGCGTACACCGAAGTTGATCAGGTAGTTGTCGAGCAACCGCCCGATGAGGAACTCGATGGAGAAATAGTAGACGCGCTTCTTGCCATCCTTCTCGAAACGCTTATCGGTCTCTGCGGAGACGGCGCGCGCCTTTGAAGCGATCAGGCCCGCGAGCGCGTTGAAGCGATCGATATCGCTGGTGATCTCGAAGCTCTTGCCCGAGAGCGCCTTGACCGCTTCGCGGTACTCCTCGATGAATGCTTGCTTGTTTTCGAAGATCTTGTTCATGGTTTCCTTTCGCAGGCGATGAGGCGTGGCGGTTGCACGCCCCATCAATCTCGCGAGCAGGGAGGTCCTGCTCGATTGGTTACTTTGACCTCGGGCGCTTCGCAGCGGGCTTTTTCGCCGGGCGCGTTCTCGATGCCTTGGGCGCAGCCGGTGTGCGCGAGACGGCGGAGCCGGTCTCGTCCGCGGTGCCTTCGGGGGAGCTGGATCTTCCAGCCGCCTCGCGCTTGCCGGCAGCGGGTTCGACGGGGTGCTCGGTGGCCGCATCTCGTTTCGCGACGGTTCGGGCGCGGGTCTTGGTTGCTGCCTTCGGAGGCACGTAGGAGGACTTCCTCACGCGCTTGTAGACGAGGCCGCCCATGCCGGGCAGGGAGATCTCGATCGAGTCCTTGCGCCCGTTCCAGGCAACGGGCTGGCTGGATGCCATCTCGACGGTTTGGTAGCCGCTGCCGCCGTATGCGGGATCGTCGGTATTGAAGACGAGCTTCCAGTCGCCCTCGCGCGGAACGCCCATGCGGAACGTCTCGTACGATGCGGGGTCGAAATTGATGATGACGAGCAGGTCGTCAGCGGGTTTCTTGCCGCGGCGCACGAAGGAGATGATGGATTGCTTGTCGTTATCTGCGTCGATCCAATCGAATCCCTGCGATTCGTATGCAAAGTGCCACAAGCCGGCTTCCTTGAGGTAGAAATGATTGAGGGCCTCTATGAATGCCTGTTGATGGGCATGGGTTTCGAAATCGTTCGCAAGGAACCACTGAAGCGCCTCGTAGTAGCGCCATTCGATGAACATTCCGAGCTCGTTGCCCATGAAGTTGAGTTTGGCACCGGGATGCATCATCTGGTAGAACGCAAGCGAGCGCAGTCCGGCGAACTGGCGCCAGGGATCTCCGGGCATCCTGCCGATCAGGGAGCACTTGCCGTTTACCACTTCGTCATGGGAGAGCGGAAGTACGAAGTTCTCGTTGAACGCGTACATCATCGAGAACGTGAGGAGTCGATGATTCCCGGGGCGCCATGGAAAATCGGTTTGCATGTAATGCAGCGTATCGTTCATCCAGCCCATGTCCCATTTGTAGTGGAAGCCCAATCCGCCGTCTGCGGGCGGATAGGTCACCAGGGGCCATGCGGTCGATTCCTCAGCGATCATCATGACGTCTGGATGAGCTTCTCCGACGGCTTCGTTGACCGTGCGGATGAAGGCCGATGCATCGAGGTCCTCTTCGGTGCCGTACTTGTTGAACTTCTTATCAGCGGGGTTATCGACGCCGAAGTTGAGATAGAGCATGCTCGAGACGCCGTCCATGCGGATGCCGTCGGCATGGAACATCTCGATCCAGAACAGCGCGTTGGACAGCAGGAAGCTCACGACCTCGGGGCGGCCGAAATCAAATTTATGCGTACCCCAGTTTGGATGGATCTCGCGTTCGTAGAGCATGTGGCCGTTGAACGTGGACAGGCCCTGGGCGTCCGCGCAGAAGCCCCCGGGAACCCAGTCGAGGATGACGCCGATCCCGGCTTTGTGGCACGCTTCGACGAAATGCATGAACTGCTGCGGCGTGCCGTAGCGCGAGGTGGCGGCGTAGTAACCCGTACCCTGGTATCCCCATGAGCCGTCGAAGGGGTGCTCCATGACGGGCATGACCTCGATATGCGTGTAGCCCATCTTCTTCACGTACTCGACGAGCTCGACGGAGAGGTCGTCATAGCTGTAGAACTTTCCGCGTTGAGCCGGGAAGGGGTCGCCCGGGCCTGGATAGGTGCCATCTTCCCGGGGTTCGCCCTGGGGTTCGTCGCCATGGCGCTTCCATGATCCGAGATGCACCTCGTAGATGTTCAGCGGGCTATGCATGTGGTCTCGATTGGAGCGCTTGCGCATCCAGGCGCCGTCTTTCCAGGCGTAACCGTCGATGTCCCAGAGCCTGGATGCGGTGCCGGGGGCTTGTTCGGAATAAAACGCATAGGGATCTGCTTTATAGAGCAGATCGCCATCTTCCGTTTCGACGACGTATTTATATAGGTCGCCTTGGTTGAGATCCGGGATGAATCCCTCCCACAGGCCGCTGTTCCTAATCTGGACAAGCGGAGCGGCCTTCGGATCCCATGCGTTGAAATCGCCTACGACGTGAACGCTTGCGACTTCCGGTGCCCATACGCGGAAGGACCAGCCTGCCTGACCGTTTCGCGTATCAGGATGAGCACCCATTTTCTGCCAGCTCTTTTGCCACGAGCCTTCTGAGAAAAGGTGGAGGTCGTCATCGGTGATCATGAGACAAGGTTGCTGAGATGCGGAAGCAGCTTTTTTAGTGCTCAAAGTATCCGTCCCATCTTTCGGCGGCTATGCCGCGTCTCCTAAGTAAGCGAAGTCGCGGGCTCAACATGCATACATCCATCAAGATCGGGCAGTACGTGCTCCACCATCATGCATGTGTGGAACCTGTGACACTTACATAATGTAGCACGCTGCAGTGATCTTTTTGCCGACAAGCCGCGGGAAGGGCTGAATTATTCTTTGAGCGACATCTGTGCAGTTAAAACGCGGTATCTATTTTAGTAACACGCTTTTGTTTACAGGTCTATAACAAGTTTCTATCATAGGCCGCGTGCTCGTACGCTAAAAATAATCCCTACTTCAAGAAACCGTTGTAGTATATTTAACAGATTTTCAAAACTGTAATCTTTTGATTGGTGAGTCATGGTAGATACAGCGGCAAACCCCAAGGCATTCATCTTCGATTGCGACGGAACCTTGCTCGATTCCATGGGCATGTGGTTGAGCATCCAACCTGAATTTATCAACGCCCACGGTATTCAGGTGACCTCCGATGACTTCGCTCGTTTCGAGCACATATCCCTTGAAGAGGAGTGCCGCGCCTACCATGACGTATGGGGCATCTGCTCCTCTGGTGAAGAGGTGTTCGAGCAGATGGATGCCCTGCTTCGCCAACGGTACGCGCATGCGATTGAAGCGCGCGGGGGGGTTCGCAGCTTTCTCGATGAGGCGCGCCGTGCGGGCATTCCCATGTGCATCGCCAGCTCGACGCCCCGGCATCTTCTTGAAATCGGATTGGAGCGCAACGGGCTGTTGGATTATTTCTGCGGTATCACCACAACCGGCGAGGTGGAGCGTCCCAAGGGTTTTCCCGACGTCTATGACCTGGCGCTCAAGCGCCTTTGTGGCGTCTTCGGAACCGAAGAGCCCCATCATAGCGAGGTCTGGGTTTTCGAGGATGCCTACTTCGGCCTGAAGGGCGCGGGGGATGGAGGGTATCGTCGCGTCGGGATCTTCGACCCCGCTGGCCGGTCGAAGCGCGAGGATGTCAGGTCGGAGTGCGAGATCTTCATCGACGAATTCGAGGATCTGTCTCTTGATGTTCTTCTTGCCTATCGGAAGGGTGAGGCCTGATGCGGGCGCTCGTCGTAGGGGGTTCGCCGGATCGATCATCGACCGAGCTGCTGAAGAAGGTAGCCGGATTGTGCGGATACATCGTTGCGGTCGACGGTGGGATCGACACCTTGCGCGAGGCCGGCGTCGTGCCGCATCTATTCTGCGGCGATGCCGATTCGTCCAGTCCCGCCATGCAGGCCGCCATACGCTCTCAAGTTGCGGCGCCCGTCGCGTCCTCTGCGCGAAGCGCGCGGTGCAAGCGGAGCATGGAGTTGGAATCAGAGCTCGCAGGTACGGAAATCGAGCTGTACGACGTCCATAAAGATGCGACCGATCTTGATCTCGCGCTGAAAGCGATCTTGGAGCGGCTGGGGCCCGTTGATATCGTATGCATGAATCTTTCAGGCGGGAGGCCCGATCATTACCTTGCGGCGTTGGGGCGGCTTTGTGCCTGGAGAGGTCGCGTGATGATGGTGGAGGACGGCTTCGTTGGAACCATTCTTCATGCGGGGGAAGAGTGGGATGTGGGCTCGTATCAAGGCAGCACGTTCTCATTCATTCCCTTGAGCACGGATTGCGTCATTTCGGAATCTGCGATGAGGTGGGAGCTCGACCATGCGTCCGTCCCGCTGCTCAGCGATCTTGGGATCTCGAATGAGCTCGATTACCCCCATGGCGTCTTCACGTGCCATTCCGGCACGGTCGGTGCATGGGTGATTGGCGACGGCGCTTGCATTTCGTAGGGCTCGCCGTTGCAGATGGCTCTTTCCGGATGCCCGTTCCATCCAGGTCTGCATGCTCATGAGCGGGTTGACGATCCTTCTTCGAGCGCCTGACCCTTCCCAAAAAGCAAAACCCCTGGAGGGCGCTGCTCTCCAGGGGTTTCGGGTTTTAGTCGATGATCCGCGCGATGCGCGACGACGTTACTGGTAGTCGACGACGTCGATCCAGCTAAGCAGGAACTCGGCGTCCTGGTCGGCGCGGCCGCGAGCAAGCTCGGAGGCGGCGACGATGGACATCCAGCGACGGACGATCTGCATCGGAACGTCGGCGCGGTCGCAATAGAGCTCCAGGTAGGCCTCAGCCTGCTGCTTGTCCTCGAGGGCGAAGAGCAGGTAGGTCATGGCGGCGTCAGCGGCGGGGGAACCCTGAGTCGCGTGGGCCCAGTCGCAGACGTAGAGGTTGCCGTCCTCGCCGACGATGACGTTGGTGGGGTTGAAGTCGCCGTGGCAGACGTGGAACTCCTTCTTCATGCCGTCGAGGCGCTCCATGAGGTTGTAACGCGTGGTGGCGTTGATCTGGGAGAGGCTGTTGATCATACGGGCGTACTTGTCGCGCTGACGGTTGAGCAGCGGGGCCTGGAAGCCGTGGATCTCGATCTGCAGATCGACGAACTGCTCGAGGTACTCGTAGAAGCGGCTGGGATCCTCGGCCATCTTCTCGGCCAGCGTAACACCCGGGACCTTCTCGGTGAGGATGCCCCAGCCCTCGCCCGCGACCTCGGAAACCTCGAGAGCCTTCGGCGAGCGGATGCCGGCCTCGTTGATGCGTGCGAGGTTGAGGGCCTCGTTGAATACGTCGGAGACGGGCTTGGTCGCGTTGAAGACCTTTGCCATCTTGTCGCCCAGATCGTATACCTTCTTGTTGCCGCGCTCGGCGACGAGGGTCTTGGAATCGGGAAGAATCATGGCGCTTCCTTCCTTTCTGTAGGTTTTGCACCATCATAGTTCGCTCGAGGCCGCCGCCGGGTCTTATTCTGCCCAGCGGCGGCATTCGAACGGTGGATACCCAAGTGAGGCTTAGACCTCGTAGGACTGCGGCTCGCGACCGTAGTAGGCGTCGAGGAAGAGCTCCTTGATCTCGCTCATCAGCGGGTAGCGCGGGTTAGCGCCGGTGCACTGGTCGTTGAAGGCCTGCTCGACCATATCGTCGAGGGTGTCGAGGAAGTACTGCTCGTCGACACCGTAGTCGGCGATGGTCTTCTTCACGCCGATGGTCTCCTTGAGCTCCTCGAGCGCGGTGACGAAGTTCTCGAAGACCTCCTTGTCGTCCTTACCCTGGATGCCGGCGTAGCGGGCGAGCTCGGCATAGTTGTGCAGAGCGTTGGGGTAGGGGTACTGGGAGAAGGTGCCCATCTTGACCGGTGCCTCGGCGGCGTTGTAGCGCATGACGCGGGTGAGGATGATCGCGTTCGCGATGCCGTGGGGCAGGTGATGGAAGGCGCCGAGCTTGTGGGCCATGGAGTGGTTGAGGCCCAGGAAGGCGTTGGCGAACGCCATACCGGCCATGCAGGAGGCGTTATGCATCTCCTCGCGGGCATGCGGGTCCTTGGCGCCGTTCTCGTAAGCGGACGGCAGGTTCTCGAAGACCAGCTTGACGGCCTTCATGGAGAGACCCTGGGTGTAATCGGATGCCATGATGGAGACATAGGACTCGATGGCGTGGGTCATGACGTCGATGCCGGAGGCGGCGGTGAGGCCGCGCGGTGCGGTCATGGCGTTGTCAACGTCGACGATGGCCATGTTGGGCAGCAGCGCGTAGTCGGCGAGCGGCCACTTGATGCCGGTGTCCTTGTCGGTGATGATGGCGAACGGGGTGACCTCGGAGCCGGTGCCGGAGGAGGTGGGAACGGCGACGAAGTATGCCTTCTTGCCCATCTCGGGGAAGGTGAAGATGCGCTTGCGGATGTCCATGAAGTCCATGGCCATATCTTCGAAGTTGCACTCGGGGTGCTCGTACATCATCCACATGATCTTGCCGGCGTCCATAGCGGAGCCGCCGCCCACAGCGATGATGACATCGGGCTCGAAGAGGGCCATCTGGGCTGCACCGCGGCGCGCGCACTGCAGGGAGGGATCGGGCTCGACGTCGTAGAAGCAGTCGTGCGCGATGCCCATCTCATCGAGCTTGGCCTCGATGGCGCGGGTGTTGCCGTTCTTGAAGAGGAACTGGTCGGTAACGATGAAGGCGCGCTTCTTGCCCATGATGGTGCCGAGCTCGTCGAGAGCGACGGGCGTGCAGCCCTTCTTGAAGTAAACCTTCTCGGGAGCCCTGAACCAGAGCATGTTCTCGCGGCGCTCTGCCACGGTCTTAACGTTCAGCAAGTGCTTCACCCCTACGTTCTCGGAAACGGAGTTGCCACCCCAGGAGCCGCAGCCCAGCGTAAGCGAGGGCTTCATGCCAAAGTTGTACAGGTCGCCGATGCCGCCCTGAGAGGAGGGCGTGTTGATGACGATGCGGCAGGCCTTCATGGTGTTCTCGAACAGGGCGATCTTCTCGCTCTGAGCGGGGTGCACGTACAGCGACGCGGTGTGGCCCGGGCCGCCTGCGAGCACCAGGTGCTCGGCCTTGTCGACAGCCTCCTGGAAGTTGGCGGCGTGGTACATGGCGAGCACGGGGGAGAGCTTCTCGTGGGAGAACTCCTCCTTCTCGGGGTCGGTGGACTCTACCTCGGCGATCAGGATCTTGGTCTTAGCGGGAACCTCGATGCCGGCGAGCTCCGCGATCTTGGCGGCGGGCATGCCCGGGATGCGGTGATCGAGCGCGCCGTTCTTGAACATGGCCTCGCGCAGGGCCTCCATCTCGGCGCCCTTCTTCACGAAGTAGCAACCGCGACGGGCAAACTCGGCCTTGACCTCGTCGTAGATGGTGTCGATGACGGTTACGGACTGCTCGGAGGCGCAGATCATACCGTTATCGAAGGTCTTGGAATGGATGATGGAGTTGACGGCGAGCTTGATATCGGCGGTGTCGTCGAGAACGACCGGGGTGTTGCCGGCGCCGACGCCCAGGGCGGGCTTGCCCGAAGAATATGCAGCCTTGACCATGCCGGGGCCGCCGGTGGCCAGGATGATGTCGACATCGCGCATGACCATGTTGGTGAGGTCGATGGAGGGAACATCGACCCAGCCGATGATCTCCTCGGGAGCGCCGGCCTTGACGGCGGCGTCGAGGACGAGCTTGGCTGCGGCGATGGTGCACTTCGCTGCAGCGGGGTGCGGGCTGATGATGATGGCGTTGCGGGTCTTCAGCGAGATGAGGCACTTGAAGATCGCGGTAGAGGTGGGGTTGGTGGTGGGGATGACGGCGCCAACCAGGCCGATGGGCTCGGCGATCTTGGTGATGCCGAGGGGCTCGTCGCGCTCGACAACGCCGCAGGTCTTGGTGTCCTTGTAGGCGTTGTAGATGTACTCGGCGGCGTAGTGATTCTTGATCACCTTGTCCTCGAGGATGCCGCGGCCGGTCTCCTCGACAGCCATGCGGGCCAGCGGGATGCGGGCCTTGTTGGCTGCCATGGCGGCCTCATAGAAGATTTTGTCTACCTGCTCCTGAGAATACGTAGCAAAAATCCCCTGGGCCTCGCGCATGCGCGCGAGCTTCGCCTCAAGGGATTCAACAGAATCTACGATTTGGGGTGCAGGGTTGACGACAGGTTTCTTTGCCATTCTGCTCTCCTTAAGCGGTGGCCTTACCCAACAATTCGCATCATAGCAATCTCTTTTGTAAAAAGAGCGCTGAATGGAGAAATACTAACTAGTGAAGCGTTTCAAATCACAAATACAGCTCAATTCTACGGCGCTTGTCAGAGATGCTGCAGATGCTCAAGCGCTTTAGTAGGGGCGTTCACCTTGTATTTCTTTCCATGAACCTTACAATTCGATAACAGAGCGTATTTATGCGTATGAAACGCTTCAATATTCGATTGATGCATCATGCGTTTGAAACTCACCGTTCTATAGTGCATGAGTTGTCGAAGGTGAACCCGTTTGCCTCTTCGGTTCGTACTGATCGAGTTGGCGACGCTGCCCTCGCGTCGGTCTCACGTGGCGGCGATGGATGCACGCCCGTTATGGATGGCGTCGTTCGTTAGAATCGTTCTCGCCGTATTCGGTGCCCTGCCGGCGCCATGATCGCGCCGAGTGGGTGCTCGTTGCCTTGGGTCGCTTGATGACGGTCGGATGGATTGAAGGTAACAAAAAAGCGCCCCGTAAACGGAGCGCTTCTTGCTTGCAAGCTAACGTTTGTCCAGAAAGGTAGTCCCTTAGGAGCGAGCCACCTTAGCGGCCTTCAGGCAGCTGGTGCACACGTTCATCTTGCGACGGGTGCCGTTGACGACAACGTACACGCGCTGGATGTTCGGACGGAACGTACGGTTGGTGACGCGGTGAGAGTGGCTGATGGAGCGACCAGCAACGGGGTGCTTACCGCAGATTTCGCAAACTTTGGACATTTCTTGACCCTCCTTGGGCGGCTAGATTCGATGCCGCGTGAACAAACAGCAATGGACTATAACACAGACTGGGCGATGTGTGCGTAATCTACACATTACACATGCGTTTTTTTCTGTGTTTCGAGCGAAGCTCGGATTCGTGGGACTGTCATTATCACGCTCTATTTATTCGTGTGCAAGGATGAATTCCAGCTGCGCATGGAGCTCATATCTTGGTAGTCGCGCCGTTTTGCGGCCTCCGGCTTTGGAGCGGCACCGTTGGGGCGCCGTCCTTACTCGAAGTCTTAAGAATATCGCGCCGCATCGCCGTTGATTCCGTGTATACTTAACAAGACCTTTAAGCGCGTACGAGATACCGCAAGGATACATATATCTTCCCGTTGATCTTCTACGGGTTTTCTTGCTGATGTCTCTACCGCTTGACGGTTGGGCATCTATTTTTTTGCGTACCGTTGGCGGTGCGCAACGGTTAGGGAAGGAGATCGATGGGCATGTCTTCACCTAAGGCGATCATCATGGATGAGACCGCCGTGCAGCGTGCGATCACGCGCATAGCGCACGAGATCGTCGAGCGCAACGAAGGCTGCGACGACCTCGCGATCGTCGGCATCGTCACCAGGGGCGATATCCTGGCTGGTCAGCTTGCTGACCAGATCAAGCAGATCGAGGGGGTCGACGTTCCGCAGGGCAGTCTCGATATCAGCTTCTATCGCGATGACTTCGCCACGCATATCTCGCCTGAGGTCCACGCTACCAAGATTCCATTCAACGTCGATGGCAAGCGCATCGTGCTCGTCGACGACGTTCTCTTCACCGGCCGCACCATCCGCGCAGCCCTCGATGCGATCATGGACCTCGGTCGTCCGAACAGCATCGAACTGGCGGTGCTTGTCGATCGCGGTCATCGAGAGCTTCCCATCAGCCCTGATTTCGTTGGCAAGAACGTCCCGTCTTCGCGCGGCGAGAACGTTCGCCTGTTCTGCAAGGAAGTCGACGGACGCACGTCCGTCGAGATCACGGATGTGGAGCCCGGGGCCCGCATCGGTTCTGCACCGCTGGGAGGCGAGTAACCAGTGTTCAACAACCATAAGCACCTCATCGATATCTCGGAGTACTCTGATTCCGAGCTCATGACGATCCTACAGACCGCCAAGGCGTTCTCCGAGGTCAACGAGCGCGCCATCAAGAAGGTCCCCACCCTCAAGGGCAAGACGATCGTCAACATGTTCAACGAGCCCTCCACGCGCACCCGCAGCTCTTTCGAGCTCGCCGAGAAGCGCCTTTCCGCGGATACGCTGAACTTCGGCGGCTCCTCGACGTCTACGGTTAAGGGCGAGAGCCTCATCGACACCGTTATGACGCTCGACGCCTACAAGATCGACTGCATCGTCGTGCGCGACAAGCACGCCGGCGCCCCGTATATGGTTTCCCAGGCGAGCCCCGCCGTGGTTATCGACGCCGGCGATGGCAAGCACGGCCATCCCACGCAGGCTCTGCTCGACTTGTATTCCATTTGGGAGCGCAAGCACAGCTTCGACGGCCTCAAGGTAGGCGTTGTGGGCGATATCGGCCACTCCCGCGTCTGCGGCTCCCTCATCCCCGCGCTCAAGATCATGGGTGCCGAGGTCACGGCTGTTGGCCCCAACACCCTCATGCCGCCCCGTCCCGACATCCTGGGCGCCGACCACGTGTCCAATAGCCTTGACGACGTCCTGCCCGACCTCGACGTGGTCTATATGCTGCGCATCCAGCGCGAGCGCCTCGAGGGCGCCCCGTTCCCGAGCGAGCGCGAGTACCACCAGCTCTATGGTCTTACCAAGGCTCGCGAGCGCCTCATGAGGCCCGACGCGATCGTGTGCCACCCCGGCCCGATCAACCGCGGTGTCGAGTTCGACTCCTACATGCCCGATCATCCGGAGCGCTCCGTCATCCTCGACCAGGTGTACGCCGGTATCTGCGTGCGCATGGCTGCCCTGTATCTGCTGCTTGGAGGTGCCGATAATGGCCTTGCTTCTTAAGAACGCCCACGTCGTCGATCCCGCTGTCGAGCTTGATGGCGTGATGGACGTGCTCGTCGACGGCGACAAGATCGCCGCGGTGGGGGAGAGCCTTGCCTGCGAGGGCGCCGAGGTCTTGGACCTTTCCGGTAAGTATCTCGTTCCCGGCCTGGTTGATATGCACGTCCACCTGCGTGAACCTGGTTTCGAGGCAAAGGGCGATATCGAGAGCGAGACCGCCGCTGCCGCCAAGGGCGGATTCACCGGTGTCTGCTCGATGCCCAACACCAACCCCGTAACCGATAACGGCGTCGTGGTCGAGTACATCAAGTCCGTCGCCGCCGCCAAGGGTCATTGCCGCGTCTATCCTTCTGGCGCCATGACCCGTGGCCTCAAGGGAGAGATCATCTCCGAGATGGGGAACATGGTCGAGCACGGCTGCGTGGCTTTCACCGATGACGGCCACGGCGTCCAGGGTGCCGGCATGCTGCGCCGCGCTATGGACTACGGCCAGATGTTCGGCAAGGTCTTCATGAGCCATTGCCAGGATGACGACCTGGTCGGCGAAGGCCAGATCAACGAGGGCGCCGTCTCCACCCGCCTCGGCCTTTTGGGTTGGCCCGCGGAGGGCGAGGAGCTCCAGATCATGCGCGATATCATGATCGCCGAGCTCACCGGCGCCAAGCTGCACATCCAGCACATCTCCACCGCCCGCGGCCTCGAGATGGTCCGCGCTGCCAAGGCCAAGGGCCTGCCCGTGACCTGCGAGGCAACGCCGCACCACCTCTTCCTTACCGAGGACGCCATCGACGGCACCTACAACACCTGCTTCAAGGTCAATCCGCCGCTGCGCACCGCTGCCGACGCCGAGGCGCTGATAGCGGGCGTCATCGATGGCACGGTCGATACCATCGCAACCGATCATGCGCCCCATTCCGATTGGGAGAAGTCCCGCGAGTTCGAGCTCGCCCCGTTCGGCATGACCGGGCTTGAGACCGCGCTCGGCCTTGTGATCACCAACCTGGTCAAGACCGGTAAGATCTCCTTCGCCCGCATGGTCGAGCTCATGGCCATCGAGCCCCGAAAGATCCTCGGGCTCGACGAGGTCAAGATCGCCGAGGGCAGCATCGCCGACATCACCGTCTTCGATCCCGAGCTCGCCTGGACCGTCTCCGAGGACGATTTTGCCAGCCATGCAAAGAACTCGGGCTTCAAGGGCGCCGAGCTCGTCGGCAGGGCAACCGATGTCTTCGTCGGCGGCAAGCAGACCCTCAAGGACGGTTGCGTTCTGTAAAGTTTGCTAAGATAGCATGAAGCGTAAGGCCGTGTCTCGCACCAGCGCGCACGGCCTTATCTATATCCAGTCGGTCAGGTAAGGAGTGCATATGCCTACGCCCTCTCCTGCTCGCATGCATGATTTCACCGTTGTCTCCAACGAGCGGATCGCCCAAGGCGTCTTTTCGCTCGTCATCGAGGCTCCGAAGCTTGCGAGTATGCTGAAACCCGGTCAATTCGTCAATATACGCGTTCCCGGCAATGCCATGAGCCTCCTGCGCATCCCGCTGAGCTATGCTTCGGCGTGTCCGCAGGACGGTACCGTCGAGATGTGGTACGCCGTCGTTGGAGACGGCACCGAGCTCATGTCCGCTTGGAAGCCCGGTTTTTCCAGCGACCTGCTGGGTCCCGGCGGTCACGGGTGGACCGTTCCCGAGGGATGCAAGAAGGCCCTCGTCGTCGGTGGCGGCATCGGCGTCCCGCCCGTTCTGTGCCTCGGCCGCGACCTTGCCTCTAGGGGTATCGCGTATGACGCGGTCATCGGCGCTTCGAGCGCCGATTCGATGGTTGGCGTCGAGGAGTTCAAGGCTGCAGGCGTTTCCGAACTGGCCCTGGCCACCGATGACGGCTCCGCCGGCCATCATGGCTTCTGCACCGATCTGCTTGCGGACCTTATCTCCCGCAACGAATATGACTATATCGCCACCTGCGGTCCCGGCGTCATGATGAAGAAGGTCGCAGAAGCCGCCGCCGCTGGGGGAATCGTCTGCGAGGCATCTCTCGAGCGCATGATGAGCTGCGGCTTCGGTGCGTGCAGCACGTGCAATGTCGAAACGACCGACGGTATGAAGGGCGCATGCATGTGCGGGCCCGTTTTCGATGCGACGAAGGTGGTGGTCTGGTGAGCAAGGTGAAGATGGCCGTCGATTTCGGCGGCGTGAAGATGAAGAATCCCGTAAACACCGCTTCCGGCACGTTTGGATACGGTTGGCAGTTCAGCGAGTTGATGGATGTCTCGCGACTGGGCGCTATCACGACGAAGGGCTGCGCGGCGGAGCCGTGGCCCGGCAATCCCGCTCCTCGTATGACCGAGGTGCCCGGTGGCATGATGAACTCCGTGGGCTTGCAGAATCCGGGTGTCGCCGCCTTCGCGGCCGAATCGGGCCCGTGGCTTTCCGAGCTCTCCGAAGCGGGCACGAGCGTCATCTGTCAGGTCGCGGGCCATTCCACCGAGGAATATGTCCGCGCGCTCGAAATGTTTTGCGAGCTCTGCCCCTGGGCAGCCGGTTTCGAGATCAACGTGAGCTGTCCCAACATCGCCGCAGGGGGAGCTGCATGCGGTTCGACCCCCGAAGGCGCCGCTGAGGTCATGCGCGCCTGCCGCAAGGTGACCGATCGCCCCCTGTTCGTGAAGATGGCCCCGGTCCGCATCCCCGAGATCGCGCGCGCTCTGGAAGCAGAGGGTGCTAACGGCCTCACGGTCATCAACTCCATCCCCGGCATGGCCATCGATGTGAAGACGCGCAGGTCCAAGCTTTCCAAGCCCACCGGCGGGCTATCGGGCCCCTTGTGCCACCCCATCGCCGTCAGAATGGTGTGGGAGGCCGCGAAGGCCGTTGACATTCCCATCTGCGGCGTCGGCGGCGTGATGTCCGGCGAGGACGCGGCGGAGATGATCCTCGCGGGCGCCACCTGCGTTGCCGTCGGCATGGCGAACTTCATCGATCCCGCCGCGTCGCTGCGCGTGCTCGAGGAGCTTGAGGCATGGGCGGAGTCCCAGGGCGTCTCCGATATAAACGAGCTGATTGGAGCCTTCGAATGCTAGATGGACAGGCTCGCGACCGAATCATCGTCGCGATCGATTGCGATCGAGACCGTGCTCTCGAGCTCGCCGATGCGTTGGCGGGTCACGCCGTTTGGCTCAAGGTCGGCATGACGTTGTTCTATGCCGAGGGGCCTTCCATCGTCCGCGAGTTCAAGGATCGGGGGTTCAAGGTGTTCTTGGACCTCAAGTTCCACGATATCCCTCATCAGGTTCGCGGTGCGGCACGCTCCGCCGCCTTGGCCGGCGCCGACCTCATGTCGGTGCACGGGCTGGGTTCCGCCGCGATGCTCTCCGCATGCCGCGAAGGTGCCGAGGACGCGGCGCTTGTCCGCGGGGAGCGGCCCAATCTGGTTGCCATCACGGTGCTTACCAGCATGAACCAGCAGTCTCTTGCCGAAATCGGCATCAACGAGGACGTCGCTGTCGAAGCGGAGCGCCTGGCGGGCTTGGCACGCGCCAGCGGCGTCGACGGCGTCGTGTGCTCCCCGCGCGAGGCGGCTCGCATGCGCCAGATCGTAGGGGAGGACGGACTGGTCGTGACCCCTGGCGTTCGACCGGTCGGCGCCGAACTCGGCGACCAATCGCGCGTCGCGACGCCCGCCGATGCCATTCGCAACGGAGCGAGCCATATCGTCGTGGGCAGGCCCATCACCGGCTCCAACGATCCCGTCGCCGCGTTCGAGGCTATCGTGTCCGAGCTTCTTGGGGTCGAGTAGGTCTTTACGCACGCGTCTATCCTGCGGAAACTTCGCGCACGTTCTATGAAATAGCGGAGTTTTGGCAAGTAGATGGCCTAATTCTCTTGAAACTGCACACCCGTTCGTCTAAGCTATACTGTCGTTCGATATTCGGAATGCCTTTTCGCAGGTAAAGACGAATATTCTAAAGTAGTAACCAAGTCATTTGGAGGTTTCAATGGCTCTTCCTCAGCTTACCGACGAGCAGCGCAAGGCTGCTCTGGAGAAGGCCGCTGCCGCTCGCCATGCTCGTGCAGAGCTCCGCGAGCAGATTAAGAAGGGCGATGTGACCCTGGAGTCCGTTTTGAACTCTGAGGATCCGATCGCGTCTCGTATGAAGGTTTCCACCCTCATCGAGTCCCTTCCTGGTTATGGCAAGGCTAAGGCTGCCAAGATCATGGATGAGCTCGGTATCTCCGCCACCCGCCGCGTGCAGGGCCTCGGCGTTCGCCAGCGCGAGCAGCTGCTTGAGCAGCTCAATAAGTAAGTGAGCTCCCTCGATTCAAAGCTCTTTGTGATTTCTGGACCGTCAGGTGCAGGGAAGGGGACGCTTGTCGCGCGGGTGCGCGAGCGTCTTCCCGAACTGGGCCTGACGGTTTCCGCTACCACAAGGAAGCCGCGCGTCGGCGAGGTCGACGGCGTTAACTATTACTTTTTATCCGAGGAAGAGTTCAGTGCGAAGGTCGAACGGGGCGAGTTCGTCGAATGGGCCCAGGTTCACGATCATCGCTATGGCACGCTTGTCTCAGAAGTGAAGAGCAAGCTCGCCGACGGGCATTCGCTGATTCTTGAAATCGATGTGCAGGGCGCGTTGATGGTTAAGAAGCGCTTTCCCGATGCCGTGCTCGTATTTATCGAGCCGCCGTCCCTCACCGTTCTCGAGCAGCGGCTTGTTGGTCGCGGCACGGAAAGCGAGGAGTCGATCGCGCTTCGTCTTGCAAACGCCCGCCATGAACTCGAGCTCGCTGATTCGTATGATGTGCGCTTGGTCAACGATGACCTCGATGCGGCTATCGATGAGCTCGCCTCGATTCTTTCTACGTACGAAAGGAACTGATTCTCGTGTCTGTTGTAAAGCCCAATATCGACGATCTGCTCGATAAGACGGACAACAACCGTTTCCTGCTCGCCTCCCTCGCTTCCAAGCGCGCTTGCGACATCAATAGCATGCTTCGCGAGCAGCACAGCCGTGTTCTCGCCGTACAGGATATCGACGATATCACGATCGCCCTTTCCGGCAAGGACACCATCTCCATGGCCATGGAAGAGCTCGTCGACGGCAGCATCTCCTATGAGGAGGACCGCTACGAAGAGGCGCTCGGCCACAAGTCTTCGGAAGAATAAGATATGGCGAGCCGCGTCTGCCTTGTGCACTATCATGAGATAGGGCTCAAGGGTAAGAATAGAGCACGGTTCGAGCGCATCCTCATGGATAACATCAAGGCGGCTTTGGCCGCCTTTTCCGTTGCCACGATAACGCGCATCTCGGGCCATATCCTCGTCGCGTTTTCCGTTAAGGGCCAGGCTGAGGAGGCGTTCCCTATCATCTCCACGATACCCGGGGTCGCCCGCGTATCCCTTGCCTTCCACACGAATCGCGACCCTCATGAGTATTGCGAAGCCGCGCGCAGGGCGCTGCTCGAGTTTGGACCGTTCGATTCCTTCAAAGTCGTCGCGAAGCGGTCGAACACCGATTACGAGCTTACCTCCATGGACCTCAATCGTCAGGTCGGCGAATACCTGTGCGAGGCATTTCCCGATAAAAAGGTCCTGATGAAGGGCTGCGATGCTCCCGTTCACGTTTTGGTCGTCCAGGGCAGCGTCTATGTGTACGCTCGATCGGAGCGAGGTGTCGGCGGCCTGCCCCAGGGAAGCGCGGGCAAGGTCGTAACGCTGCTTTCCTCAGGTATCGATTCTCCGGTTGCAACCTGGATGATCGCGCGACGCGGTGCCGTCACGGTTCCCGTGCATTTTTCCGGTCGACCCCAGACCGCCGATACCAGCGAATACCTGTGCCGGGATATCATCGAGGCGCTTCGTCCGGGTATCCAGATCGGACGTCTCTACGTCGTTCCGTTTGGCGATTGCCAGCGAGAGATCTCCCTGGCGTGTCCGAGTGATTTGCGCGTCATCATGTATCGGCGCGTAATGTACGCCGTCGCCGAGCGCATCGCGAGTTTCGAGGGGGCCAAGGCGCTTGTTACCGGCGAGTCGCTGGGGCAGGTTGCCTCCCAAACGCTTGAGAACATCATGGCTGTTAACGAAGTGGTCGATATTCCCGTCTTTCGTCCCCTCATCGGCTCGGATAAGCAAGAGATCATCGCGCGAGCCGAATCGATCGGCACCTATGACATCTCGACCGAGGTCGCTCCGGACTGCTGCACCTTGTTCATGCCGCGGCGACCCGAGACGCATGCGAAGCTCGATGAGGTTCACGAGGCTTGGGAGATGTTCGACCATGAGGCTATGATCCAACATCTGGTCGATACGGTTGAATATGTCGATTTCCCCACCGTGACCTATAAGCCCCCTCGTTGCCTGCGTGAACGTCACGATGAACTCGAGGTGCGCTATTGCTCTCGAGCCCATTCGGAATCCGATGAAGCCGCGTCTTCAGGCGAAACGGTGCCTGCGTAGGCCGCCTTCCAGTTGCTGCTCTTTTGCGAAGAACCCCCTGGTCCTCCATGGGGTTCTTTTTCGTCTCGCGGGATTCCGCGCTCATTCCATGGGCTGCTTCAACATCCTTTCACGTCAGTGGGATAAGTGTTGGAGAACGGTTCGTCCCCCTTCCGCTATCTCCCTGATCGTCGTCATCTTCTCTTCTTTTATCTGATTATGGTAGGAAGGGAGGCGATGGTATGGCGCAGCTTGGTAATGAAGGACAGGGGATGCGATCGTCCCTGAAGACCCGGTTATCTCGATTGAGCTCTGGGAAGCAGGCGCTGCTCGCGGTCGGCGCGTTGCTTGCATGCGCATCGCTGGCTGCGGGAATGCTCTGTGCGAGACCTTTCGGTGAGCCCGTAGCGATTTCTTCGGGGAAAGCGCAGAGACCGACTGAGGACCATGAGGTCGCTGCTGAGGCCACGGAGGAGCGAACTGCCGTATTGCTGGTTGTCGATGTGAGCGGTGCCGTTGCATCCCCCGGCGTCTACGAGCTCGAAGAGGGGTCTCGGGTTCAAGATGCTCTTCTTGCCGCGGGCGGTACAACGGATGATGCCGCTCTTTCCTCGTTGAATCGCGCCTCCCTGGTGGTCGATGGGCAAAAAATCCAAGTTCCTTCGATAAACGATAAGGTCGACGATTCGGAATCTGGTGCGGCTGCACCTTCGTCCCCCGCCCAGGGCGATGGCGCTCCCATCAGTATCAATAGCGCGTCTGCTGAGGAGCTCGACGGTCTTCCCGGCGTCGGCCCGGCGACCGCTCAGGCGATCGTCGAATTCAGAGAGAAAGAGGGTGGATTTAGCTCGCTCGAGGATCTGATGCTTGTTGACGGAATAGGGGAGAAGAAGTTCGAAAAGCTGAAAGATGGCATCTGCTTATGAACGTTGCCGATCTCGATGTATCGGATGACCGCCGGATTCCCCGTCCGAGCATTCCCGTAACGTTATATTGCGCCTGCGGAGTCGCCTGCGCATGCGCTTTCGCGACGCAGGCCTTCTGGGAGCTGTATCTGGGCGGTGGTTCGCTGTCCTTCGCCGGCTGTATCTTCATCATAGGATGCTCTTTGCTGCTTTGCGCGATGGGCGCGCTTCGGCTTGTCGATCGCGGGTCGCGCCGATTGCAAGCCTGGATTCTCTTTCTCTCGATCCTCTTGGGAGTATCGGCAAGCATTATCTGGTATGCACGCACCGTCCTTTCTGTGCAAGGATTCGAAAACGGCGCCATTGTGCAGGGAGATGCCGTCGTCCTTAGTGATCCACGGGTAGGCGAGTACGGTTCGAGCGCCCTTGCGCGGCTTGAAGCCGACGATCGTTCGTTCATGGTCGACCTGAAGACTGATGAAAGCTATGAGGCTGGAACGGTTGTGACGTTCAAGGGTCATTTCACCAGGCTCGGCGATGCCGAGTGGGATCGATCTCGATTCATGAAGGGGGCGCGTGGAGTCGTGCGGCCTGCGGTTATCGGGGGTGTTCGGAGGTCGGCTTCGCTCATCGAGCAGATTCGTTCTAACCTATTGCATGTCGTACAGCCCGCCGATAGTCCGTCTCGAGCCCTGTTGGCGGGACTGGTGTGCGGAAGAACGACGGAGCTCAACAGCGATGAGTCTATGGATTGGTTTTCTGCAACAGGGCTGAGCCATCTCGTCGCCGTCTCCGGCGGTCACCTCGCTTGCATCGTCTCGCTTTTGGAATCCTTTCTATTAAAAACGGGTGCGCATCATCGTGTTAGGATGACGCTGCTGCTATTCGTCATGCTTTCATATGTGCTGTTCTGCGGGGCGTCGCCGTCTGCCATGAGGAGCTTCCTGATGGTCGCGGCTTCTACGTCCGCACGCCTACTGGGGAGGCGCGACCACGCCCTGTCGGGGCTTTCGATCGCAGTCATGGGTATGGTGGCGGTAGAGCCGGCGTCCGTTTACGACCTTGGGTTCCAACTATCCGTCGCGAGCGTGCTGTTCATTCTCATCATGTCGCCAATCATCGGCTTAACGCTTAGGACATGGCATGTCCCTGCTAGCCTCGAGCAGGAGCTATCTGTTGTTTTAGCAGCCCAATGGGCGACCCTTCCGATTACGGCGCCGACTTTCGGCACGGTCTCCCTCATTGCGCCGGCAGCCAACATCATCATGGCTCCCGTTTTCACCTTCCTGCTGATGGCGGGGCTGGTCATCTTGCCCTTGACTGCGATCTTTCCCCTTGCTGGAATTGCGCTTGACGCATTGGTGGCTGTGGTAGAGATTACGCTGTTCTGCGTTCAGGCGCTCGCCTCCGTGCCATTTGCCGCCCTCGCCGTTTCGATCGGCCGTCCTTGGTGGTATCTCCTGTATCTCGCGGCTGCGTTGCTCTATCTCAGGTGGGAGCCGGTGGGTGGGTGTTCTACGGTCCTGGTGTTGTCTGCGGTCTCGGCTTGCTGTGCCTGCACGGTAATCTATTGGGGATGGTTCTCTCCCGCACAGGTCGTTGTGCTCGATGTGGGGCAAGGTGATGCAATCCTGATCCGAGAAGGAGGTCAATCGCTTTTAGTTGATGCAGGGGTTGATGAAGCAACCTTGGATGCTCTGGTGAGAAATCATGTCACTCACCTTGATGCCGTCGTGATTACCCATTGGGACCTTGACCACTGGGGCGGTTTGCCAGCAATAGTTCGGCAGATTCGCGTCGACCGGCTCGTCGTTGCCGAAGGCGCGGCCGATGCGGTGCCGTCCGAACTCGGGAAGCTATTCGACAAGGAGAGGATCAGCGAGATAGCCTGTGAGGATCGAATCTCCGTAGGCGGGTTCTCATGTGAGATGATGTGGCCGCTCGAACCGGTGCTAGGGGATGAGAACGCCGACTCCGTCGTGTTGCGCGTCACGCACGCGTCCCTTCCCGCTCATGAGTCCATGCTGCTCACGGGGGATACGGAGGTTGGAGAGGCAAGCGAGTATGCTTCGAGGGTCGGCGATATCGCCGTGCTGAAGTTGGGACATCATGGTTCATCTCGATCGATCGACGAGGACTGCATCTCGACTCTGGATCCCGAGCTCGTAATCGCGAGTGCAGGAAAGGATAACAGGTACGGGCATCCCAGCTCAAATGCGGTCGAGACCGTCGCCTCATATGGGGCCCGGTTTTTATGCACGATCGACAGGGGAGATATAAAGCTCGCTCCGGCTGACGACGGTCTTGTGTACAGCACTTCGAGGCGCAATTCGCTAGAATGAACGACGTGCCCGGTGCGGTACAGCTACGTGAAAGGAGCCGTTGTGACGAGCAAGGAGCTGTTGCCAGCTTATCTGATAGTAGGCGCCGACGAGTATAGGCGCACCACCGTTGTCGCTCGCATGAAGTCCCGGCTCGAGCAGACGGGAATGATGGATTTCAATCTGGATGAGCGTGATATGACGCGCGATCCCCAGATCGACGATATCATCGCCTCGCTCAATACGCTTCCAATGGGCTCGGACTTCCGCTTGGTAATCCTGTATGGCTGCGATCGCTTGCCCAAGTCCGCTGTCGAGCCGCTAGTTGAATATCTCTCCCATCCATCGCCGTCGACGGTCTGCCTGATCGTCGCTGAGCGATTGGCGAAGAACACGCGCTTGTATAAAGCGGCGAGCAAGGTGGGGCCGAAGGCGCTGATCGATTGCTCTCCAAAATCCCTTCGCGAGCTTCCCGCCTACGTCGCGAAGATGGCGGGGCAAAGGGGTGGCTCGATCACGCCTGCGGCAGCTGAGGAGCTGGTGGGCCGTGTGGGTGAGAACACGCGGCTGCTGGACAGCGAGATCAAGAAGCTCTTCGAAATCGCGCAGGTGCAGACGATAGAAAAGGACCATGTCGAGCGCTATGTCGTGAGGACCGCCGAGGTGAAGCCCTGGGACCTGCTCAATGCGATTTCGGCACGCGATCTGAATGCTACGCTCGAGCAGCTCTCGCTGCAACCTGCGAAAAGCGAGGTAAGGATCTTCTCCTTGATCGTCGGTAGACTCCGAGAACTGATTGTCGCCAAGGCTCTCGACGGTCGGGGCGATGGGCGCAGGCTGGCGGAAACCCTGGGGTTGCAGGGGTGGCAGGTTCGCAATCACATCATGTGGAGCAGGAGATATGCTATGGGGGAGCTTACACGGGCACTCCATGATGCCGTCGAGGTCGAGATGGCGCTTAAGGGATCGCGCGATTCGGAGCTCGCGTTGCGTTTGTGGGTAACGGGGCTGATAGACCGGCCTGGCGTCTAACGGACCCGTTACCATTGTTCGCGTTGGACGCGCGGCGCCAGGGATCGAAGCCGGGACTTTGCTTCGAGGATGCAGGGCGCTTTCGCCGTAGCCCTCTTGCGCGTACGGCGCGCGCGACATCACTCGATACCACCTAAAAAAAGAAGGCTCCGTAAAACGGAGCCTTCCAAACGATTCATCAAAAGTATCGTTAGGCAATCTTGTTGACAAGCTTCTGAACGCCGGACTTGCGGTTGGAAGCCTGGTTGCGGTGGATGACACCCTTGGCCGCGGCCTTGTCGAGCGCGCGATAAACGCGAGTCGCAGCTGCCTGGGCGGCGTCCTTGTCGCCAGCCTCGACGGCGGTGTGAACGTGCTTCACAAGCGTCTTGAGCTCGGAGCGGATCGCCTTGTTGCGAACGCGTGCGATCTCATTGGTGCGGATGCGCTTCTTCTGAGACTTGATGTTTGCCACTTGTAGATTTCCTTTCGAGTTCTTCTAAAAAAGCCTTTATATCCGGCCTCTGAGACACGGTTGAGGTCATACAGTCAGGGGAGTATAGCACCGTTTGGAGCAATAATCATCGAGAACGCTGTGGATTAGACGTGAATCTACGTGATTTGTGCACGTTTGGCCTCTCGCGTAACACCTTCTGCATGCGGTATTATAGCCGATATGAATACTTTAGATACCTCTCACATCAGAAACTTCTCGATCATCGCCCATATCGATCACGGGAAGTCCACCATCAGCGATCGCGTCCTCGAGCTCACGCGCACCGTCGAGGAGCGTGACATGGAGTCCCAGCTGCTCGATACGATGGATATCGAGCGCGAGCGCGGCATCACGATCAAGAGCAACGCCGTCCGCGTCATGTACGACGCCGATGACGGCAAGACCTACCAGTTCAATCTGATCGATACACCCGGCCACGTTGACTTCACCTATGAAGTCTCTCGCTCCCTGGCCGCATGCGAGGGCGCCGTGCTCGTCGTCGACGCGACGCAGGGTGTGGAAGCGCAGACCGTTTCAAACGCGACCCTGGCGATGAACGCGAATCTCGACATCGTCCCGGCGATCAACAAGATCGATCTTCCGTCGGCCCATCCGGATGAGGTCAAGGTCGAGATCGAGGACGAGCTCGCCGTGCCCGCAGACGATGCCGTGTGCGTGTCGGGTAAGACGGGGGAGGGCATTCACGACCTCCTCGAAGCCATCGTCTATCTGATCGCCCCACCCCAGGGCGATCCCGATGCCCCCCTCAAGGCGTTGATCCTCGACTCCTATTTCGATGAATATCGAGGCGTCGTCGCCACGGTTCGCGTGTTCGACGGTGCCATCAAGAAGGGCGACACCCTTCGCATGATGCAGGGTGGAGAAAGCTTCCTCGTGGACGGCGTGGGCGTCAAGCGTCCTGCCGAGACCCCCGTAGATGCCCTTACGGTCGGCGAGGTCGGCTTTGTGGTCACGGGTCTCAAGAACCCCGAGGCCGTTCATGTGGGCGATACGCTCACCATGTCCTCGCGTCCCTGCGATGCACCGCTTGCCGGATACAGGGAAGCAAAGCCCATGGTCTACACCGGCTTGTTCCCCATCGATAACAAGGACTATGAAAACCTGCGCGATGCGCTCGAAAAGCTTCATGTGAACGATCCCTCGCTTACCTGGAGTCCCGAAACCTCCGTCGCCCTTGGCTTCGGTTTCCGCGTGGGCTTTCTCGGCCTCTTGCACATGGAGGTCGTCAAGGAGCGCCTCGAGCGCGAGTTCGATCTCGCACTCATCGCAACGAGCCCGTCGGTTGACTATCACGTGTATATGACCGACGGCTCGATGATCGAGGTGCGCAGCCCCCAGGACCTTCCCGAAGCGACGCGCATCGATCGCATCGAGGAGCCGTATCTCAAGGCGAAGGTCATCGTTCCGCCTGAATATACGGGCGCCGTCATGCAGCTCGCCATCGAGCATCGCGGCATCACGACGGATATGATCCACCTTTCGCAGAAATCCGTCGAGATGAGATTCGATATGCCCTTGGCCGAACTGATCTTGGATTTCTTCGATCAGCTGAAGAGCCGAACGAAGGGCTATGCATCGCTCGATTACGAGTTCTCCGAATATCGAGCCAGCGATTTGGTGAAGCTCGATATCCTGCTGTCCGGCGACGAGGTCGATGCGCTCTCGTTTATCGTCCATAAGGACAAGGCCTACGGATTGGCGCGCGGGTTGTGCGACAAGCTCAAGGAGATCATTCCCCGGCAGCTGTTCGAGGTTCCGATCCAGGGCGCGATCGGCAACAAGATCATCTCCCGCTCGACGGTCAAGGCCCGTCGCAAGGACGTTCTTGCAAAGTGCTATGGCGGCGATATCTCTCGAAAACGCAAGCTTCTGGAAAAGCAAAAGGAAGGCAAGAAACGCATGAAGGCCATCGGTTCCGTCGAGGTCCCGCAGGAGGCGTTCATGGCGATTCTCAAGGTTGACGAATAGCATCATGACAGGTTTCTCATTCTCACAGCGGCTGCTCGATCTCTTTGCCGAGCAGCCGTTTCTATTGGCGCCCATGGCGGGTGTGACCGATGCCGCATATCGCATCATGTGCCGCAGGCGCGGTGCGCGGATGGCGTATAGCGAGATGGTCTCGGTCGCCGGGCTCGCCTATGCCAGCGAGAAGACATGGGAGCTCGTTCTTCCCTCCGACGAAGAGCCCCAGATCTGCGTCCAGCTCTTCGGATCCAAGCCGGACCAGTTCGCCAGCGCCGTCGAGGCCGTCGAGGCTCGTGTGGGCGATCGCCTGACCCTCATCGATATCAACATGGCATGCCCCGCCCGAAAGGTAATCAGCAAGGGTGAAGGCTCTGCGCTGATGGAGCAGCCGGAGCTCGCCGCGAGCATCGTGCGCTCCTGTGTGGAGGCCGCCCATGTTCCCGTGACGGTGAAGATGCGTAAAGATTTCAAATCCGGAAGGCTGCTTGCCCCCGACTTCGCCGCCAGGATGGAGCAGGCGGGTGCGTCAGCCGTCGCAGTCCATGGTCGCTCAGCTGGACAGCTCTACAGTGGCTCTGCGGATTGGAGCGTCATCGATGCCGTCGCCGATCGCGTCGGGGTGCCCGTTATCGGCACGGGCGATGTGTTCTGTGCAGCCGATGCCTCGAGGATGCTTCGCGAGACCGGCGCGTCGGCGGTCTTCATCGCCCGTGGAACCTATGGGAACCCGTGGATTTTCAACGATGCCCTCGAGCTCTCGATGAACGCCGGAACCGCTCCGGTGCATGACGTCTCGGAGCGCCTGTCGGCTCTTCGGGAGCATCTCGAGCTGCTGCATCGCCATGATGCCCATATGGCTCGTGCCCGTACGTTCGCCACCTGGTATCTGAAGGGGATGCCGCATGCGGCGGGTTGGCGCGGCCGCGTCGTCAGATGCTCCACCTACGATGATTTCATGGAGCTTGTCGATGCGATCGAAGAAGACGTGACCAGGTGCGAAGAACTCATCGCCAGCGGCGAGGTCGTGCCCGGGTTCGAGCGGTAGTCCACCCTCATCGAGGAGCGACGAATGTCTTACGGTGCCCTGTACCTGCATATTCCATTTTGCAAAGCTCGCTGTTACTACTGTGATTTCGAATCGCGCGCCTGCACCGGTCGCTCGGAAGTCGATGCTTATATCAAGCAGCTGATCGAACTCGTGGATGCAAGGGGTTTGGCTGGCGAGCTCGACGCCGTTGAGACGGTGTACATCGGGGGCGGAACGCCGACCGTCGCCGGTCCTGCGCTTGAGAGGCTCGTTCGGGCGGTCGCGCGCTACTGCTCTCCCGTCGAGTTCACCGTCGAGGCGAATCCCGAATCGTTTACCGCCGACATCGCCCGCGCATTGAGGTCTGCGGGCGTTTCGCGCATTTCGCTTGGCATCCAATCGTTGGTGGACGGGGAACTTGAGTTGATCGGTCGCATCCACACCGCCCACGAGGCGCTCGGGGCGCTCCAACTATCGAAGGCCAACGACTTCGTGACGTCCTGCGATTTGATGTGCGGTCTTCCCGGGCAGACTATCGCGTCCTTCCGATCATCGCTCGATGCCATCCTCGCTGCGCCGGCTCCACCTGACCACGTATCCGTCTACCCGCTTCAGCTCGAGGAGGGAACCCCCTTAGCGCGGATGGTGGACGATGGCCTGATCGATTTACCCGACGAGGACTTCCAGGCCGAGTGCATGGAGCTCGCTTCCCGACGGCTCGCGGAAAAGGGGTTTGCGCGCTATGAGGTCGCGAGTTATGCGCGCCCGTCGTGCATCTGCCGTCATAACCTGGCGTATTGGACGGGATCCAGCTATCTCGGCCTCGGCCGCTCCGCCGCAAGCATGAGTGATGCCGGCGCGGCGGGAAGGGACAGATTCGTGCAGCTTGACGATGCCGGCGTGGAATTCGATCGCGAGCACCTCAGCGCCCGAGAGGCGGCAGCCGAGGACCTGATGCTAGCCTGCCGCACGGCACGGGGCGTATCTCGCGACCTCCTCGAGCGGTCCTCGCGATACATTCCGCGCGCCGCTCTCGAAGAGGCGTGCAAGCGTGCCGTATCCCTCGGATTGGCCGCATGGCATGGGGGTCATCTCGAGCCCACGCGCATCGGATGGCTCGAGGGCAATGCGCTGTTCGGAATATTTTGGGATCTCGCCTCGGCATCATAGAACCGGGCTATGAGTCCGTTCGAGACCGTCTAGCGAGGTCGTTGGAGTTCGCGGGCGAGAATCCTCGTGTTCGTAGCGCCGCCGCCCCGGCTCGCCGTCGCCGCTTTTCGCTTGCATCCGAGTCTGTAATGCGGCATGCTTTTCCAAAGTCGTACGGAAGGGGTTTCACTATGCCGGGCAAGCGCGAGGATGTCATCAGCTGGGATGAGTTTTTTATGCGAGCCGCCGTCGCCGCCAGCATGCGTAGCAAGGACCCGAATACCCAGGTCGGAGCCTGCATCGCAGATACGAACAACCGCATCCTCTCGGTAGGTTACAACGGTACGCCGTCCGCGTTGAACGACGATGACTTTCCGTGGGGTACCGCTGACGACCCCCTGCATGACAAGCACAACTATGTTATCCATGCCGAGGCGAACGCGATTCTCAACTACCGCGGCTCCTTGAAGGATATGGCTCATGCTACGGTCTACGTGACGTTGTTCCCCTGCCATGAGTGTGCGAAGACGCTTGTTCAGGCGGGCGTCGGCGAGGTCGTCTATCTTGACGACAAGTACGACGGAACGGAAGACAACCTCATTTCGAAGAATATTCTGGAGCGCTGCGGCGTGACGTACCGCCAGGTCGTTCTCGATGATCCATGGGGTAGCGCGGCGGAGTGATCGCGGCCCCCGCTTCATGCTTTCGCGTCCTGACGACCTTTGATGGCGATCATTGAAGCTGATGGGAAAACGATAGGAACTCGTCTGTTGAAGTTCATCCAGCGCGCAGCAACCTTCGCGATGGGTATAATGTCTCCCACTGTGTAAGCTGTGAGCAGGGGAGAGTTTTTGCCATATGGCAGGAATGAACGACAAAGACTACTACGCGATCCTTGGCGTGGAGAAGGATGCTTCCGCTAAGGAGATCCAGAAGGCGTTCCAGCAGAAGGCGCGCAAGCTGCACCCCGACATCAACAAGGAGCCCGATGCCGAGGAGCGCTTCAAAGAGGTGTCAGAGGCGTATGCCGTTTTGTCGGACGAGCAGAAGCGCGCTCGGTATGACGCCATGCGCTCGGGAAACCCATATGCCGGTGCTGCCCCCACGGCTGCTACGGGGGGAGGCTATGGGGGATTCAGCGGTTTTCCGTTCAGCGGCTTCCCGTTCGACGCAGCCGGATTCGGAAGGCGTCGTTCCAGCTCTGCCTATAATCCCGAAGCCGGCGCCGACGTCGTCGTCGACGTTGACCTTACGCGCGAGCAATCCCGTGACGGCGCCCGCCGAGTGGTCACGTACCGTCGCTACCAGTCGTGCGAGCATTGCCACGGCTCCGGTTCGGTTTCGAGCGAGCATGCCAGGACGTGCCCCACGTGCGGTGGCACGGGTTCTATCGGCGTGGATATGTCGTCCCTCTTCGGCATGGGATCCGTTCAGATGGTGTGTCCCGAATGCGGCGGCTCCGGCAAGGTCGTCGCCGATCCTTGTACGGTCTGCGGGGCATCCGGCCGCGTCGCCGTCACTTCGGAGCAAGTCATCGAGTTTCCCGCTGGAACCCATGACGGCGATGTCATCCGCATAAAGGGTATGGGGCATGCCGGTACCAACGGAGCCTCCGCCGGCGATCTCGTCGGTCGCGCGCACGTTGCCGCCGAACGCCTCGAGCAGCGCGCGAGTTCCGGTTTCTACACCATCGGACTCGTCCTTCCCTTCCTCGTGCTTTCGGCTATTTCGGGCGTCTTCTCGCTCTTTGCCGTCTTGTGCCTCGTTCCCCTTGCGTTCGGCATCTTCGCCATCGCGACCGACGACCCCCTGCATCGCTCGCTTCTATGGTGGAAGCGCGGGGGCATGGTTTTGATCAACGGCGCGATGAATGGATTGTTCTTCGCCCTGCTGTCCGTCTGGTTCACCAGCTGCACGCAGGGATTGTTCCTCAGTCCCTATCGTATGATGTAGTGATTGCATTTGCCACTTGGGGGCATAATGGTGAGCGTCGGGTCGCCGGCGAATGAATGAAATGCACGAGGAGGATGTTCTAGCGTGTCGGGTAAGAGAGATTTTTACGAGGTTCTCGGCGTTGAGCGCGACGCCGATCAGCGCACGATCAAACGGGCTTTCTTGAAAAAGGCACGGGAGGTTCATCCCGACGTTTCTGACGATCCGAATGCCGAGGAACTCTTCAAAGAGGTCAATGAGGCGTATTCTGTGCTTTCTGATGAGCAGAAGCGCGCCAACTACGATCGCTTCGGCTCCGCCGACGGTCCGGGCATGGGCTCCGGCTACGTCGATATCTCCGATATCTTCGGCAGCATGGGCATGGACGATATATTCTCCTCGTTCTTCGGCGGTTCCAGGGGTGGCGCTCGAAATTCCGCCGCCCGCAGGCAGGGCCGCGACATGGCGATATCCCTCACCGTGACGCTTGAGGAAGCCGCCGTCGGCTGCACGAAGACCATCAGCTACGATCGTCTCGCGCCTTGCGAGGATTGCCAGGGCACGGGCCGTTCCGAGGGGGCTACCGAGCAGCAGTGCCCGCATTGCCATGGATCTGGTTTTGTCACGACCTACAAGCGCTCCATCTTCGGAGACGTTCAATCGTCCGCTCCCTGTCCCGATTGCCAGGGCGAGGGCACGGTCATCGACCATCCGTGCGAGATGTGCGAAGGCCAGGGCCGCACGCCGACCCACGAGCGTCTCGATCTGCAAATTCCCGCCGGCGTCGCGACGGGTCGCCAGCTGCGCGTCGCGGGTTACGGCGAGGCGGGCTATCGCGGTGCCGAAGCCGGTAACCTGCTGGTTACCATCCAGGTTGCGGAGCACGAGCGGTTCCAGCGTCACGCCGACGACCTGTATACCGAGGTGAGCGTCTCCATGGTCCAGGCTGCTTTGGGCTGCACCGTGTCGATTGCCGGCATCCTCGAGGGCGAAGAGGTTCAAATCAAGGTTCCCGCGGGAACCCAATATGGGGAGACCGTCGTTGTCGAAGGATTCGGTATGCCGCGCATGGGTCGCGAGGGCCGCGGCAGGCTCATCGCTCGCATCGCCATCGTCATCCCCGAAAAGCTCTCGTCGGAGGCGCGCGAACTGCTCGAGCGCTACGAGGAGGTCGTGGATGAGCAATACGACAAGCATCGGGGCGTCGGGGCCCGTATCCGCGACGCTATCGACGACATTCTCGATTAGGCTGGGGTGACGTGGGCGATAAGCGCGTAGCCGTTGTTAATCTCGGCTGTAGGGTAAACCGTGTGGAGTCCGATCGCTTTATAGCGGAGCTCCATCGCGCGGGGTTCGAATTGGTAGACGAGCGGGACGCGGACGTCATCGTGATCAACACGTGCGCCGTTACGGGCGAAGCGGAGTCGAAGACGCGCAAAGCGGTTCGCCATGCCCTGAAGATGCCCTTGGCTCCTATGGTCGTCGCGACCGGATGCGCCGTCAACCTGAATCCCGACGCCATCGCTGCGCTTTCGGACCGCGTCGTCGTCGAGCCCTCTAAGCTCGATGTGCCGCGCCGGGTGGAAGAGCTCTTGCCGGATTGCGGGTGCGCGTCGGATGATGTCGAGGGCCATGGCTTTATCGATCTTTTGGGTCGATCGCGTCTTGGCGTCAAGATACAGGATGGCTGCAACCATCGGTGCACCTATTGCATCGTATGGAAGGCGCGCGGCCCGGAGCGCTCCGTTCCCGTCGGCGACGTCGTGGGCCAGGTGCGCTCCGCTGCGGAGGCGGGCGTTCCCGAAATCGTTCTCACGGGCGTGAACCTCGGCGCCTATTGCTCCGTCGACGGAGGGTCGTCCATCGGGATCGACGGCCTCGTGGAGCGATTGCTCGCGGAGACCTCTATTCCGCAGATTCGTCTCAGCTCGATAGAGCCCATGGATGTATCGCGTCCGTTGATCGATTGCATGGCGTCCTCCTCGCGTATCGCGCCGTTTCTGCACCTTCCCCTGCAGTCCGGTTGCGACTCGACCCTCCGCCGCATGGCACGTCCCTATACCTCGGGTGATTTTCTCGGGCTCGTTCATGACATTCGTCGATCGGTGCCATCTGTCTCGCTTTCTTGCGACATCATCGTCGGCTTCCCCGGCGAAACCGAGGAGGAGTTCGAGGAGTCCTTGGAGACGTGCCGTGCCGCGGGCTTCTCGCGCATGCATGTTTTTCGGTACAGCAAGCGTCCCGGCACCCCTGCCGCCGCTGCGCGCGACCAGGTGCCTCCCTCCGTCATGGCTCGTCGGTCGGCGCGGATGCGCGCGCTTGCTTCTGAGCTCGCGCTTGAAGACAGCAGGCGTCGCGTGGGCTCTGTGGAAACATGCGTGCTCGAATCTGGGCACGCGGGGACGCTCGCATCGTTCCATCACGTCGAGATCGATGGCCCCTGCGAGCTTTCAGCTGGTTCGCTCGCGCGGGTGGCTATCGACGACGTGGATCGAGACGGCGTGCTGCACGGTCATCTCTGCGATAGGTGATGGGAGGTCTCATGGATACCGCTTCTTTGCGAATCAACCTGCCCGAGCACGTCGACGCTTCGAGGCTCGCGGGTCCCTCTGATTGCGTGCTGCGCTCCTTGGAGCAACGCGCAGGCGTGTCCCTCGTCCTCCGCGGATCGACTATTAAGGTGTCGGGGCCGAGCTTGGACGTCGAGACGGCCGTCCAGGTTCTCCATGCGCTGTTCGACCTCGTGCAGCACGGCCGCGTCCCCTCTTCTGAGGATGCGGCGAGGCTCGTCGACGAAGCGCGATCTACGAGCAAGGCGGTGGCCTCGGGTGATGTGCTGCTGACGCATCGTGGACGATCCGTTCGGGCGCGCACCTCCGGGCAGCAGCGCTATCTCGAGGCGATACGGCGCCATACGATCACCTTCTGCCTCGGTCCTGCGGGTACCGGCAAAACCTACCTTGCCATGGCGGTCGCCGTCGCCGCGCTTAGGCGGCGGGAGATCGGCCGCATCGTCCTGACCCGACCGGTTGTCGAAGCCGGCGAAAACCTCGGCTTTCTGCCGGGAACCCTTGAGGAGAAGGTCGATCCTTACGTCCGCCCTCTGCTCGATGCGCTCTACGACCTTGTCGATGCCGAGAAGGCGAACGACTACATCGACAAGGGGCAGATCGAGATCGCGCCCCTCGCATATATGAGGGGCCGTACGCTAAACGATGCCTTCGTCATCCTTGATGAGGCTCAAAATACGACGCCCGAGCAGATGAAGATGTTCTTGACGCGACTGGGATTCAATTCCAAATTCATCGTGACGGGCGATGCGAGCCAGCGCGACCTTCCGGGGAAGCGAGCGGGGCTCACGGATATCGAGCACATTCTCGGCGGCGTCGACGATATCGCGTTTATCCATCTCGGAAGCACCGACGTCGTCCGGCATTCGCTTGTTGGCAAGATCGTCGAGGCTTATGAGGCGTACGAGGCTCGGTAGCGAGTGTTCGGGGCCGTGTAGCGAAAGGTACTCCACCATGGATGTAATGATCAACAACGAGGGGCGTCTCGCCGTCCCCATCTCGGATGAGGAGATACGCGTTGTGGTCGAGGCGGTCCTGGCCGCCGATGGGGTCGAGCGGCCCTGCAATGTGAGCGTGTCCATCGTCGACTCGGAGGCGATTCGCCGGCTCAACGCTTCATGGCGCGGCATCGATGCGCCTACCGACGTCCTCTCGTTCGAGTGCGACGCTCTGGACGACGAGACGATTCCTGCGGATGAGCCCGTGGAGCTCGGCGATGTGATCTTGTGCCCCTCGGTTATCGAAGCGCAGGCCCCCGAGTTCAACAACTCGTTTGCAGCGGAATTCCGGTTGATGCTCGTTCACGGCGTCTGCCATCTCCTCGGTTTCGACCACATCGATCCCGAGGAGGCCCGATCGATGGAGGCACGCGAGCTAGAGATTTTGAGGGATTTGGCCGTGCAGCGCGGCGATGATCCCGATATGGTTGCCATCGGGCCCACGACCAGCCATAGTAATGACTAGCAACCAGTTCACCCGCACGCAGGCGCGTCGTCCGCCGCGCATCATGAGGAGACGCCACGATGATTCCCGGCTCCAATAGCGACCATCCCACGTTCTTCCAGTCCTTTCGGTATGCTCTCGAAGGGCTTGTCACGGCTGTCAAGACCGAGCGGAATATCAACGTAATGCTCCTGCTCGGCGCCATCACGGTCGTCGCCGGCGCTCTTGTCGGGTTGGATCCCGTCTCCTGGTGCCTGATCGTGATCTGCTGCGGCTTGGTTATCTTCGCCGAGCTGTGCAACACAGCCATGGAGACGATCGTCGACCTTGCGACGCAAGAGCTCCATCCCTTGGCCAAGCGCGCGAAAGATATCGCGGCCGCGAGCGTGTACGTCCTATCCATTACTGCCGCCGTCGTCGGCTGCATCGTTTTTCTGAACGTATTGGGCGTTCTTTAGGGGGCTTTCATGACTGACTTCGATCCGTTCGCCGATCTGAGCGATGATGAGCTGGATGCCATGCTCGAACGAGAAGAGGCATCTCTCGACTGCGGTGCTTCGGGAGCTCCCGAAGGGTTTCGCAGCGGATTCGTCGCCTTGGTAGGGCGTCCCAATGCTGGAAAGTCGACCCTGCTCAACGCCTGCTTCGGCGAAAAGGTCGCAATCACCTCGCCGGTCGCCCAGACGACGCGTCGTCGCATGCGAGCGGTTATCAACAGGGATGATTGCCAGATCGTCATCGTCGACACCCCCGGTCTCCATAAGCCGAAGGATTCCCTGGGAACCGAGCTTAACAAGAGCGCGCTGTCCGAAATCAACGACGTCGACGTGGTCGCATTCCTCATCGATGCGGGCGCTCCGATCGGACGAGGTGACGAGTGGGTCGCCCGTCATGTTTCAAACTCGAAGGCGCGTAAGATCCTCGTGCTCTCCAAAGCTGATCTGGTGAAGCCGGAGCAGATGCTCGCCCAGCTCGAGGCGGCGCGCAAGCTCGTGGATTTCGATGATGAGATCGTGCTTTCATCGACCGAGGGCTTCAATGTGGATACCTTCGTCTCCGTCGTCGCATCATATCTTCCCGAGGGGCCTCGATGGTTCCCCGATGACATGAAGTGCGATGCGAGTGATGAAACGCTCGTATCCGAGTTTGTTCGTGAAAAGGTCCTGCTTCATACGCGCGAGGAGATACCCCATGCCGTGGGCGTCCTGTGCGACGACCTCGAGTTCAAGCGCGATCTGCTGCGCGTGCATGCGACCATCTATGTCGAGCGCGAAGGGCAGAAGGGCATTCTGGTCGGCAAGCGCGGGGAGATGGTCAAGCGCATCGGCACCGAGGCGCGTGCGGACATCGAGCGCATCTTCGGTTGCCGGGTGTACCTCGCGCTCGATGTGCGCGTGAAAGCGGGCTGGCGTGAGGACCAGGGCCAGATCAGGCGCTTCGGTTACAGCGCCGAGGAGTAGCCCTCCCTTATGGGTTCTCGAACATATCGCACCACCTGCATCGTCCTCGACAAGACCAAGCTGAAGGAAACCGATCTGATCTTGACGCTTCTCACCGAACAGGGGAGCAGGGTCCAGGCCGTCGCCAAGGGCGCCCGCAAGCCCGGTTCCAGACTCGCCGGGAGGTGCGAGCTCCTCAATACGGTCGATCTTCTCCTGTCACGGGGCCGAAGCTTGGATCTCGTGTCCCAGGCGGAGCTCTTGTCCGCTCCGGTCGGGGTGCACCCCGGATATGAATCGCTGATGGCGGGTTCGGCTATCGCCGAAGTGGCGAAGCATTGCTGCTTCGAAGATGTGGCGGATCCCTTCATCTTCGATATCACCTCGCGTGCGTTCGAGGTCCTCGGCGCGCTCGGCGATCAAGCTCATCGCGACATCGTGGTCGCTGCATACTCCTTCAAGGTCCTCGCGCATATCGGATACCGACCGGATTATTCTTCGTGCGTCTCCTGCGGGGACCCCGCGTTATCGTACTTTTCGGCTCAGGCGGGCGGGCTTCTTTGCGCATCCTGCGCTTCCTCCGTCTCCGGTGCCGAGCCGGTCGACGACGCGACCATTCAATGGCTGCGCGCCCTGATATCGCTTCGGTTCGACGAGCTGGCTGCTCACGAGGCCTCGCTCTCCCAGTCCTCGTTGCTGCTTTCCCTCTGCCATGCGTGGGCTGCGACGCATCTCGATGCGCGCCTTCGCTCCCTTGAGTTTCTGCTGGGGCGATGATACCTGCGCTTGTTGTGTGTTTGCTGCGAGGTCGGATGGGCTGTGCTACCATATCGGGTTGTCCTACCTCGTTCTTGGATGCTCGCTGCACCGGCGACTTCCCAGATTGAGGCGTATTGCGGTATCGACTACCTCGATACCAGAGAAGAAAGGTGTACCATGACTGTTTCTAAGGAGCGCAAGGCCGAGCTCACCGCCGAGTTTGGCAACAATCCTCAGGACACCGGCAACTCCAAGGTTCAGGTTGCCATCCTCACCGAGCGCATCCGCGAGCTCACCGAGCACATGAAGTCCCATCAGAAGGACTTCCACACTCGTCGCGGTCTGCTGATGCTCGTCGGTAAGCGTCGTCGTCTGCTCTCTTACATCAAGAAGAACGACATCAACGAGTACCGTGAGCTCATCAAGAAGCTCGGGATCCGCGACAACATCCAGTAACGCGGTTCTTATCATGGACATGGGGGAGCGCTTCGGCGCTCCTTCTTGTGTAACGGGCCCACATACCCGTTGCGAGGGTTCGCAAAGGCGACCCCGGAATCGTCCGGTTACCCGGACACGAAGCTGCCCGTGCGCAATGTGGCGTACGGAGATGAAAGAGGAACAATGACTCTCGTATCAAAAACCTTCGAACTCTACGGCAAGACCTACGTCTTCGAGTGCGGCGAGCTCGCACGCCAAGCGACCGGCGCCGCGCTGGTTAAGCAGGGCGATTCGACCGTCCTCAACACGGTTGTCGTCTCCAAGGAGCGTAAGAATTACGACTTCTTCCCGCTCACCGTCGACTTCAACGAGAAGATGTATGCAGCCGGCCGCATCCCCGGCGGTTACCTCAAGCGCGAAGGACGTCCTTCCGAAAAGGCCACGCTGACCGCTCGCATGATCGACCGACCCATCCGCCCGAGTTTCCCCGACGGCTTCCGTAACGAGGTCCAGGTCGTGGCGACTCCGCTGGTCGCCGATCAAACCAATCCCGTCGACGTCATCTGCGTCATGGGCGCTTCGCTCGCTATGACCATCGGCGGCGTGCCGTTCGAAGGGCCGCTCGCCTGCGTCCGCATCGGTCGCGACAAGGAGACTCACGAGTTCATCGTGAATCCCACGTACGAGGAGCGCGAGAACTCCGATCTCGACCTCGAGCTCGCTGGTACCCGCGACTTCATCTCGATGGTCGAAGCCGGTGCCGACGAGATCTCCGAAGAGGATATGCTCGAGGCCATGATGTTCGGCCAGGAGGCCATCGGCGCCTTCTGCGATGCCCAGCTCGAGTTCGTCGAGGAGTGGGAGCGCGTCAACGGCGAGATCGTCAAGCGCGAGTATCCGCTCGATGAGCCCGTCGAGGAGGTTCATGATCGCATCTTCGCGCACTACGACGAGATGTCGGCCGCGCTTCGCGACGCCGACAAGCTCTCCCGCATGGGTAAGGTTGACGCGTTGAAGGAGGCCATCAAGGCCGAGTTCTCCGAGGACGAGCAGCTGCTTTGGGAGCGCGAGATTCCCGTCAACCTCAAGAAGCTCGAGAAGAAGGCCATGCGCGACATGGTCGTCGAGACCGGCGAGCGCGTCGACGGCCGCGCCGCCGACGAGATCCGTCCCATCATGGTCAAGGACAACTACCTGCCCCTGGTCCATGGCTCCGGCCTGTTCCAGCGCGGTCAGACCCAGGTTCTTTCCGTTCTTTCGCTCGGTATGCTGAACGAGGGCCAGCGCCTGGATACCATCGAGCCCGTAGAGGGCAAGCGCTATATGCACCACTATAACTTCCCGCCGTTCTGCACCGGCGAGTGCGGTCGCATGGGCTCCCCGAAGCGTCGCGAGATCGGTCACGGCAACCTTGCCGAGCGCGCCATCCTGCCTGTTCTGCCTGATGAGAACGAGTTCCCCTATGCCATCCGCGTCGTCTCCGAGGTCATGGAATCCAACGGCTCCTCTTCCATGGCTTCGACCTGCGGTTCCACGCTCGCCCTCATGGACGGCGGCGTGCCTATCAAGCGCCCTGTCTCCGGCATCGCCATGGGCCTGATCCAGGAGAACGGCAAGACCGTCGTTCTTTCCGATATCCAGGGCCTCGAGGACTTCCTCGGTGACATGGACTTCAAGGTCACCGGCACCGAGCGCGGCATCACCGCGCTGCAGATGGACAACAAGGCCACCGGCCTTACTTTCGATATCCTGCGCACCGCGCTGGAGCAGGCCAAGAGCGGTCGCGCGTTCATCCTCGACAAGATGCTCGAGGTCATCCCCGAGTCTCGTCAGGAGACTCGCCCCTCTGCTCCCCGCATCGTCTCCATCACCGTGCCCGTGGATAAGATTCGCGAGGTCATCGGTACCGGCGGCAAGGTTATCCGCGGCATCCAGGACGAGACCGGCGCTTCCGTCGATATCCAGGAGGACGGCACCGTCTACGTCGGCGGCACCGGCGACTCCGTCGAGCAGGCCGTCGAGCGCATCCAGCTCATCATCAAGGTTCCCGAGCCGGGTGAGGAGTACACCGGTCGCGTCGTGTCCATCCAGCCCTTCGGCGCCTTTGTTTCGCTGCTTCCGGGCAAGGACGGCCTGCTGCACATCTCTCGCGTCGCCCAGGGTCGCGTCGACAAGGTCGAGGACGTCCTCAACGTTGGCGACGAGGTCAAAGTTCGCGTCCTCGAGGTCGATGAGCGCGGTAAGATCTCCCTTGATCGTATCGACAAGCCCGAGGCTCCTGCGGGAAGCGGCGATGATGCCGGCGAGCGTCGCGAGCGCAGCGATCGTCCGCGTCGCGGTTCTCGTGACAACGGCGCCCGCGGTTTCGAGCGCCCGAATCGCGAGCGTCGCGAGCGTGGCGACCGTCCCCGTCGCACCCCCGGTGATAACGGCGGTCGGGCACCTCGCCGCCACCACGAGGGATAACGGCTCCCATCGCTTGATCGATCCTGTTCGGAAGGCTCTGCGCTCGGGCGCGGGGCCTTCTTTCTTAGAGTCCAGCCGCACAGCAGATCCCAATCAGAGGACCGATCATGCGATCGGTCCTCTCGCTCGCTGCTTTGATGGGATGTTCTTTTACTGCAGGAGGTCTCGTCATGTATGAAGCGACCGAATTCTTGGTACAGTTATAAAACTTGCGTTCATTTTCGTATGTGAACGGCGCGCTGCCGCCGTGAATATATCGTTCCTCTTTATCGAAAGGATAGACTATCCATATGGCTACAACTAAAAAGAATGCTGCGCCGCTGAAGGTTATCCCCCTCGGCGGTCTTGATGGTATCGGCAAGAATATGACCGTTATCGAGTGCGGTCCCGATATGGTCCTTGTCGACGCCGGACTCATGTTCCCCGATGATTCACAGCCGGGCATCGACCTGGTTCTTCCCGATTACACCTATGTCCTCGAGAACGAGGACAAGCTCCGCGGCATCATCATCACCCATGGCCACGAGGACCATACCGGCTCCCTGCCATATCTGCTGCAGGACCTCAACAACAAGGTGCCGATCTTCTCCTCGAAGCTCACGCTCGGCTTTATCGAGGGGAAGCTTTCGGAGTTCCGCATCCGCGCTCCTAAATTCCGCGAGGTTAAAAGCGGCAGCACCGTTACGCTCGGCTGCATCAACGTGAGCTTCTTCTCGATGACGCACTCCATCCCGGGCGCGCTCGGTATCTTCGTCAAGACGCCTCAGGGCACGGTTATGCATACAGGCGACTTCAAGCTCGACCAGACCCCCATCGACGGTGTGACGCCCGACTACGCGGCTATCACCAAATTCGGCAAGATGGGCGTTGACCTGCTGCTCTCCGATTCAACGAATGCGGTGGTCCCGGGCTTCACCAAGTCTGAGGCCGAAGTCGGCCCGCAACTGTACGAGGCCATCAAGAACGCCGAGGGGCGCGTGTTCGTCGCGTCGTTCTCGAGTCACATCCATCGACTCCAGCAGATTTGCGATGCTGCCAAGGCGTGCGGCAGGAAGATCGTCGTCACCGGTCGCTCGATGCTCACCAACACGCGCGTCGCCCGCGAGCTCGGCTATCTCAAGATCGACGAGAAGGATATCGTCGATGCATACGAGCTCAACGGGATTCCCGAGAACAAGGTCGTCGTGATGTGCACCGGATCCCAGGGCGAACCCCTTTCGGCGCTTTCCCGCATGGCGAACGGTGAGCACAAGACGTTGTCCATCCATGACGGCGATACCGTCATCATCTCGGCAACTCCCGTTCCTGGCAATGAAAAGGCGGTCCAGCAGGTCGTCAACAGCCTGGCCAAGCTCGGCTGCGACGTATACGATAAGCATCGCTGCCTCGTCCACGTTTCCGGTCATGGCAGCCAAGAAGAGCTTAAACTCATGCTCGCCATGGCGCGCCCCACGTATTTCATGCCCGTCCATGGCGAGGCGGTCCATCTTCGCGCCCACGCCAAGCTCGGAGAGAAGATGGGCGTTCCTCGCGATCGCATCTTCATTATGGACAACGGAGATTCCCTCGAGATGCGCGACGGTAAGGTGAAGCGCGGCCGCTCCGTTGAAAGCGGCGTCGTGTACGTCGACGGCCTCCGTATCGGTGACACCGACCCGATCGTGCTGCGAGATCGCCAGAAGCTGGCCAATGACGGCATGGTCACCGTCGTCGCCACCATGTCGACGAAGCGCAAGAAGATCGAGGCGATCGAGCTTTCCGGTCGCGGCGTCTCCTTCACGATCGATGACGAGTTCTCGTCGGATGCCAGCGACTCCATCCTCAAGATGATCGACAAGGGCTCCTTCAACTTTACGAGCAGTGGAACGGATGCGTTGCGCAAGGCCGTTCGCGACTCGCTTTCCAACTTTATCTGGAATCGCACCCACACCCGTCCGATGATCATCCCGGTCGTCATGGAGGTATAGCGTGGCTCGAAGCGGAAACTCGGCCAAAAAGAATACGAATACGGTTGTCGCCCGGGGCAAGAAGGCAGGTAAGGCTGCCGGTGCCCCGGCGCCGTTGCGCGCGAACGCCGATCAGACGGAGGAGTATCAAGAGCTCGAGCCCATGCTTGACGATAGCGTGAACAGGGATGCGATAGGCGTCGTCCTCGCCGTCATCGCCGTCGCTTCCTTCATCGCCGTCATCGCGCCTACCTCCGCTCCGGTGACCGCTGCTGTTTCCAATTTCTTTCATCTCGGGTTTGGCCTGGGGGCCTATGTTCTTCCCCTCGCTTTGCTTGCTATTTCCGCTTTGGTCTTTCTGCGCGATCGCGTATTCGTCTCATTTCGCACCTGGAGCGGCCTCGCTGTGATCTTCGTGGCCGTCTGCACTATCCTGTCTCTGCTCATTCCGGGCTCGCAGGAGTCGAGTTCGGTGATGTTCGAGCCGCTTAACCTCTCGTCCGCCGGCGGCTATCTGGGCGCCACCATCGCCTCCGCGCTGCAGGGTGCGTTGGGAAAGACCATCGCGCTCGTCGTTTCGTTCGGCGTCGTTCTGCTCGGCATGGTCGTCATCGGTTTCTCGGTGAGTTCGTTCCTGCGCGGTGCGGCTCAGAAAGCTGAGGAGATCGCGCGGAAGCGCCGGGTCGATGTGAACGATAATCCCTGGGGAGGCTCTCTGCAGGACGAAGAGTCCCTTCTTGCTGACGACGGCGCTTCCCGGCAGGGGCGCGGGTCAGTTCAGTCTCGTCTTTTCGATCCCGAGGGCCAGGCCGAGACCACGTTCCTAGGCTCCCGTTCGACCACGGTTCTTCCTCGCGTTGAAGACGATGGTGATGAGGTTGAAGAGTCCAGCCCCTTCGTCGACCTGAGTGACCAAATAGGCGAGGATCAGGCCCGGACGCGGCTCCTGCCCGTCAAGGACAAGATCGGCCGAGTTAAAAAGAAGATGCGCCGCGATCAGGATGGCGCTGCCGATGCTCCCGCAGAATCGGTTGAAACTGTATCGGATTCCATCGTCGACGATACCCCCGATTTGGATGCGCCCACCACTTTGCAGCACGCCGCCATCCCGGCCTTCCTGCAGCCCGATCGTGCCCGCAAGGGAGACGGCGATCATTCCCACAAGGAAAACGGGGGAGACCCTGAAACTCTGGACGCGGAAGAGGGGGAGCGCAAGCTGCCCCCGGTTTCGATGCTCCATAGGAATGCAAAGAAATCGGGAAGCCCCTACTCGAGCAAAGAGCTCGAGCAAACCGCTGCCGCCCTGCAGTCGACCCTTGCAGAATTCGGTCTCCATTCTCGCGTCGTCGGCTGGATCTCCGGTCCTACGGTCACCACGTTCAAGGTGCAGCCCGGCGAAGGCGAGCGCGTGAGCCGTATCTCAAATCTCGAAGACGATATCGCGTTGTCGCTCGCAACGGATTCCGTGCGCATCTTCGCTCCCATCCCGGGCACTTCGCTGGTTGGTATCGAGATTCCAAATCGCAGCCGCGAAAACGTATCCTTTGGTGACATCTTGCCGTATGTCAAAGGCGGTCCGCTTGAGTTCGCCCTGGGTCGTGATGCCGAGGGCACCCCTATGGTCGCAGACCTTGCCAAGATGCCGCACCTGCTCATCGCGGGCACAACGGGCTCGGGTAAGTCGGTCGTTATCAGTTCGATCCTCATGTCCCTTCTTATGCGCACCTTCCCAGAAGATGTCCGCTTGATCATGATCGATCCCAAACGAGTCGAGTTCGCACCCTACGATGGGCTTCCGCATCTCTACGTTCCCGTCGTGACCGAGCCGAAACAGGCTGCGAGCGCCTTGCAGTGGGCTGTTTCGGAAATGGAACGACGGCTCAAGATCTTCGAGCGCATCGGCGTTCGAAAGATCGCGACCTTCAATGAGAAGCAGCAGGCGGGGGAGTTCGATCACTATGACAACCCGCCCTCGAAGATGCCGTATCTCGTGATCGTCATCGACGAGCTCTCCGACCTCATGATGGTGGCCGGCAAGGACGTCGAAGCTTCGATCGTCCGCATCGCCCAGCTCGGTCGAGCGGCCGGTATACACATGATCGTCGCCACCCAGCGCCCGAGCTCCAACGTCGTCACCGGTCTTATCAAGGCGAATATCACCAACCGTATCGGCCTTACCGTTGCGACGGGTATCGATTCCCGCGTCATCCTGGATCAGACGGGCGCGGAAAAGCTGCTCGGCCAAGGCGATATGCTCTTCAGCCGTGTCGACTGGGGCAAGCCGAAGCGCATCCAGGGGTGCTATGTTTCTGATGAGGAGATCGTCGACGTCGTCGGCTTCGTGAAGGAGCAGAGCGCTGCTGAATACCATGAGGAGATCCTGTCAGCCGTTGCCCCCGCTCCCGTCGGTGGCGGCGGAGGCGGCATGACCATGCCCGGCGACGTTCAGGAAGATGATCCCCTGCTATGGGATGCCGCGCGTATTGTCGTCGATTCCCAGCTGGGGTCGACGTCCGGCTTGCAGCGACGACTCAAAGTCGGATATGCCCGTGCCGGGCGTATCATGGATATGCTCGAAGAGAAGGGAATCGTCGGCCCGCCCGACGGTTCGAAGCCTCGCGAGGTGCTCTTGGACGCCGAGGGTCTTGCGGAGCTCGAGTCCCTTGAGGCCAGGATGGCCGAGGAAGATGGGTTTGGAGGGTTGTAATGTCCTCTCGTTTCGGAGAAATGCTGCTGAATCGTCGCCGTGAACTCGGTCTATCGATCCAGCAGGTGGCCAACGTAATCAAGCTCCGCCCCCAGATCATCGAGTATTTCGAGTTGGGCAACCTTGCCGCCATGCCGCCTCGCGGCTATGCGCAGGGGATGATCGCGAGCTACGCACGGTACCTCGGGTTGAATCCGCGAGAAGTCGTCGATGCATACTTCGATGAGCTCGCCACCTATGAACGGGTCAACAATACCGGCGCGGGGCGCTTTCAGGACAGCGTCGCCGAGGCGAGCCCCCATAGCGATAACGCCGCCGGTCGATTCATGATCGTCAACGGCGTTCCCAATTCCCGCTATGGTCAGCGTCCACCCCAAGCTGGCTATGTTTCGGAATCCCATTCGCTACACGAGCCCGCTCCCGTTTCCGCGATGAGGCCCGAACGGGGGCCGCATCGCCTTCGCTATGGCCAGCAGCGCACTCTTCCGCCCGCGGATGGCTCTGGACGGGGATCTGATCCTCAGCGAGCTCGTGCTCAGGGCTATAGGGAGCGGGGGGCGATGCAGGCTCCCTACCGGGGCCGTCCTGCGGGTTACCCAGCAGGTGGTTTCTCCCGATCCCAGAACGCTTCGCGGCCAATGCCGCTTCCGGGGGACCAACGGCGCCGTGCTGGTGGCGGACGGCAAGGCTATAACGTCAACCGGGGCCGGCGTGGTTCGGGCGGGGGTGCATCGGGAGGACCCGCCTTCGATAATAGAATGCTCTTGATGCTTCTTGCCGTTGCGTTGCTCTTGGTCGTTCTGGTAGCGGCCCTGCTGTTGAAGTCCTGTGGCCCCGACTCCTCGGCATCGAATGAGCCTACGGTTCAGGTCCAATCCGATAGCGCCGGCTCTTCTGACTCATCCGTGGAGGGAGAAGATGATGCGGACGTGGTCGATGCGAGTGACTCGTCGTCCACTGATGCGTCGGCGAGCTCAGATACGGACGCGTCCGGCAGCCAGCAGACGGTTCAGCAGGAAACGAAGGTGACCATCAGCATCGCTAAGGGAAAGACGTCTTGGATCGAGGTCAAGCTCGATGGGCAGTACGTCTATTCCGATACGCCCGTCGGTCCCTTCGAGCAGGAGTATACGGTGACGCAATCGATCGAGATCACCGTCGATAATCCCGCTGACGTCGTGATCAAGAAGAACGGTGAGAAGGTTCGCTACGACAGCAAGAGCTCCGGCGTGGGACGCGTCTCGATAACCGCTCCCAAAGTCGTTGCGGATTCGGATTCAGATGCTACGTCAGGCCAGCAGACTGACACCCAGACGGCTTCCGGCTCCGATGGTGATGCCAGCCTTGATTCAACCTCTGCTGCCGCTTAGTGCTGATCTTGTACGAGAAAGGAAGTACCATGGCAAAAGATTCCAGTTTTGACGTCGTCTCGCAGGTTGACATGCAGGAGGTCGACAATGCTTTTCAGCAGACCGCGCGCGAGCTGTCCCAGCGCTACGATCTCAAGGATTCCGGGGCCACGATCGAGCTTTCGAAGGCCGATAAGCTCTTCACGATTCACGCTCCCGCCGATTTTGTAGCTCGCCAGATAACGGATGTCCTCAACAGCAAGCTCATCAAGCGCGGCGTCGATATCAAATCGGTATCGTGGGACGCGCCCCAGTCGGCCTCGGGCGGGACCGTTCGCGTCCTCGGTCACATCGTCGAGGGTATCGATCAAGCCACGGCTAAGAAGATCAACAAGGATGTCAAGGACAGGAAGCTGAAGGTCAAAGTGACCATCGAGTCTGACAAGCTCCGCGTGTCCTCGGCCTCGAAAGACGCCCTTCAGGAAGTCATCGCATTTCTGCGCGATCAAGACTACGGACAGCCCCTGCAATTCACCAACTATCGATAAGGGATTCCCATGGCCTTTGGCTCTATTTTGTATGTAACGCTTGGTTGTGCCAAGAACGAGGTCGATACCGACCGCATGAGGTCGCTGCTTACGGCGGCCTCGTATGATGAGGCGGATGGCGTTGATGACGCCGATCTCGTCATCATCAATACCTGCTCTTTTCTGGCTTCTGCGACGTCAGAGAGCATCGAGACGACGCTCTCCTTGGCGAACGAGGTGCACGACGGCGTGCGTGACGTGCCGATCGTCATGTGCGGATGCGTTCCGTCGCGCTATGGCGACGATCTCCCCGGCGAGCTCCCGGAGGTCGCGGCTTTCGTAAGAACGGACGAGGAGGACGGGATCGTTTCCGTCTGCGACCGGGTGCTCGGCATAACCCGTCTCGCGCCGGCTTTCCTTCCCGATGTGAAGCGCACCGTCGAGGGCGCCGTCGCTTACGTGAAGATATCAGACGGATGCAACCGATTCTGCAGCTTCTGCGCCATCCCGTATATTCGCGGCCGGTATCATTCCCGCCCCGCAGACCGCATCATCGCCGAGGCTCGCGAGCTCGTCGCCGGTGGAGTTCGCGAGATCGTGCTGATCGGTCAGGACACCGGTATCTGGGGTTCCGACTTCTCGGCGCAAACCGATGGTCCTTCCAATCTCGCGCAGCTCCTCGAGGCGCTGGCTTCGGCCTTGCGTCCGGAAAAGGTGTGGATTCGCGTGCTGTATCTTCAGCCCGAGGGAATGAGCGATGAGCTCATCTCCGTCATTCGCGACACGCCCGAGGTGCTTCCCTATATCGACATCCCCGTACAGCATTGTTCCGCGCGCGTTCTCAAGGCGATGAACCGCAGCGGGTCGGAGTCTGAGCTCGACGAGCTCTTCAACCGTCTTCGGGAGGAGATCCCGCAGATGGTCATTCGCACGACGAGCCTGGTCGGGTTCCCTGGTGAGACCGATGAGGAGGCCCAGGCGATGCTCGCCTTCATGGACCGCAACGGTTTCGACTACACGAGCGTGTTCTCGTATTCCCCTGAAGAGGGTACGCGCGCCGCTGTGATGCCGGGCCAGATCGATGACGATATCAAGCTTGCTCGCACGCAGGCGGCCATGGATCTCGCCGAATCGCTTGGATTCGCCGCCACCGCATCTCACGTCGGCGAGGTTGCAGAGGTGATCGTCGACGGCATCGAGGAGACCGATGACGGACTCGAGCTCATCGGCCATGCATGGTTCCAGGCTCCCGATAGCGACGGCGCGGTCCACCTCGATGTCGATGAGGCACGGGTCGGCGATATCCTCACGGTCGAGTTCACGGATAGCTTCTGCTATGAGCTTGTCGGTCACGTTGTTGAGGAGTAGTACACGATGGCAGTAAATAAGAAGGGACAGGAGATTACGAGCATATGGACGCCCGCCAACGTGGTCACCTGTGTTCGAATCGCCTTCATACCCTTGTTCATGGTTTTCAGCGAGATGGCCTTCGCGCAAACTTCTGCTGGCTTGGCTTGGCTCGCCTTTGCGATCTATCTTTTGCTCAGCCTTACCGATAAGGTCGATGGAGATCTTGCGCGCAAGCGGGGAGAGGTAACCGATTTCGGTAAGTTCCTCGATCCGATCGCTGATAAGTTACTGGTTTTTGCAGCGCTTCTCATCCTTTTGGAGCATCAGTTCGTCGGTGTCTGGGCTGTCTTCATCATCATGTTTCGCGAGTTTCTCGTGAGCGCGCTGCGCATGGTCGCGAGCGCGAATGGAGAGGTCATCGCCGCCGATAAGCTTGGCAAGGCAAAAACAGCCGTTACCATGCTGTCCCTGTGCGGCTATCTCCTTTTCATCGCGTTGAGCATCGGCGGGGGAGCGACGGGCGTCGTCGAGCTCGTTGGAACCATTTCATGGGCGCTCATGATCGCTGCCGTCGTTCTCACGGTAATTTCCGGTCTTCAGTATTTATGGAACGCTCGCCATATCGTTTTCAGGGTGTAACCGATGGGTGAATGCGAACTCGAACGGCTCTGTGCCGAATTGGTTGCCCTATACGCCAACAGGAATCTAACGATTGCGACTGCCGAATCGTTGACCGCAGGATTGACGTCGTCCTCCATTGCGGCGGTGCCCGGGGCCTCCGCTGTGTTGCGCGGAGGAGCGGTCACCTATTGCGACGAGATTAAACATCGCGTCCTCGGTGTTTCCAGACGAACTCTAGATACGTGCACCGCCGTCTCGCTTGAAACCGCCCGCGAGATGGCGTCGGGTGCGCGAGAGCTATTCGGTGCGGATTTCGCAGTGAGCCTTACGGGTTACGCCGGACCCGGCGGCGGAACCGCCGATGACCCCGCCGGCACCGTGTACATAGGGCTTGCTTCAGCCCTTGGCGTCGAAGCCGCTCGATATGTGTTTACGGGTGATCGCAATGAGGTTCGATGCTCTGCTTCCCTGGAGGCGGTCACGCTTCTTATCGGTGCGATTTTGTAATTTTGATGCTGATGGTCGCTCCTGCTGTCAGTTTGGATTCGCCCCGCATGCTTCCTGAGCTTGGACTGTAAGAATGATCGCGATTTCAATCGCCTCGTTGTTAGCATCTTGCAGGCAACGGGGCGTTTTTCGAATCTATACTCCAGTGGTGGTACTTGCAACGAACAGCTGTTCGTAGTACCATCGAGTTCGCAAACGTATAGGAGGATGACCTATGGCAAAAAATTCTGGTCCCGCACGGACTATTCATGAGCGCACCACCGGTGAAGAACGCGATAAGATGATCGATCTCACGACTGCCGAGATTGAAAAGAAGTTTGGCAAGGGCGCCATCATGAAGTTTGGCGATGGCGGCCCCGAGCTCGAAGTCGAAGCGATTCCCACTGGAGCCCTCGCATTGGATGCGGCTTTGGGCATCGGCGGCGTTCCGCGAGGCCGTATCGTTGAGATTTACGGACCGGAATCCTCCGGCAAGACAACGCTCTCCCTTGAAATCCTTGCCGAGGCCCAAGCACTGGGCGGTGTGGTCGCCTTTATCGACGCAGAGCACGCGCTCGACCCCACCTATGCCGCCCGTATCGGCGTCGACATCGATGAAGTCCTGATTTCTCAGCCCGATACGGGGGAGCAGGCTTTGGAGATCTGCGATATGCTCGTTCGCTCCGGAGCCATCGACGTCATCGTTATCGACTCCGTCGCCGCTTTGGTTCCTCGTGCAGAGATCGAGGGCGAGATCGGTGAATCTTCAGTCGGTCTTCAGGCTCGCCTCATGAGCCAGGCCCTTCGAAAGCTCGCAGGATCGCTCGCGAAGTCCAAAACCACCTGCATCTTTATCAACCAGCTTCGCGAGAAGATCGGTGTGATGTTCGGTAATCCCGAAACGACAACCGGTGGCCGCGCCCTTAAATTCTTCTCCAGCGTTCGCATCGATATTCGTCGAATAGACAGCATCAAGGTCAAGGATGAAATCGTTGGCAACAGGGTTCGCTGCAAAGTGGTTAAGAATAAAGTCGCCGCTCCATTTAAAACGGCTGAATTCGACATCATGTACGGAACGGGCATTTCAAAGGAGGGCTCGATTATCGACATGGGCGTCGATTACGGCATCGTTCGCAAGGCTGGTGCCTGGTACACATATCCTTGCGGCGATGAGGTAGAGCGCTTGGGACAGGGTCGCGAGGCAGCTAAGGAGTGCCTGCGGGTGCATCCGGACCTTCGTGAGGAGATCGAGCATAAGGTTCGCGTCGCATGTGGATTGGATTTTGATGACGAGGAGACGGGAGAAGTCGTAGCCTTTGATATGAGCGGATCAGTTTCTAACGATTCGCTGCTGGCCGACAAGTAGTCGGACGATGCGGTTTGTCATAGGCATGGATATCGAAACGCTCAATCGTCTCGATATCCATGCTGGAAGGGCCGGGTGCGCTCGATCGGCAACTCGGGTTAATCTGAGCTTGGACGACGGGGAGGCTTTCGAGCTTTTGCTCGCGCCTCGGGCTGCTAAGGTATTGAGCTCGAAAGGCCTCCCGTTTCCGCTTGGCATGGATGAAGCTCTTGAGCGTATTTTGGGCATCGAGAGCACCGCTTGCCTTGCCTCGCTTGCTGAACTGCAGGCTCGGCGCGATCACTCCTCCATGGAGCTTGAGAGCAGGCTACGGTCGATGGGCTTTCGTGATGAGGCGATAGCTCGCGCGATGGAGCTTGGTCGAGAACGAAGGTATCTTGATGATCGACGTTTTGCATCAAGCTTCATCGTCGAGCGAAAGCGACGTGGGTGGGGGCGGAAGAAAATCGAGTTCGAATTAAAGCGCAAGGGAATTGTCTTATCCGATATTCCTGGTTATCCAGATGATTACTTTGATTCGAGCGAAGATTACGAACGAGCTATCGAGGCATTGCGTCGAAAAAGCGTTCCCGAGGCGCGAGCTTTTGAAAAACTTACCCGGTTTCTCATGGGCCGCGGCTTTGACTACTCAACGTCGTCTCGTGCTGTCCGGTCATACTTGGATTCCGAATCGGAAGCGTAAACCACAGGTCTCGATAAGCACATCCAATCTTTGAGTATGCATGTTCACTGGGGATGCATCAGCGCATTATGCATAGTTCAATAACCGTTCGTCGTAAGCTTGATTGACAGAATCCCTATCACAAAGTACGATTAATCAGTCATTTGTTATGTGATATGCGCTCATCCCCTGATGAGATTGATATATTTTTCATATTCATTATTTGAGATGGCCTGTATGCATGCCAAATGTCCCGCATCGACGCGCTACGTCGATGCGGTTTTGTGCACTTATTCCATTAAAGGAGCTTAAGCATGGAGATTGTCGTTGGCATACTATGCCTTATCGCGGGCGCTGGTGGCGCCGTCGTAGCCATGCGCAACGCCAAGACGGGAAGCATCCGCGAGGCTGAAGAGAAGATTCAGTCTGCACACGCGGAAGCGGAGAACGTTATCGGCGAAGCGCGTCGTGCAGCGGAGACCCTTAAGAAAGAAGCGCTTCTTGAGGCCAAGGAAGAGATTATTCAGAGCAAGCAGGTCGCTGAGGCTGAGGAGAAGCAGCGCAAGAAAGAGCTGCGCGTTCTTGAGAATCGCGTAATGCAGCGCGAAGAATCCCTTGATCGCCGAAACGAGGCGCTTGATAAGCGAGAGCACCAGCTTTCAAGCCAGCAGGGACAGATCGAAAAGAAAAGCCGTGAGCTCAACGAGCTCTACGATAAGCAGACCGGCGAGCTTGAGCGCATCGCTGAGCTCACGCGCGATGATGCGCATCGCGAGCTCCTCGACAAGGTTCGATCTGAAGTGACCCATGAGTCGGCTGCGATTATCCGTGAATCCGAGCAGCGCGTGAAGGCGGAATGCCATAAGACCGCTCAGGAAATCATCTCCCTCGCTATCCAGCGCTGCGCCGCCGATCACACTGCGGAGGTTACGGTCACCTCGGTGCATATTCCCTCCGATGACCTCAAGGGTCGTATCATCGGTCGCGAAGGCCGTAACATTCGTACGTTTGAGCAGGTCTCTGGCGTCAATCTCGTGATCGACGATACTCCCGAGACCGTCGTCCTCTCCAGTTTCGATCCGGTGCGCCGTGAGACCGCTCGCGTGGCGCTCGAAAACCTCATTGCAGACGGTCGCATCCATCCGGCTCGCATCGAGGAGATGTATCACAAGGCTTCCGATCTTGTTCAGGAGCGCGTACGCGAGGCCGGCGAGCAGGCCACCTTCGATACGGGCATTCACGACCTGCACCCTGAACTCGTTAAGACCCTTGGCTCGCTTCGCTACCGCACGTCGTTCGGTCAGAACGTTTTGCGCCACTCGATTGAGGTCGCCGAACTCTGCGGCATCATGGCATCTGAACTCGGCGTCGATCCGCGCGTTGCGAAACGTGCCGGTCTTCTTCACGACCTTGGCAAGGCCATCGACCACGAAGTAGAGGGCCCTCACGCCGTCATCGGCGCCGACCTCGCTCGCCGCTATGGTGAAAAACCCGTCATCGTCCATGCTATCGAGGCCCATCACGGCGATGTCGATCCGAATACCGTTCTCGCTGTGCTTGTTCAGGCTGCAGACGCTATTTCGGCATCCCGTCCCGGAGCTCGTCGTGAATCCGCTGAAAACTACATCAAGCGTCTCGAGAAGCTCGAGGAGATCGCGAATTCGCATGAAGGCGTCGAGCGCACGTACGCCATGCAGGCCGGTCGCGAGGTCCATGTCATGGTCCAGCCTGACAAGATTTCTGATGCCGAATCGACCGTGCTCGCACACGACATCGCCCAGCAGATCGAGGACGAGATGGAGTATCCCGGTCAGGTGCGGGTCGTCGTTATCCGTGAAAGCCGTGCCGTTGGAATCGCCAAATAGCAATGAGTGACGCTAACGAGCTTATTTCGTTCATCGCCTCGATGTCGGGTGAGGGCAACCTTCGCGTTGAAGAGAACCTTGGAGACGGATACGTTCGTCTACGCGTTTCTGAGGCTGAGAGGCGGCAGGCAAAGCACGATATCCAGCATACCGAGGATATCGTTATCGAGATGCTCCGAAACGCTCGTGATGCGGGTGCTCATGTCATCTATATCGCAACCCAGAAAGAGGAGGGCGTTCGTACCCTCCTCTTTCTCGATGATGGTTCCGGCGTACCCCATGACATGCAGGAACGCATCTTCGATGCACGTGTCACCTCGAAGCTAGAAACCATGAAAATGGACCGATGGGGCGTTCACGGGCGCGGAATGGCGTTGTTTTCGATCAAGCAAAACACTCGGTCTGCAGAAGTCGTTGAATCCGATGTGGCTCTTGGGTCTGTATTTCGAGTTGTGGTCGATACCGCTCGGTTGAAAGAGCGTGCAGATCAGTCGACGTGGCCCCAGTCATCGAAAGATGATTCCGGTCGGTATGTGTGCGTCCGCGGTCCCCATAATATTATTCGTACTGCCTGCGAGTTCTCCTTAGAAGAGCTTCATGGGTGCGATGTCTATCTTGGAACGCCAACCGAGATCGCGGCGACGCTCTACGCCCATGCCGTTCATGAGCTGGACGCCTCCCGTCTTTTGTTTCTTGAAAGCGAGGCGGAGCTTCCGGTTGTATCCCGCCTCGGCTACGCGGCGGATGCCCCTGATTTCATTCGCATCGCTCGCAGTCTCGGCCTCGAGCTATCGGAGCGCACCGCGCATCGAATTCTTGCCGGCACCATTTCGCCCATTCGGAGCGTCTCGGCGCGGTTGCTGCGCGAACGTATTGACCCCGCAGATCGACCGAAAAAAGAGATCGACCTTTCGAGGGATAGGCGCGGGCTCAAAATTGGCTCTGAAGACCTCTCTCGGTTTTCCAGAGCCGTCGAACGTGATTTTAATGACCTTGCCGAGCGGTATTACATCAATCTAACGGGCGATCCAAAAATTCGAGTCGGGAAAGACAGGATAACGGTTACATTCGAGCTCGCCAAGGAAGAGTGACCGTCATCGTCGAACGCTGCATTTTTTGATACAGTCATAACAGAGCTTAAACGTACTCACATCGCAGGAGAAACATAGATGGAATTCCTGAAGGTATCAAGCAAATCATCACCTGCATCTGTAGCGGGCGCGATTGCCGGCATGGTTAAGGATGGGGTGCCGGTCACGATTCAGTGCGTCGGCGCCGGTGCCGTCAATCAAGCGATCAAAGCGGTCGCCATTGCAAGAGGCTTCCTTATTCCTACAGGATTTGATATTTCCTGCACTCCCATTTTTTCGGATATCGTCATCAACGGCGAATCCAGAACCGCTATCAGACTTTCGGTGTTCGTCCATCATTTGAGCGCGCAATATCCCGATGTCCCTCAGAATCCCTTCGATGTACAGCAGGTTTCATAACATGAACAACACTATTCTTCGTGGAAAGACGTATTTTATCCGCACGTTCGGTTGCCAGATGAATCTTCATGACTCCGAACGCGTCAGCGGATTGCTCGACTCTTACGGCTGCCTTGAGGTCGCTGAACCTGCTGAGGCGGATATCGTGGTTTTTATGACGTGCTGCGTTCGAGAGGCAGCCGATACGCGCCTCTATGGCCAGTGCTCTTCTTGTAAAAGCCTTCCAGCCGCACCCAGTGGCAAGCGTGTCGTTGCGGTGGGAGGGTGCATAGCCCAGCGCGACGGAGAGGGTCTTCTGACCAATCTCGACAACGTCGATGTGATTTTCGGCACCCATTCCATCGCTCATGTTGGAGATCTGCTTGCCGCCGCGTTCGCCGACGGCGGCAAGCATGTTCGCTGCCTCGAGCGCGAGGACGAAGACGCTACGAGCATGCCGTGGCATCGTGCAACCACCTATCATTCCTGGGTTCCCATCATGACTGGTTGCAATAATTTCTGCAGCTATTGCATTGTTCCCTATGTTCGCGGACGTGAGAAGAGCCGGCCCTTTGAAGAGATCGTCGACGAAGTGACCGGACTTGCCCGCGCTGGTTTTCGCGAGGTCACCTTGCTCGGACAAAACGTGAACTCATATGGCAGGGATCTATTCGGAGCCCCTCGTTTTGCTGACCTTCTGCGTGCAGTGGGGGATACCGGAATCGAGCGCATCCGGTTCACCTCTTCGCATCCGAAGGACCTGCTGCCTGAAACCATCGACGCCATGGCTGAAGTTCCTGCCGTGATGCCCCATCTTCATTTAGCCGTTCAATCCGGTTCCTCCCGCATTCTTAAGGAGATGAATCGTCGGTATACGCGCGAGGACTACCTCGCTCTCGTCGACGACATCAGGAGCAAGATCCCCCACATCGCACTCACCACCGATATCATCGTTGGATTCCCCGGGGAAACGGAAGAGGATTTTCTTGAGACGCTTTCGCTTGCGAAGCGCGTCGGTTTTGCCCAGGCGTTTACATTCATCTACTCCAAGCGCGCTGGTACGCCCGCCGCGGAGATTGATGACCCTACGCCGCATGAGGTTATCCTCGACCGCTTCAATCGCTTGGTGAAGTCCATCGAGGACTCGGCATTCGATTTCAACGCGGGTTTCAAGGGCGAGACCATGCCCGTTCTCATCGAAGGTACCTCGAAGAAGGATGCTTCCGTGCTTCAAGGAAAAAGCCCCTGGAACCAAACGGTGCATGCCCCTGTTCCTGCAGGAATTGACCCTACAGCCCTCGTGGGTCATATGGTGGACATCTCTGTTGATACGACAAGGACGTGGTACTTGTCCGGTTCCATCGCCAGTGATTTTCGATAATGGTTCAGGTTATAGCGATTACCGGGCCTACGGCTTCGGGGAAAAGCGCTCTCGCTGATGAGGTCGCGCTCCGCCTTGGAACCGATGTGATATCGGCCGATGCGATGCAGGTCTATCGCGGGATGGATATCGGTACCGCTAAAACTCCGATGGCGGAGCGAGCCGTCCCGCTTCAACTTGTTGACATCGTTGACCCCGATCAGGCGTACTCAGCTGCCTTGTATCAACGAGATGCCCGCGATCTGATCGATAACTATATCGAAAAGGGGAAGCTGGCAATCCTGTGCGGGGGCACCGGGCTCTACATTCAAGCCGCCCTCGAGGATATGAGATTTCCCCAAGGGGAAGTCAATGATGCCCGTAGGACGCGATATAACGATATGGCAGAGTCGCTGGGAGCCGCCGGCATCTATCAGCTGCTCGTTGAACGCGATCCGCTGAGCGCAGAGCAGATACATCCGAACAATGTCCGCCGTGTCATTCGGGCTCTTGAAATGGCGGACGAGGGCGTCAGCTATGCCCAGCAGCGCAGCGGATTCGCCCAGCCGACGCCGGTGTATTCGTCACTCACGTTTGCCTTGACCATGGATCGAGGCGCTCTTTATGAACGCATAGATCGACGCGTGGACGCCATGATGGATCAAGGACTGGTCGATGAGGTTTCCGCTTTGGTCGAGCACGGCATGTCCGATGCGCTCACGTCTCGCCAGGCGATCGGTTATAAGGAGATCATCGACGCGCTTTCAGGCCTTACAACGATGGAACAGGCAGTCGCTCTCATCAAGCAGCGTTCTCGTCGATACGCTAAACGTCAACTATCCTGGTGTCGTCGTGATCCTCGAACGATCTGGATCGACATGGATGCGTATTCGCTCGATCAGGCAGCGAGCTTTATTGTTGAGCGCATAGGAGCATAGATGGCAAAGGACCGCTTCATATCGACCGCGGTGGTACCCGAGAGGGCGCTGCTACTTGGCATTGATCGCAGGGATGCGACATGGCCCGCCAACCGCTCTCTTGATGAGCTGGAGCGCCTAGCTGAGACTGCAGGAGCTGAGACGGTCGGTAGAATAACGCAGCGGCTCGATCGACCGATTCCCAAATCCTATATCGGCTCCGGTAAGGTTGAGGAACTCAAGGGTATGGTCGCAAGGCTCGATGTCGACGTGGTCATATTCGATGACGATCTTTCGCCGTCCCAACAAAGCTACTTGGAAAAAGCCGTCGGTTCCCCGGTGAAAATCATTGATAGGACGGCATTGATTCTCGATATTTTCGGTTTGCATGCCCGGACTCGTGAAGGTCGGCTGCAAGTTCAACTTGCTCAGCTGCAATATCTTCTACCTCGTCTACGTGGCATGTGGACCCACCTTGCTAAAGAGCAGACCCGTGGCGGCATCGGAAGTCGATTTGGACAGGGAGAAAGCCAACTCGAAGTGGATCGACGGTTGATTCGAAATAAGATCGCCTTTCTGCGAAAGCAATTGAAGGTCATCGATAAGCAGCGGTCGGTCCAATCTAAGGAACGTTCCGCTTCGCATACGTTTCGCGTTGCATTGGCTGGCTATACGAATGCTGGTAAATCTTCTTTGCTGAACATTCTTACCGGAGCGAATGTCGAGTCCGCAGATAAGTTGTTTGCGACCTTGGACCCTACGACGAGATGCTACACGCTTCCCGGCGGTCGCGAGATAACGATAACGGATACCGTTGGTTTCATTCAAAAACTCCCCCATAGCTTGGTCGAATCATTCAAGTCGACTTTGAAAGAAGTTCTTGAGGCCGATTTGATTCTTAAGGTCATCGACATTTCCGACGACAACTGGGAGCGACAACTCTCAGCAGTCGAACGAGTTCTTGAGGAGATTGGTGCCGACGAGCGTCCCTCTATAACTATATTGAACAAGATTGACTTACTCGAATCCGATTACAAGCGAAGCCTTCAGCTGCGTTATCCAGAATACGTCGCCTTCTCCTCGGTGACAGCCGAAGGATTGAGCGGACTTTTAGATAGGATGAGTGCGGCTGCTGCATCTAGTGATGTCTTGATGAGCCTCTCGATACCCTATTCAGAAGGGCAATTGATCGCTCTCGCGCATTCTATTGGTACGGTCACGCAAGAACGATTCCTGGATGATGGAGTCCAGATGATCGTGCGCGTGCCAGCGGCCTATGCGTCACGCTTCAGCAGCCATAGCGTCTGACAAGAAGCCAGGTGGCAGCTCGTTCTTAAAGTGCCGCAACAGTAAAGAGGAGAATGAGTAGCGGCTGGTGAACGAGATAGATTGCCAGGCTATGCCGGCCGATCCAGTCTATTGGCTTGCATCCGAATGTGTACATCCATGCGGGATAGAGCGTGCTCTCGGAATCCTTCGAAGACTTCCACCCCATTCCCGCTGCAGCACCCGTCAGGTACAAGAACGAATAGGGGATGATGGGATAATAATCTCCTGAGCTGAAGCCCTGGGAGGGAAACCCGAGCCATTCAAACCCCGGGAATTCATACAGGGTTTCCGGAACAGCCCGCGACCCCAAGAAGAGCGCAAACGATAGAAGAGCAAAGACCCATGGCGATTTTTTGAACATCGGTTGGACCATGATGAACAGAACAGTGCTCGCAGCCATGCAATATAGTATGCCGAAAGAAATCGGAGTATCGACAGATGCGATAGTCGTTGCCAGGTAGACCGCTAGGGATGCTGCGCCGTATAGCGCCGCTCTTTTAGCATTGCTGCGAGAATGGATCGTCATCCATCCAGCTAAGAATAAAAAGGTCCAGCTGATGCTCGCTCTCCAAAACGTCTGTATTGACTCGTTGGAAAAGAAATCGAGCGGAATACCATAGAGATACACGGCATCGTAGGAAGCATGAAACGCAACCATGGAGATCACCGTCAGACCTCTCACGAAATCAAGAGCGCGGACGCGCTGTTGCGATGAATGACGGGGCATGGTCAATGTTCCTTTGCTAGCTGCGTATATGATGAAACGCGATGAAAGGTCGAGCAGATGCGGCGCAACCTAGAGCCTTCTCATAAGGGCGACGACTTTGCCGAGAATCGTGGGATTGCTTGCATAGATAGGTTCCATCGCGTCGTTTTCAGGCTGAAGGCGAACGCGACCGCGCTCTTTATAAAACGTCTTCACCGTTGCTTCATTGTCGATCATGGCGACCACGATCTCTCCGTTCATAGCGTTCGGCTGCTCGCGCACAACGATGAAATCACCGTTGAAGATACCGGCGTTGATCATTGAGTCGCCGTGTACTTCCAGGATAAACGAACTGGACTCGGTGGCAATCTCAGATGGCAGCGTGAAGGTATCCTCAACGTTTTGCTCTGCAAGAATGGGAATGCCGGCAGCGACCCGTCCTATAAGGGGAAGCGTAACGGTCCCGCGGGAGGGATTCTCTTCAACCTTGGCCAAGATCGCCGGGGAGCCATCTTGCTTGAACAGCTCAAGAGCGCGCGGCTTGGTGGAGTCGCGCTTGATAAGCCCATGTTCCTCAAGGGCGTTGAGATGAGCGTGAACCGTCGATGGTGATGAGAGCCCGACTGCCGAGGCCATCTCCCGAACGCTGGGCGGATATCCCTTTTCCTGCTGATAGCTCAGGATGAAGTCATAGATCTGCTGTTGGCGCTTCGTTATCTTTCGAGCCATGTTCGCCTCCCGTAGCATACGAACAATTGTACGCTTTTCCTTGACAAGAACAACTGTTCGTTGATAATACTATACGAACATCCGTTCTCCGTCCAGAGTAGATGTCGGCTCGAGGAGATATAACTGGTTCGTTCACATTCAGAGAGGAGAGGCAAATGAGTTCATGGAACGCAGTGAGTGGCAACCTTGCACTGAGTCTTGAGGATGATCGCGGTTTCGAGGCTCCTCGGGCTTTTTCCATTGTTGAAGGTCGCAAGACGGCCATCGCCGTTCATGGCAGGCAATCGAATACCATGCGCTTGCTCACCGTATCCTTTGCCTTGCTTCTCGTCTTCGCAGCATGCGTGATCGGGCGATCGTTCATACATGCTCAGCAGGTTGCTACTATTATTGAAAACGTTCCTCGAACGGAAATCACTGTTTCATCCGGAGATACGCTGTGGGATGTCGCACAAGACCACGCTTTGGATGGCATCGCCTCCTATCAGCTCGTCGAGGCAATCGAGGATTGGAACGACCTCGAAAGCGCTCAACTCATGCCGGGTCAGAAGCTCGTGGTTCCCGCCATGCGATAAAGCGATGCAGAACAGCTCCTTCTTTGATTCGATGGTACTCTAATAGAACCTAAGACTTTGAAAGGAGGTCATCGTGCGTTGTCCAAAATGCGGCTCAGACGATACTCGAGTTATCGACTCTCGAATGCAGGAAGCCGCGAATGCAACGAAGCGGCGCCGTGAATGCAAAGCGTGTGGCTATAGGTTTACCACCTTTGAACGTTGCGAAGATCAAATCGAAGTCGTTAAAAGCAACGGTTCGACCCAACCCTTCGATAGAAACAAGCTGCTTGTCGGCTTGATGCGGGCGACTTCCAAACGGGATATCGATCTTCCTCAGCTCAACGCGCTGATCGATGATATCGAAAGCGAATTGAGGCAAAGTACCCGTACCGCCGTAAGCTCTCATGAATTGGGTGATATGGTTCTGAAGCGCCTTCAGGTCATCGACAAGGTCGCGTACATTCGCTTTGCTTCCGTCTATCGTGATTTCAAAGATGTCGACGAGTTTATCCAGGAATTAAATAAGTTGAGGTAGGTTTCATGTCCAATATTCAGGTCTCAATCAAGCGTCTTGATCCATCTGTCGAGCCGCCTGCTTACGCCTATCAAGGCGATGCAGGTCTTGACTTGCGGGCAAACGAAAGCATCCGGCTCAAACCCTTCGAACGCGCCATGGTTTCCACGGGGCTCGCTATCGCGATTCCAGATGGATATGCAGGTTTCGTCCAACCGCGCTCGGGATTGGCGATCAAACGCGGTCTCTCCATCGTAAACACACCGGGCCTTATCGATGCGCATTATCGCGGCGAGCTTAAGATCATCGCTATCAATCTTGACCCCGAACACGACATCATGATCGAGCGTGGCGAGCGCATCGCCCAGTTGGTTATTCAGGAAGTGCCATCGGTTGAGCTGGTGGAGGTTGATGAGCTGGATGCCACCGATCGCGGAAACGGCGGATTTGGTTCCAGTGGAACGATGTAATGCCGTGACTCAAGGTTGCATAGCCTGTTGCTGTTTCAGGCAGCGACTTTATAGGTGCACCCCCTGAAACGGCTCCACATCATAGACCCTCATGCAAACAAGGCGCTCCATTCGTTTTCGGTCCACATGGAGCGCCGATTTGTTTCGAGCTTCCTAGCGAACATGGGCGGGCTTGTCGCCGAGATAGAAGCTGAAAAGATAGCGAGCGCGCTCTTGCGGAAGCCCAACAAGGTCCATAGTGGCGTTCGCAATGTCCTCGGCCGCCTGGGGACGTCGGAGCGCATCGGCGTTGATAAGCAGGGCGTCCAGCACCTCTGGATGCTCGTGGATATGATCAAGGGTGCTCACGAGTTCTCGAGCAGTCGTAGCGTGCAAACTGGCACCGAAAGAAGAGAGCATGGTTGTGTTCGCTTTTTCCTGTCCATAGGATTTTCCCACGAGAAGCATCGGAAGCTTGGCGCACAGGCATTCCGTGATCGAGAGGCCGCCAGACTTCATGATGGCCAAATCACTGGCTCGCATAAGCGATGCCATATCGTCGACGAAATCAAGCACCGTCGCGTTATCGAGCTTCATCCCCTGAAACACAGCTTTGAGATTCCTTGAGTACTCGATATCTTTACCAGGAAGAAATACGAAGTGCATGTGCTGGAATCGACGAAGGTAGGGGAGCGTCTGCTCCATGGCGGCGCGGAACCTGACATATGGCTGCGGCAGGCTCGCCCCGGCCATTACCAGCACGATAGCGCGATCATTGGGGAGGTTGAAACGCCTGAGTACCTCATCTCGAGAAAAGGGATCATCGCCGAAACCGGGGCGCACGGGGATACCGGTGATCTTGATATGGCTTTCATCCACTTTGCGAGGACGGAGCGTTTCGGCCATGAACTCGGTGGCCACGCAGAATAAATCCGCTTCCTTATGTGGCCATAGACCCTCGATTTCATAATCGGTCGGTATGCATACGAGTGGATAATCGATCCCGGTTATCATCCTTGCTCCAGCGGCAACGTTCGCTGCCGTGATATGCGTGCAGACGACCGCTAACGGTTGTTTTTCCCGTATGTAGTCGTTGAAACGCGGAAACATGACACGCGACCAGATCGATCCGCCGCCCCAGAGAATTCGGCCAGTTAGCGTATATCGCCATGTCACATCATAGATCGGACGCGATGCACCGGTGAAGGCTGCGGCGGTCTTGTTGCCATCGAAAATGATTCTGCCGTAATCAAGGATGTCGAGAACCTCGACCTCAACATCGTTAGGTACCTTACCCTTACCTTTAAGCTGATTGAAGGCGGCTGCAACGGCATTGGCAGCCGCACGATGACCTGAACCCACGGATGCGTGCACGATGGTGATCACGGGCTTGCGCGAAGATGCGGTCTCATTGCTATCGGAAACAGTTGCGGGCAGGGAGAGAAGTTCCGGCTCGGTCATAGCACTCCTTAAGGTAAGCAGTTTTAACATTCTACGCCCAAATTGTGATGAGAATATTGCTTACGGGGTACCAGTCAAAAGAGACGATTGGAGGAACCTATGACCACTGAAACCATGTACGACTTGATCATCATCGGCGGCGGCCCTGCGGGATATACCGCGGCTCTCTATACGGCCCGTGCCAGCCTCTCAACCGTTGTAATCGAACAAGGTATGCCTGGCGGACAGATAGCCACTTCGGATATGGTTGAAAACTATCCCGGCGTCGCATCTATATCTGGATCGGAGTTGGGCCAGAAATTCCAGGAGCACGCTGAGGAATTTGGCGCGCAAACTCTCTATTCCATGGTTACGCACGTTGCCCACCGGGAAGACGGTACGTTTGAGATCGGCTTGGATAATGGATCGATGACGAGCCGTTCGCTTATCGTTGCAACCGGAGCGACCCCGCGACCAGCTGGATTCGACGGAGAGGACGCATTCCGAGGCCGTGGCGTTTCCTATTGCGCTACGTGTGATGGAATGTTCTATAGAAACAAAGATGTATTTGTAGTTGGTGGCGGTAATTCGGCTGTCGAAGAGGCGCTGTATTTGGCTAAAATCGCCAAATCCGTAACGATGATCGTTCGGCGAGACGTCTTCAGGGCCGAGCGCGGACTGGTGCATAAGCTCTCGATGCTCGATAACGTTTCTGTACGCTTCAATACGTCGATCGTTTCAGTTGCCGGAGAACAGCTTCCCTCAAGCATCACTTTTAGAGATAATCAGACCGCAGAAACCTATTGCGAGGAATATCCCCAGGGCAGCTTCGGTATCTTTGTATTTGCCGGCAACGACCCCGTTGTTGACTTGGTGCGTGATTATGTCGAGATCGGTCCAGATGGTGGTGTCATCACCGACGAATCGATGGCCACGAAGACCTCAGGCCTATATTGCGTCGGAGACATGCGCTCTAAACGTTTGCGTCAGGTTGTTACGGCAGCTGCCGATGGCGCGATTGCCGCCAATGCAGTCAATACATATCTTGAGGCATGAAAGCTCTCTAGGCTGGAATGCCGCGACTGCACGCGCAGCCGCCCTCAATGATTTGTTCAGTAATTATTGATAATATATCTTATGTAAAGTTGCTCTTTCAACCTGGAGGGGTTTTGAAAACGCTTCGCTTTCAAAACCCCTCCACTATCAAGATCCATCCATATCGTGGTCAAGCTGGATCGCATTCAAGAGCAGATAACGACTAGAGCCATTCATAACCCACGATGATGCCGGATTGCTCAGCATAATATGAGCAGAGACCACCGCATGGCAGCACCTCAACGGATGCCATCGGCCAGATATCATGGATTGCATCGCTGATGCCTGAAGCGGTCCCCGCATTATCAACATGATCGATGTAAACCCGTCCGCCATGGTATCCATCGGCTTGCATCGTTTCTACGATCTTCTTGATCGTCTTCTTCTCCCCGCGAGTTGGGCCGACGACTTTGATGGTGCCTTCGTGCGAGGCCGTTCCCAAGATGCGGATGTTCAATTTGGAAGCAACAGCTCCAACACCCCTTGGCATACGCCCGCTCTTGGTAAGGTTCTCATATCTGCTTAATGAATAGAGAACTTGCGAAGAGGCTTCAGCTTTAGTGACGTAGGAAACTACCTCATCGAACGCATGGTCTTCCATGAGGTAGGCATCGAGCATGCGTACGAGTACCTCGAGTTTTCCACCCGCAGCCCGAGAATTGACAATGTGAATATTCTTACCTGCTATGACCCCGGCATGATCCCGTGCATATTCATCGAGAACCATGTTGCGTGCCATCTGCGCGGACTCAAAGCTTCCAGATAGGTTCGACGAGATGGTTATCGCGATGATGTTGTCTGCTGTTCGGAAAATATCAGCCCACTCCCCGATACTCGGGCACGAGCTCGAGGACGCGCTTGACTCATCGAGAACGGCTCGATTCAATGCTGAGACATCAAGGGATTCGTCATCTACGAATTCATGATGTCCAACATGCACCTTCAAAGGCGCAAGTCTAAAAATGGTATGAGTCGAGTTCGGCTTATATCCGCGGAGGTTGCAGCTCGAATCGACTGCGATGCACCAAGACATAGAGAACCTTTCCAACGACAGGCAGCTTCAGTGAGTATACACCTCAGCATGATAGCTGGTATTGAAAACAAGCTGATTAGGTTATGTATTCTAGTTATAATGATAAACAATGTTTTTGTTTACCGCGCTCTACCCCACGCGTAGGCGAACTTGATCTGTACGACTAAAGAGGTAAGGATGATCTCATGCCGCATAATCTAACCATTCCCATGTCGGATAGTGCGGATTCAATCACCCTGGAAGACGTGACGCCTACGGTACTTCCAGACGCATTTCTTGATTCAACTTGTGTGCGTGAAGCTTCAAGGTTTCGCATGCCGTCCTTTGACGAGCTTCCCGAACTGCCGCTCTATCGTGAACAAGTGATTGCCTATGTAGAGTCCGTCCTCTCCCCTCTCAATCAAGGAATCGATGGGTCCTGGCTCACCTCCTCGATGATCAACAACTATGTAAAGACTGGATTGTTAGCACCCCCGGTAAAGAAAATGTACACGAGGGAGCGCATCGGCCGGCTGCTTGTAATCTGCGTGTTTAAACAGGTTCTATCGATTTCTGCTATACAGCAACTGCTCCGCATTCAAAAAATGACGTATCCCGACATGGTGGCGTATGATTATGCGGCTCGAGAGATCACGCAATCAGTCCAAGGGATGTTTTGCGAGATGCCGCATTCCAATGCCGATTCGGCGCAGCATGTTACGAGGGAATCCCTTCTCATACGCAGCACCGCGATCGCATTTGCATCTAAGATGTTTCTCATGCACTATCTCTCGTATAGCGGGATGCCGGTCGGTTAAAGCCCGTCGATCGACAGGAAGCTGATCAAATCCCGTTTGGGCAATACATGGAACATCAAAAAGCTGGGACCGGCTCCCTTTACGGAGAGCCGGTCCCATTTCGTCGATATAGAGGCAATTCGAATTGTCTCGTCAAAAGATGCTAATTCACCTTGACGAGACTGAAGAGCTCCTGGTCACCCGTGGAAGCAAGGGTGGAACGCGGATTGAGGAACTCGAGCTCGAGTATGCAGGCATACCCCACGAGCTCGGCACCGATCTCGGAGATGAGCTTGCCGGTTGCCGCCGCCGTGCCGCCCGTTGCGATGAGGTCGTCGACGATCAGCACCTTATCGTCAGGCTGGATGGCATCCTCGTGTATTTCAAGCGAGTCGGTGCCATACTCGAGCTCATAGCTGACAGATAGCGTCTTACGAGGAAGCTTCCCGGGCTTTCGCGCGGGAATAAAGCCGGCGCCGAGCTCCATGGCTACGGGAACACCAACGATGAAGCCACGGGCTTCGGGGCCCACGATCTTCGTTACGCCGGCGTCGCGGAAGTGGTCCGCGATCGCGAGCACGGTCTGTCGCAGACCCTCGGGATCAGCGAAAAGCGGCGTGATATCCTTAAAGACAACGCCGGGCTCGGGGTAATCCGGGATATCGGTAATCAGCGAAGCGTAATCGAAGTCGCTCATGCATCTGCTCCTTGAATCAAACCGCGTTACAACGGTTATTTACGGATAACATGGGAGGTCTGTTTAGCTCGACCAGAGGAATCAAGTGGGAGAATGTTAGAACGCTCGGTGCGCTCGGTAGCACGCGGAGCATCCGATTTGGCTTTCTGCGCCTTCGAAAGCTCGTCATCGATGCTATCCACATCGGCATCTTCGACGATCGCATTCAGCGATTCGAAAACCCTGTTCTTAAGCAACGCGGTGCGGACCCCATCGGTAAGATCATGCAGCTTGTTGAATGCTCGCTCGAGCTTGGCCGCGCGATCCTCATCAGAGTCATCCATGCCAAGCATGCCGATCAGCACCTGTTCGAACATTGTAGATTCTCGATTTGCGGCAGAAACGTACTGGCGCAGGTTCCGCGGTTCGATATGGAACCGAGACAGCTCGGCGCAGTGGCGAATGATATCGAAATCTCGGCCATCGACGAGCTCGCGATTTTGCGGGCTGCGAATGATGCGAATCAGATCATTATCCGCTAGCGACCTTACAAACGAGATCTCGACTCCAAGCAGATCGGGCATATCTTCAATGGGATGCAGCTTCTGCTTGCTTTCCTTCGGTTGCGCTTTCATGGGAAGATCGGAAAGCAGCCCGACTTCAAAAGCTAGCGTTGACAAATCGGTGGCACCGTCGAGCTTCTGTTTGATAACGTTAAGCGGCATATACCGAGTCTTCTGAAGATGAAGGATGACTTCCAACCGGTCGACGTCCTCTTTAGAGTATTGCCGATACCCTTTAGGAGTTCGATGGGGAGTAATCAATCCCTCGTCCTCAAGAAAACGAATCTTGGAATTCGAAAGATCGGGATATGCGCCGCGAAGCAGGTTGACGACCTGCCCGATGCTTAGATAGCTGCGCTCGGCCAAGCTACTCACCAGTCTCGATGAGCTCTGGAGCGCTTTCGTGGTAAATAAGCGTGAAGGTGCCGATCTGAACGGAGGAGCCATCGTGGAGCGGAGCGGAATTCACGATGGCACCATCCACCCACGTCCCGTTCAAGGAACCAAGGTCCTCGATGAGCGTGCCAGCATGATTTCTCACGATCTTCGCATGGCTGCGCGAGACGGTCATATCGTTGAGGAAGATGCTGTTGGCAGGGTCTCGTCCGATCGTCGTTTCAACGGGCTCGAGTTCAAAGGTGGCGCCAGACTGAGGCCCCTTGATGATGGAAAGAACGGGCTTGGTGATGGGCCTGCTCCTCATGAGATCAGGAGAGGTGGCGTCATCGAGAGGCATGCGAAAGACGCGAGTCGAATCGACGGATTGGTTATGGTCTGCTTCGCGCGAGAACAATTGTGACATAGCGGCGCTCCTGACTAGAAAAACTGGATACTCTCTAGTGTACCCCAGCACGGGGCAATCGATGGCGTAGGTTCTATTCGTCGCTATCGATAATTTCAGGATTGAGGAAGTCCTCTTCCTCCTCTTCCGGATGCTCGGCAGCATACTTGATCGCCGTGAGACCCTTGATGGTGTAGATGACTCCGGTGATCACGGAGAAGACGACGCCGAGATAGACGAAGTAGATTCCCATGGGCGCCGCGGACCCATTGAGGCCGGGAAATGCGCTCCAGGAGGCAGGCAGCATGGCGACGCCATCGAGTACGGGCAAGCCGAGAAGCATCAGCGAGAAGCCGCTCATAAGCAGGGCGGTGGCAGCTTTACCCGGGAACACGACATCGATGGGACGACGACGGTACTTGCGAACGATGAGGTTTCCGATGCCGAGGTACACGTCTCGTCCGATCAGGATCGCGCAGATCCAGAACGGGAGCTCCCCGCGTGCAACAAGGCCAACGACGCCGGTAAACAGCAGGGCGCGGTCGACGACGGGATCCATCATCTTGCCGAGCCAGCTGACCGTTTTGGTCATGCGGGCAATCTGGCCATCAAGCCAGTCCGTCGAGGCTGCGATGGCGTAGATGGTGAGCGCGATATACCGGTTGTAGTCGGTAACGAACAGATAAAGGAAGACGAACGTCAATACGAGACGAAGGAACGTGATGAAGTTCGATATGGTAAAGATCTTATTCGATGGATAATCGGACGTTCCGATGAGCTCCTTTTTGATCTTTTTCCTCAGGCCCACGTTTTGTTCCTTACTGCTCTGGAATTCATACGAGAGTCATCATACCCATTTGAAGGGATAGACAAGCAGTCCAAGCACGGTCTATCAGAAAATAGCGAAAGTCGGCGGACGGATCCTTCCGGAAGAATATGACGCCCCGTTATTCGGTTGCTGCCAACAGTACCGATCGAGGTTCAAAACTAATTCCAATTTTTTTCAAAATAGTGCTTGCAAGCGTAAGACGATATGAGTATATTATTCCTTGCTGTCAGACAGACAGCGGATTGCTTCGGGACGTGGCGCAGTTTGGTAGCGCACTTGACTGGGGGTCAAGGGGTCGCTGGTTCGAATCCAGTCGTCC
>URKM01000003.1 GCA_900548365.1 uncultured Collinsella sp. | reverse complement strand
CACGGTGCCCGAGGTCCTGCGCCCCTACATGGGCGGCATCGAGCGCATCGAGCCGATCGCGTAGCAAGTCGTTGCGGGAAGATTTCGCCCTGCTTCGAATCGTGATGAAAAAGCCCGCTCGCGTGACCGAGCGGGCTTTTCTCGTTGCATGGGATCTACGTCGGATGCGAGCGGTGCCGGGGAGGGGCTAGCGGTTCGAGAAGAAGCGCAGCGCGTTTTCCCCGCAGAGCTTTGCGGTCGCGGCGGCGCCGAAGCGCGCTTCGAGGAGCTGCTGGAACGCGGGCATATCCGCGGCGGCGGCGATGCAGCCGGGCGTGTCGCAGCCGTCGAAATCGCTTCCCAGGGCGATGACGTCTTCTCCGTCGCGTTCGAGCCATCGGTCGATGTGTCGCGAGATGTCGTCGAAATCGGGGCAGCCGTCTTCGCTCAGAAAGCCGCGGTAGAAGTTGAGGCCCACGAGTCCGCCGCGTTCGCGGATGAGGTCGAACTGCGCGTCCGTGAGGTTGCGCGGGTGCCCGCAGACGGCGCGGCTGTTCGAGTGGCTCGCGACGAGCGGCGCGTCGGTGCCGCCGGCGACGTCGGAGAAGCAGCGGTCGTTGAGGTGCGAGACGTCGATTGCCATGCCGGTGCCCTCCATACGCGCGAGGGCGGCGCGACCGGCGTCCGTAAGGCCCTCGAGGGTGTCGTGGCCGCTGGCCAGCGGGCCGGCGGCGTTCCAGCTGAGCGACGCCATCGCGACGCCGCGCTCGGCAGCGCGTTCGACATAGACGGGGTCGAGCGCGAAGAAGCGCGCGTTCTCGATGGTGCGCACCGCCGCGATGCGCCCACGGGACAGCAGCTCGCGCGCTTCGCCTCCCGACCGCGCGAACGCGATGCGGCCGGCGTTCGCCTCGACCTGTCGCTCGAGGTAGCCCTCCACGTGCTCGAAGAACGAGAGCGATTCATCGCAGGAGAGCTCGTCGGGGATGAAGCAGGCGAAGCACTGCGCCCAGGGCGCGGCCCCGATGCCGTCGAGGGAGATGTGGCAGCCGTTGCGTGCCAGATCGCGGTAGCTCGCCGGGGACTGTTCGTCGCCGGGCCCGTAGAATCGAAGCCCGGTCGCCGTCTTGAGAGCGGGGGAGAGGCTCTGCCATGCCAGCCGGTCGGCGGTATCGCAGTGCAGGTCGAAGACGTCGTACATCGCTAGCGCCCGCCTCCCAGCGGCGGTTCGGTATCCTCCATGTCGAGGTGGAGCGTCTGCTCGACCACCTTCATGAGCTCGTCGTCGGTGATGGAGGGGTTGAGCTTGAGCAGTCCCACCATGCCGAAGATGACGACGCAGAACATCTCGTACACCATGTCGATCTCGACCGTGTGGAATCGGGCGTACTCGCTGGCGACGCACGCGTTGAGCGCGTCGACCGTCTCCCGCACGGCGCGGACGTCGAAGGCGTCGCGCACGCCGAGTTCCTCGATGACGCGAATCATGGGACGGTCGTTGCCGGCGGCGTCGTAGAGCGTTCGACGGAAGGTTTGGACGCATTCCCTGAGGGATTGGCGGGTCTTGCCGAATTCGCGTCCCTCGTTCCACACCATGGCGCTTTCGACGAGGTCTTCGATGTAGTCGTCGAGAACGGCTTCGGTGATCTCCTTCTTGCCGTGGAAATAATAGTAGATGAGCTCGCGGGTGACGCCTGCTTCCGCGGCGATGTCCTTCACGGTCGTCTTGGCGACGCCCCTCGTCTCGTAGAGGCTGCGCGCTGCCTGGGTGATCTGTCCGGCTTGGCCGGTGAGTCGCCTGCTATCGACGGAGAGGCGGCTCAGGTGGCCGTCGACCCGCCGTGGCTTGATGTGTTCCGGAGAGAGCATGATGACACCTTCGGGGCGAAATGAATATGGGCACCCCAGCGACGGGGTGCCCATATTATACGAACCTGATGAAAGCGCATATGCGGCATTGCAGGGTTTTGCCGCCAGATGCGTATCGGATGAACCCAACGGTTCGTGCCGGAGCGCTGAATCGGGCGCTCCGTTTTGACGGGCGGTTCGCCCCGTCGGCGCGGTGCCGTGCGACGCGGCGCGTGGTGCGTGCTAGCGGTTCTCGGCGATGACGTCGCGGTACGGCTTGGTGTCGGTATAGAGCTCGTCGCGCATCGGGTTGAGCTTGCCGCGGCGGATGCGGGCGAGCTGGTAGATGGCGACCCCCAGGTTGAAGGCGAGCGCGATGGCGCTGACCGCGAAGAACGCGGCAGGGTTGTGCGTCGTGGGGATGGGCGCGATGCGGTCGGCGAACTGCGGGACCGTCATGATGAACATGATCCAAAGGCCGAGCGTCTGGGCGCGATGCTGCAGCCAGGCGCCGCGCTTGATGAAGAACGTGGGGATGGTGCAGGACAGCAGCAGGGCCAGGCCGCAGTAGGCGGAGTGGTCGGAGATGCAGTTATAGGTGTAGGCGAAGTTCCACAGGTCGTAGGCGATGATCCAGGGCCAGATCATGTCGGGCCAGATCATGTCGCGGGTCTTGTCCTTCGAGACGAAGATGCCCAGCCAGCCGCAGATGGTCACGATGTTCAGGATACCGGCGATGCCGTTCATGATGTTCCAGGGGCCGGAGATGGTCCACAGGTTCTCGACGGTGCCGCCGGTCCACAGGCCGAAGCCGAAGACTTGGAAGTCGCGCAGCACCGCCTCGGCGATGTTGATGGCGAGGATGAGCGGCGGGAAGCACAGGGCCCATTTCTTCTCGTAGAGGTGGTGGACACGGCCGTCCTTGCCGGTCCACGAGATGTAGCGCAGCGCCATGAAGCCGAGGCAGCCCGCAAGCGCCGAGTAGGTCTTGACCCAGTTGAACCAGGTGCCGGTGCCGTATTCGTTGCCGGGCGCGGCGGTGGTGGGCCATACGAAGATGGTGAGCAGCAGCGGCACGATGCCGAACAGGGTGATGCCCGCCCAGGGCTTGGAGCGGCCGAGCTCGTTGAACGCCATGAGGGCGAACAGGATGAAGAGCCAGATCGCCCAGTACGACATATCGCCTGCCATATAGAGCAGTCCCATGGGACCTCCAATCGTTTGCGGGCCGTGGCCCGGAAGGGGGTAGTCGCGCCCAGTATACGAACGCTGTCCAGATCGCGTTTTACGGAGTATGCGGCGATGGTGCAACGAAGTGCCCCCTGCTGTAAAAGCTCTTGTGGGGAAAAGGAAAAGAAATAGAAAAACACGAACATATGTTCTCATTTTGGGTACACTGTCTAATACGCAACGTCGAGGAGAAAGGAGAGCGAAATGCGGGGAGAAGCGATGGATAGCGTGCTGCTCTATCAGGAGGAGGTGGATGGGGACGAGCTTCGAATCGAGTGCGTCCTGAGCGATGGCTGCGTCTTGGAGGTGGTGCAGGAGAGCACGGGGCCGTTTACGTCGTGGTGCTTCGAGGAGAGCCCCCATGTCGTGCAGACCGTGTTCGGCCCGGATGCCGTCGGGGGACTGCTCGAGTATTTTCATCTTGAAGAGGTTGACCAGCTCTTGCCGATGATCCGCGCGGCGTACGTCGGATGCGAGAGCGCGCTGCGTCTTCGCGGGCTGGCGCGTCGCCTCGGCCTTTCCTACACGGTTTATGAGAATGATATCGTCCGGTGACGGGGGCGGTATACTCTCGCCTGTAAGATAGGCGGTTGAAAGGCTGGACGGTGCAATGAGGTGGCAGGGCTCGTATAAGGCGGTTGGTATCGAGGGTCTCGAGGCGAGCTACGACGCGGTGGTCGTGGGAGCCGGTCCTGCGGGGATCATGGCGGCGATGGAGAGCGCGCGGTCGTGCGACCGCGTCCTGCTCGTCGAGGCGTCGAGGTTGCCGCGAGAGAAAAGCTGCGGGGGCATGCTGAATGCCTATTCCCTGCGGGCTCTCGAGGCGTTCGGCAAGATACCGGAGGAAATGATTCTCGATCCCCGCTGGGTTTCGTTTCGCTACTGCCACCTCGATCGCGGCGTGCAGAAGGAGACGGAGGTCAGGTTCCTCAATGTCGACCGCGCCCTTTTCGATGAGTGGCTGCTGAGCCTCCTGCCCTCCAACGTCGAGGTCGCCGCAGGGGTTCGATTGGCGGATGTCGATCAAACCGCTCTGGCCGTGCGGGCGCGCCTGGCAGGCCGCGCCGCAGATGGCGGATGCGCGATTCGGGTTGTGAGCGCGGAGCATCTGATTGCAGCGGATGGTCCGCGCGCCACCGTGCGGGAGCGCTTGGGATTGAGGCCGTTCGACCGCTATATCACGGTTCAGGAGTTCGTCCGCATCCAACCGGGGACGATCGACCCGACGTTTGACTGCATATACTCCCGGGCGTTCGGACGGGATTACGGCATCGGCTACATCATGCCGAAGGGAGATGTGGCGATCGTCGGCTCGATCTTCTATCCCGGTACGAAGGAGTGCGACCTCAAGCACGAGAGGGTGCTGGAGTACCTGCGCGCCCGCTATCCGCTTGGCGAGGCGGTGAAGCGCGAGAAGTGGTTTGCCGCCCATCTGCGCAAGCCTGCAGACCTGGTTGCGGGCCGCGGGCGCATCTTGCTGGCGGGCGAGGGCGGCGGGTTCTTGTCGTGCACCTCGGGCGAGGGGATTTCGTTTGCGCTGAATTCGGGGCGCATGGCGGGTCGCGCGGTGGCCGAGGCGCATGCGGCGCATTCCGGCGTTGCGGTCGCAGCCCTGGAGCGATATGAGCGATGCCTCGGGCCGATGAAGAGAAATCTGGCGTTCCGTATGGGTATGTTTCCTTTTATGAACAATGATGCATGCAAGGATGTGGCGTGCTTGGTGCCCGCTCCGATCGTGAGCAAGATGACGGAGCGGCTGTAGCGCCCGATCCGGTGCCGCGCACAAGGGGCGCGGCGGTGCAGAGGAGCTCGGGAGGCATGGTATGAAGTCATTCGAGGGCAGGGTCGCGCCGTGGTACATCGCGCTGTTCGCGGCGATGATGATTGGTATCGCATGCCTGTACATCTGGGTGGTGCCCGGGGCGGGCCAGGACCAAACGATGGTATCGGGATTGCTCCTCATAGCGGCGGCCTGCAGCGTCGTGATCACGGGCGCGCCTATAAAGCGCAATCGCGTTGAGATTCTGGATTCCGGCTTTGTCGACGTGGTGTTCGGGGTGTGGCGGACGAGGATCTCGTTGGAAGATGTCGCCGCGGTCGAACGCTGCCATACGCCGTTTGCGCTGGGAACGCAGGTTGCGGCTTGTTCGGGAGACTGCGTGCGCATCCTGACGCGGACGGGCGGGGCGATCGTGATCGCGCTGAAGGAGAATCAGGCATTCATAGACGCACTCGAGGGCATGCTGCCTTTGGAAGGCGCGTAGCGGGCGTGCCGCTTCTTGTTGCGGGCCCGGTGGCCATCGCGTGGGCGCATCGAGCGCCTGCTGGCGCATGAGCGCCTTCGCCATCGCGCTCACGCGCGTTCGAATGCTTGGTAGGTCCATGAAAAAAGCGAGTCTAAAGGACTCGCTTCTTCAAATCATACTGGCGGAGAGCTGGGGATTCGAACCCCAGATTCCCTTTTGGGGAATACTCGCTTAGCAGGCGAGCACCTTCGGCCTCTCGGTCAGCTCTCCGTAGCAGCTGGTTAATCATACCCTATAGGAGCCATGGAGCACAAGGGGTATTGGTGTACATTTTTTATCGCGAGAAGGGTCGGGGAACCTCGTCTTCCGTCGCCGTGCGGCGGTGGAAGAAGTGCTGCCCCATCGAAAAACTTTCACGCAAAAATGGGCCATGACCTTGTAATTCTGTATCGAGTGCTAGGTTTGTTCAAAAAAATAGATAAAGTGGGTTGACGTATGAGGGGTAGAGTGCGAATATAGTCCTCGCGTTGCGGCGTTACCTCAGCTGGATAGAGGGTCTGACTACGAATCAGAACGTCACAGGTTCGAATCCTGTACGCCGCACCAGTCGAATCTTAAAGCCCCTGCAAAGGGGCTTTTTTCGTTTTAGGCGCTCTTCCTATTGCAGGCCAGGCCGCAGAGGCTTCGCAGGGGATGGGGGGATGCAGATGGGTGCGGGCCCGTGCGCCGCAGTCGTTGATTATCCGCAGGGGTCGATTATCCGCAGGGGTCGATCGGTGCCGTCATCGGCGGCTGATCGAGCGCTGCGGGTGGATGCGGTACGAGGCGTCCTGTTGCGTCGCGGCGCGCTCGGTGGGGGCGCCGCGAAAAGGTCGAAACTTTTTTGGAAATAACGCTTGACGCCAGCTTGATGCAGTGCGATTATATTTCTTGCGTTGCGGCGTTACCTCAGCTGGATAGAGGGTCTGACTACGAATCAGAACGTCACAGGTTCGAATCCTGTACGCCGCACCAGTCGAATCTTAAAGCCCCTGCAAAGGGGCTTTTTTATTACTGAAATGCTGCGCGTGCGACCCGGGGTTATCCGCCCTTGCGAGCAAGGCCCCGGTTGATGCGGGCCAAGGGCGGGGCGACATATTGCATGCCGATTGGGTCGGCGCCCATCGTGAAGCGGGCGGGGCGGCTTGTCGTTGACGACGGCAGGCCTGTTAGAGGTTCCGGTATCGGTTTTACGAGACGACTATGTCGTTCGACCGGGCCCTTGGAATCTCCCAGTCAAAAAGATCCACGAGTTCTTCCGCGCTGCGCGGGGCTTCGTCGGGTGCTATGCCCGCAAGGTGCGCGACATGCCCGAGGAGCCGTTCGGGCGTTCTGAAGATCTGTCGAAGCTCTCCCATGTCGCAATCTCGATCTCGCTTGGAGAGACGCTTTCCATCGGCGCTCAACAGGAGCGGAACGTGGGCGTAAGCGGGATGGGGCAGGCCCAGGAGCGATTGCAGGTAGAGCTGGCGCGCCGACGAGCCCAGAAGGTCGCGGCCGCGGACGATCTCGGTTACGCCCATGTCGGCATCATCGATGCAGACGACGAGCTGGTAGGCGTAGACGCCGTCGCTGCGACGAACGAGGAAGTCGCCGCACTCGTCGGCAAGGCTCTCGCGATACGGGCCGTACACGCGGTCCTCGAACTTCATGATGCCGTCGCAATCATGGGCGTCGGGGACCCTGAGCCGCCATGCGCACGGACGTTCGCCCAGGCGGCGCGCCACCTCGCTGGCGGGCATCTCCCTGCAGGTTCCGGGATAGATGGGTGTTCCATCGCTGGCATGCGGGGCGCTTGCGGCATGGAGCTCGGCCCGCGTGCAGAAGCAGGGATAGAGGCGGCCGGCGGTCTTGAGGGCGTCGAAGGCCCTGTCGTAGAGATCGATGCGGTCGCTTTGGTAGTACGGGCCCTCGTCCCAGTCCAGCCCCAGCCAGTCGAGGTCCTCGATGAGCTGCCCGTCCCATTTGCCCCGGCGGCAGCGCGCATCCAGGTCCTCGATGCGCAGCACCATGCGCCCGTGTTGGCTGCGCACGGAGAGCCATGTCATAAGCGCGGCGTATACGTTGCCGAGGTGCATGCGACCCGAGGGAGATGGGGCGAAGCGTCCCGTCACGACGGGCTGCGCGACGGCGGTGGAGGGGCGATCGGGCGCGAAGGGCGCCGGCGGCGTTGCATATGTGGGGATGTCGTTCGTCATGCCTCGAGTATACCCGCGGTCGAGGGGTGCATCGGTAAAAAGAAGGGCTGCAGCCGGATGGGGCTGTAGCCCGTCGTCCTCCAGGGACCGTGCGTCGCGCGGTCGAGCGCGAGAACGCCGAGGGTGCTACATGGGCAGGGCGGTCTGGGGCGTATAGGTGCGAGCCTGATATTCGCGGTCCAGGTCGTAGAGGCCCTTGGGGTCGCTACCGAAGAGCTTCATGTTCGTGACCATGTCGCGGGCGTTCGCCTCCTCCTCGCCTTGCTCCTTCACGAACCAGTCGAGCATCTGCATGGCGCGGATATCGTGTACCTCGTGGGCGACCTCGTAGCAGTGGTGGATGAGGCTGGTGATGTACTCCTCGTGCTCAAGGCCGGCCTCGAGCGGGGCGAGGTCGTTTTCGAAGATCTTGTCGGGCTTGGCGATGGCCTCCATCGTGGGCTTGTAGTCGTTATCGAGCAGATAGCGGCGGATGGCGAGCGCGTGGTCGGTCTCCTCCTTCGTCTGGATCATGTACCAATTGGCGAATCCCTTGAGACCGCGGTCGTCATAGTAGTCGGCAAAGGTCATATACAGGTAGGCGGAGTAAAGCTCCGCGTTGATCTGCTGCTCGAGCGCCTCGGCTACGTTCTGGTTGATGGCCATCTTCCAAATCCCCTCTCGACGTGCGTGTGCGAATCGCGCGAACGTGCGCGCAGCTACCAGTATACTCGCGCCGTTCACGGCGTGCACGGGGGCGGGCGCGCGAGCGAGTACAATGGGCGCAGTTATGCAACCGAGGAGGGAGTCAGATGATGTGCCCCGATTTGGCGCATGCGCGCCCGCCCGCGAGAGGGTCTCGCTACGTCATGCCGGCCATGCGCTTTCACGGCGTCCAAGCGATCTTGATGGCGGTAGCCTTCGCGCTCTGCGTCTTGGCGCTGCCGTCTTCGGCTCAGGCATCCGTGGAGATGCCCGAGACGAACATCTTCGCCGTCGTGATGACGAACGGCGACTTGTACGTGAGCGAGCGTCGCTCCTTCGAGTTCGAGGACGATGCGAACGGCGTGTATTGGTCGTTCAAGCATGCCGAGAACGCGCAGGGCGTCGTTGCCGAGCCGTCCTTGGAGGGCGTGTACGAGGTCGGGGACGACGGATCGCTGACCTCGTACAGCCTGGTGTCCCAGGCTTCGAACGGCGATGCCGGAGCGTACACTGTGGATTTCGAGGAGGATGCCACCAAGGTCAAGGTCTTCTCGCCCCATGAAGAGGGGGAGAGGCTCACGCTCGCGGTCGACTACGTGCTTCCGGGTGCCGTGATGGCATGGGCGGATACGGCCGAGCTGTACTGGCAGTTCGTGGGCTCCGAGTGGGACGAGCCGTCGGAGAACGTAACGCTCGGCATCGGGTTCGAGGGCGACACCGGAGAAGCCGGCGGCTCCGAAGCCGACAGCCAGGTGCGCGCGTGGGGCCATGGGCCGCTCGACGGCACCGTCGACATCACGCGCGGCAACGTCGTGGTGAACTATCGGATGCCGCGCGTGTCTCCCGGCGAGTTCGCAGAGGCCCGCGTCGTCTTTCCCGCGGCGTGGGTGCCGGGCCTGTCCGCGTCCCCGGATGCGCGCCTGCAGACCGTGCTGGACGAGGAGCAGGCGTGGGCGGACGAGGCCAACGCGCGCCGCGAGCGGGCGCGCGCGATATCGGCTGCGGCGGCGACCGCCCAGATCGCGGCCCCTGCGGTCCTGCTCGCCGTAGCGTTGTGGGGGCGCTTCAAGAAGTATGCGAGCCCCCGCCCGGTTTTCGTCGAGGACTACTTCCGCGACGTGCCCTCGCAGGACCATCCGGCGGTGCTATCGGCCTTCATGGCAGGCGGTTCGGTGGAGCCGCGCGCGTTCGTCGCGACCCTTATGAAGCTCACCGACGACGGCGTGGTGGCATTGGGCTCGGAAGTTCGCGAGGAGAAGCGCCTGTTCGGAACCAAGCAGGTCGACAACTATATCTTGACGCTCGTCGATATCGACCGGGCGACGGACCCCGTCGACCGGGATGCCATCGCGCTCTACTTCGGCACCCAGGCGAAGAACGGCGACACGGTATCCTTCGACATGGCGATGACGGTCGATGACGAGGACTCGTCGACGTCCGACGCGCTCGATGATTTCAAGGCGACAGTGTGCGCACAGCTCGAGACGCGCAACCTGACGAGCTCCGTTCCCCCCGCATACGAGATAACGATGGTGGGGCTCGCCTTCGCCATGGGCGTCGTTTCGATGATGTTCTCCCTGTTCATGGAGCTGACGTCCGTGGGGCTGTTCATCGTTTCGGCAGCGCTGTGCGTCGCGGCGGCGATCTTCGTCGCGCAGACGAAGTGCTTCACGTCCGAGGCGGTGGAGCTGCGCGGGCGCTGCGAGGCGCTCAAGCGCTGGCTCGAGGATTTCACGAATCTGGGCGAAGCGGTGCCCGGTGACGTGGTCTTGTGGAATAAGTTGCTGGTCATGGCGGTGGCGTTCGGCGTGAGCGACGAAGTGCTGCGCCAGCTCGCCGATGCGGTGCCGGTCGACCTGCGCGGCAGCGACGAGATGGGCTATTACTATCCCGTGTACTGGTGGTGCTATCCGCACGGGCGCCTGGGCTCGCCTACGAGCAGCTTGGGGCACGCGTACAAGGAGACCGTGTCGCAGTTGGCGGAGAGCGTCGATAGCTCCGGCGGCGGGTTCGGCGGCGGCTTCTCCGGCGGCGGCGGGGGCGGCGTCGGCGGCGGGGGCGGCGGAACGTTTTAGGCCGAAGGCGGTCGGGCAGGAGCCGGGGAGGGTGCGGCCTCGCAGGGGGCTGCGCTCGCATCGGGTTCGGTTGCGGAACGGGATGCCGCCGCGCATGCCCGCATCGGCTCGCTCGCTCCGCGCTCGAGACCGCGACATGAAAAAGGCCCCATCCGGGGCCTTTTTCGGTGCGGGATGCTATCCGCGTATGCCTGTACGCCAAATACGGCCGCGTGTATGCCGGCATCAAGCTGCCCTCAAGATGCCGGCGGGCCCTAGGCGGAGAGGTCGAGTCCGTAGAGGTACATCTCGCGGGGAAGAAGCTTGCGCTCCTCGCGAGAAGCCCGGTAGGCCGCGGCGCGCTTGAGACCGCGGCGCTCGTAGAACTTCCACGAGCAATCCGTATCGGTGTAGAGGAAAGCGCCTTGGGCGCCGCGCGAGGACACGTACGATGCGGCGGCATCGAGAAGGACGCTGCCGATGCCCATGCCGCGCGTGGTCTCGCTCACGGCGAGGAGGGTGATCTGGTCGGCGCCGGAGATGCCGCTCTCGCGCAGCAGCTTGCCGTTGACACGGGCCTCGCTCTTGAGGAAGGCGAGGTACGCCGACGTCGCACGCTCGTCGATTTCGAGCATCTGCTGAAGGATCTCCTGCTTCGCATGGTCCCATGCGGCCGCATAGGGGAGGCGGTCGCTTTCCGCGCGCGCGAGGACGATGCCGCGCGGCTCGCCGTCTACGAGGACCACTTGCGAGAAGCTGGAGATGGAGAGCGCGTGCGCGAGGTCGTAGGTGGCCTCGAGCCGGTTGTAGGCCTCGTTGGGGCTCTCGGAGTGCCACGTCGCCTGCAGGATCGCGGCAAGGGCGTCGAAGTCCCCTTCTTCAAATGGTCTGTAGATAACGCGTGATACCATGCGTGCCTCCTTTACTTAGGTTTCTACCACGCGCGGGGTCTCGATGTATGGTGTCCGTATGTCGCCACAGGCTCCTCGCGAATTCTTCGCGGAACGCCCACCGAGTCTCGGCATTTTCTACAAAAAGAAGGGGACTGGTGTGAGCGCGCGCAGCTGTTTGCGCTACATTAGAGAGATGTACATGTGGTCGCGCGGACGCCTACCGACGCGGCCCGACGCATGAAGGAGGAGTGCGGCATGGGCACAGATAGGAAGATCTCGCGTGCGCTGATCTCGGTGACGGACAAGACGGGTGTCGTCGAGTTCGCCCGTTCGCTGGCTGATGAGTACGGCGTGGAGATCATCTCGACGGGCGGTACGGCGCGCGTGCTTGAAGAGGCGGGCATTTCCGTTACCCCCATCGAGGAGTTCACGGGCTTCCCGGAGATGATGGACGGCCGCGTGAAGACCCTGCATCCCAAGGTGCACGGCGGCCTGCTCTGCCGTCGCGACTCCGAGAAGCATATGGCCGAGGCCGCCGCGCACGACATCAAGATGATCGACCTGGTGTGCGTGAACCTCTATGAGTTCGAGAAGACCGTCGCGGCGCCCGACGTCACCTTCGTGGATGCCATCGAGCATATCGACATCGGCGGTCCCTCCATGCTGCGTTCCGCCGCCAAGAACAATGACTCCGTGACCGTGGTGTGCGACCCGGCGGATTATCAGAAGGTGCTGGACGAGATGTCCGTCCACGCGGGCTGCACGACGCTGGGCACGCGCCGTCGCCTCGCCGCGAAGGTCTACACCCGCACCGCCGCGTACGACACCGCGATCTCCACGTGGCTCAACACCTACCTCGCGTCCGAGGATGCCAAGGTGTCCGGGGAAGAGGGCTCCTCTTTCGTGCCGCCCGCGGCGTTCGACCTGCATCTGGAGAAGAGCCAGGACCTGCGCTATGGCGAGAATCCGCACCAGACGGCCGCCGTCTATCGCTTTGCCGACGGCTTCGCCAACTTCGCCTCTTCCGGCAGCCCGCTGGTGGGCGCCGAGCAGGTGCAGGGCAAGCCGCTTTCGTATAACAACTTCCTGGACGCCGACGCCGCATGGAACGCCGTGCGCGAGTTCGACGAGCCCGCGGTCGTGATCCTGAAGCACCAGAACCCCTGCGGTTCCGCCACCGCGGCCGATGTTACCGAGGCCTACGACCGCGCCTACGCGTGCGACCCCAAGAGCGCCTTCGGCGGCATCGTCGCCGTGAACCGCGAGGTCCCGCTGTCGCTCGTCGAGCATTTCGCCGATCGCGACAAGCTCTTCGTCGAGGTGCTCATCGCCCCGTCCTTCGCGCCCGAGGCGCTGGCTCGCTTGGAGAAGCGCCCCAACCTGCGCGTGCTGGCGACCGGCGGCGCCGAGGGCCACGCGCAGATCGAGGCACGCACCGTCGACGGCGGCCTGCTGGTGCAGTGCGTGGACACGGTCGAGGAGGACCCCTCGACCTTCACCTTCCCCACGATGCGCAAGCCCACGGATGCCGAGATGGAGGACCTGATCTTCGCCTGGCGCGTTTGCAAGACCGTGAAGAGCAACGCCATCCTCATCGCCAAGGACCACGCCGGCATCGGCATGGGCCCCGGCCAGCCCAACCGCGTCGACTCCGCGCTGCTGGCGTGCCAGCGCGCCGAGGAGGCTTGCGAGCGCATGGGCATGGAGGCCGGCGGCTTCGCCTGCGCGAGCGACGCCTTCTTCCCGTTCCGCGATAACGTGGACGTTCTGGCCGCCCATGGCGTGACCGCCATCATCCAGCCCGGCGGTTCCGTGCGCGACGACGAGTCCATCCAGGCGTGCGACGACCACGGCATCGCGATGGTGTTTACCGGCACCCGTCACTTCCGCCACTAGTCGGCTTCCCCAGGCACCCGATCTTGCCGCTCAAGCGGGGGTTGCGCCACCCTAAGGTGTGCGCACCCCCGCTTTCGCGTAGACCTCGGACGTTTGCGGGCTTTGAGGGCGATCGGGGGCGCTTGGCGCTGACGCGGGCGCGTCGGCGGTATGCGACGGGGGCTCTCGGGTATAACATCGAAATCAGCGAAGCTTGCAGCTCTCGATGAACGGGGGCTTTCTTGTCTTGGAGGTGGCTGCGTGGCCGATGAGGGCTTGAAGGCGTTGTTCGACGATCCCGAGGAACAGCGTGCATATGAGGAGTTCTGCGCCAACCAGGGGCGGGGGCTCGAGCCGTTCAATCTCGATGCTCCGGCGCTGGTGTGCCGCTGGCGCATGCACAACAAGCGCGTGCCGCTGCTCAACCGCCATATCCGCGCGTTGTCGCAGCGCTCGGTGCAGGGCGAGCCGCTCACCCACAACATGTTGTCGTGGGCGAAGCAGCACGTGGAGTGGTCGCTCACCGAGGGGTCGTATACCCAGCGCGACGGCGTGCTCATGTTGGTGATCGACGTGAACGGCAACGCGGCGATGTCGGTGGGCGACTACGAACCCCTGGCCGTAACCGATCGCGCATCGCTGGCCGATCGCGCCCGCTTGGCGCAGACGGAGGAGGGCGAGACGGGCGTGGCCCCGGAGGTTTTGTGTGCTGTGGCCGCCGGGCAGCTGCTCGTCGCCGCTGGCGAACACGGTTGCGGGGCGCTCACGCTGGTCGAGCAGCTCGCGTCCACGCAGGGCGTCGTCTCCCGTCGCGCTGCGCTCGAGGAGGTCTTGGATGCGTCGTGCCCGTTCCTCGTTTCCGATGAACACGGCGTCGTGGTGGCGGTCGACCTGGACGAGCGGGCGGCTGCTTCCGCGGATGCCGATTTCGCCCGTTTCCTGCACGACGGCGTGGCGAAGCTGTTCTAGCTTGCCGAGCCTGCATTCGATGGGAGGAAGGTTGCCATGGCGCAGATTTTCGTCGTCGAGGACGATGCCGCGATTCGCAACGAGCTGCTCGAGGTGCTCGAGCGCAACGGCTTCGAAACGGCGTGTTGCCTCGCGTTCGACCGCGTGGTGGAGGATATTCTGGTCGCCGATCCCGACCTCGTACTGCTCGACCTCACGCTGCCGGGTACCGACGGCCAGTTCATATGCCGCGAGTTGCGTGAGAAGTCTTCGGTGCCCATCGTGGTGCTCACCTCGCGCGTGACCGAGATCGACGAGGTCATGTCCATGACCATGGGTGCCGACGATTTCGTGTCGAAGCCCTACAGCTCGCGCGTGCTCATCGCGCGCATCTCCGCGCTCCTGCGCCGCGTCGGCGCCGCGGAGTCGTCGTCCCTCAAGCACAACGGCCTCGAGCTCGATCCCGCTCGCTCGCTTGCGTTCGCCAACGGCAAGCAGGTCGAGCTCACGAAGAACGAGATGCGCATCCTGTCGCTTTTGATGTCGAAGGCGGGCACGATCGTCTCGCGCGACGCCATCATGCGCGACCTGTGGGACTCGGACGCGTTTGTGGATGACAACACGCTGACGGTCAATATCAACCGCCTGCGCTCTACGCTGGAGAAGATCGGCGTGACGGGCTATCTCACCACGCATCGCGGCCGTGGCTATTCCGTATAGGGGGGGGCGTTGCGTTGTTCTTCTCCTACCTTCGTTCGTCGTGGCCCACGCTGACCATCCTCGTCGTCTTGGATCTGCTGGTGTGGATGGTGCTCGAGGTCTCGGGAACCAGGATCTCGGTGCTCGCATTGGTTTCGTGCCTGCTGGCGGGGGCGACGGCGATGGTGCTCGCGGTGGACTATGCGCGAAAGCGCCCGTTTATGCGCGATGTCGCCCAGATGCTGGCGAACGAGGGCGATCCTCTGTACGCGAGCGAGATCCTCGCGCGCCCCGATTTCGTCGAGGGCCGTCTTGCCCATGATGCGATATGCGCGGTCGCCAAGGCGGCGAACGACGAGGTGGCTGCCTTTCGCAGGCAGACCATCGAGTACCGCGAATATGTGGAGACATGGGTCCATGAAGCGAAGTCGCCGCTCGCCGCCGCCCATCTCATGCTCGAAAACATCGAGGACGAGCTGTCTGCCGTGGGCGAGGAGCCGTTGAACGAGGATGTGGTGTTTGCCCGGGTGCGCTCGCTCGATGAGGAGCTCGACCGTATGGAGGGCTATGTCGAGCAGGCGCTGTTCTATGCCCGCTCCGAGGCGGTGGAGCGCGACTACCTGATACGCGAATACAACTTGAAGGAACTCGTCTCTTCGGCCATTCGGGCGAACTCCCGCATGCTCATCTCCGCGAAGGTGGCTCCGTTCCGGCGCAACCTTGATTATCAGGTCTTCACCGATGAGAAGTGGATCTTGTTCATCCTGGGCCAGATTATTCAGAACAGCGTGAAATACGCGCGCAGCGAGAACGCGAGCATCGAGTTCTCAGCGCGGCTGGCAGATGAGGGGCTGTCGAGCGAACGCATCGAGCTCGCGATTCGCGACAACGGCTGCGGTGTGAGCGCCGCCGATCTGCCGCGCGTCTTCGACAAGGGCTTCACGGGCGATGCGGGTCGCACGGGCAAGCGCTCCACGGGCATCGGCCTGTATCTGGTCAAACGCCTGTGCACCAAGATGGGCGTGGGCATCGACGCGTCTTCGGTGGAAGGGGAGGGCTTCACGGTCCTGCTCTCGTTCTCAACGAACCGCTTCCATTATTTCGAATAGGGAATGCCTTTTCGATAGGGAGTGCTTCTCTTCGTAGGCCCCTTAGCAGCGGATCCGTTTTCTAACGTAGCGCGACGCGCGACGCGCGGAGCGAACGAGCAGAAAGCTCTTTGAAGCGATGCGCATCTCCTTTCCCTCGACCCTTTGCCGATGGGGATGAGAACAGGAGGGGGCGGCGGTTGCCTTTCGCGTGGTCTCGCGCTTCGCGCTGCGACGAAACGCTTCAGGCAACCGCCGCCCCTTCGATGGGGTCGAATCTACTTTACAACGAGAATATCGCAGTCCGTGTTCCGGAGCAGGAACGTGGAGATGGATCCCAGCAGGGCGTATTTGATGGACGACAAGCCGCGGGCGCCGCAGAGCACGAGGTCGGGCTGCACCACGTCGAGCATCTCGTCCTTCAGCGTTTCGCGGATGCGCCCGGCGCGGATCATGATCTCGACCTCGGGGATGGCGGGGTTGGCCTCGGCCTCGGCGACCTGCTCCTCGATGGAGTTCCTGAAGGCGGTTTCAAGCCCGTTGACGAGGTCGACGGGATAGGTGCCCGCAGACTCGAGCGCCGTGGAGTCGATGACGTGACCGATGATGAGCTTCGCGTTGTTGTTCGCCGCGACCTTGATGGCGCGCGCCAGCACGAAATCTTGCTGCTCGGTTCCGTCGAGCGAGACAAAGATCTTGGAATACCCTTCGTTCATAAGATCCTCCTGTCCGAAGGCGGGCTCCGTGCGCCCGCCGTCCGCCAGCGCGAGCCGGCGCTTTACTTTGCTAAACATATACCCATACGGCGGGCTTCGGGCGAAGTATTCCGCGAACGAATCCGCATTTTTCTTGCAGCGGATGCGGCTGCGCGATAATGGGGGACGTGAAATGACGTTTGAGCGCGTGGTCGCCGGCAGGCGGATGCTCGCGCCGTTGATTGGAGGCCCGGTGGATATCATCGAGTTGCTGAAATCTGCGTTCCTCGGTTTGGTCGAGGGCATCACGGAGTGGCTGCCCATCTCGTCTACGGGCCACATGATCTTGGTCGATGAGTTCATCAAGCTCAACGTGACCGAGGAATTCTGGAACATGTTCCTGGTCGTGATCCAGCTCGGCGCGATTCTTGCCGTATGCGTGCTGTTCCTGCGCGACTTGCTGCCCTTCGGCTTCGGCAAGGACCGCCGGGAGCGTCGCGCGACGTGGAGCCTGTGGGGAAAGATCATCGTGGGCTGCCTGCCCGCGGCGATCATCGGCATTCCGCTGGACGACTTCATGGAGGAGCACCTGTACAGCTCTACCGTGGTGGCGACCGCGCTCATCGTCTACGGTATTGCCTTCATCCTGATCGAGAACTGGCGCGCCAAGAAGCTCGCCGCCCGCATCGCGGCCGAGGGCGTCGCGCCGGGCTCGCGGCCGTCCGGCGCCCATTTCGCCGCTCCCGCGGCCGCCGTCGAACCCACCGAGGGCGGGGACTTCGGTTCGATCACCTCGCTGGACGACCTCTCCTATAAGACCGCGCTCGGGATCGGCTGCTTCCAGGTCCTCTCGCTGATTCCCGGCACCTCGCGCTCCGGTTCCACCATCATCGGCGGCCTGCTGCTGGGCACCACGCGTTCCGTCGCGGCGAAATTCACCTTCTTCTTGGCGATTCCCGTGATGTTCGGCGCGAGCTTCCTCAAGCTCGTCAAGTTCTTCCTCAAGGGCGGCGTGTTCGATGCGAGCGGCCTGGCGATTCTCGGCGTGGGTTGCGCCGTGGCGTTCATCGTCTCGCTCCTTGCGATCAAGTGGCTCATGGGCTTCGTCCGTCGTCACGACTTCAAGGTGTTCGGCATCTACCGTATCGTGCTGGGCATTATCGTGCTGGCGTATTTCTTCGGCATCGCCCCCGCGTTCGGGTTGTCGTAGCGCGCGGCATTCGCCCGGCGCGGATGCGCGGTCGCTCCGACCGTGAGCGTGGCGCCGGGGGATGGGGTGCCGTCGCCAAGTGCCCGTTGCGTGCGGGCGCAGCGCGCCGTGATGTCGTGAACATGGGGTAGCGCGGCGCGTGAAAACGCTTCCAACGGCGGCTGGCTGCATGTAATCGCAGCTAGCCGCCGTTATTCTTTTGTTACGGTTTTCCATACGACGAACACATCGTGCGCTGGTTCTGCTATGGTTGTGCAGTTTTTGTTCGCCATAGAAGGGTTACGCATGGACAAATTCTTCAAGTTTACGGAGCGTGGCTCCAGCCTGGGCACCGAGGTCCGCGCCGGCATCACCACGTTTCTCGCGATGGCCTACATCATCGCGGTCAATCCGTCGCTGCTCGCGGCTGCCGGCATCCCGGTTTCCGCAGCGGTTACCTCGACCTGCTTCGCCGCAGGCATCATGACCATCCTGATGGGTCTGTTCTCCAACCGTCCGCTCGCCTGCGCGTCCGGCATGGGCATCAACGCCGTCGTGGCGTTCTCGCTCACCGCTGCCGCCGGCGGTGACTGGAAGGTCGCCATGGCCGTCATTCTGCTCGAGGGCCTCATCATCCTGGCGCTCGTGCTGTGCGGCCTGCGCGAGGCGATCATGGACGCCGTCCCCGTCTCGCTGCGCCACGCCATCGCCGTGGGCCTGGGCATCTTCATCGCGCTGCTCGGCCTCATCAACGGCGGCATCGTGGTCAACGACGACGCGACGCTCATCACCTTCGGCTCGGTCTACGACCCGGTCTTCCTGGTGGGTATGATCTCCGTCGTGGCCACTTTCGTGCTCTACGTCTTCAAGATCAAGGGCTACATCCTCTGGGGCATCATCATCGCCGCCGTGGCGGGCATCCCGCTGGGCGTCACCGCGCTGCCCGAGGCCATCGTCTCCATGCCCGACTTCACCACCTTTGGCGCGCCCTTCCAGGCTGCTGCCGACGGCTCCGGGATGGCCATCGTGAAGGTCTTCGTGAACCCCACGCTGCTCGTCTTCGTCTTCTCGATCATGTTGTCCGACTTCTTCGACACCATGGGCACCGCCGTGGCCGTGGGCAAGCAGGGCGACTTCCTCGATGAGGATGGCAACGTCAAGGATATCCGTCCCATCCTGATCGTGGACTCCCTGGCTGCTTCCGTGGGCGGCCTGCTGGGTGCTTCCTCCTGCACCACCTTCGTCGAGTCCTCCGCCGGCGCCGCCGACGGCGGCCGCACCGGTCTCACGTCCATCGTGACCGGCATCATCTTCTTGCTCGCCGCCTTCTTCTCCCCGCTGGTCGGCATGATCGCCGCTCCCGCGACCTGCGGCGCGCTCGTGATGGTGGGCTTCCTCATGATGAACGTCGTTTCCGACATCGACTTCACCAACCCGCTCGACGGCATCCCGGCGTTCATGACGATCATCGGCATCCCGCTGACCTACTCGATCTCCATCGGTATCGGCCTGGGCTTCCTCACCTATACCGTGATGGCCGCCTGCACCGGCAACATCAAGAAGGTCAAGCCGCTCACCTGGCTGGTCGACATCGCCTTCATCATCTCGTTCATGGTCGCCTAGCGACCGCCTCGCACGAGATACACGGCTTATATGCCCTGGCGCTCTTTGGGACGCCGGGGCATTTCTTTTGGGATAATGAGTGCGTGAAAAGGCGCGCGGAAAGGGCGGGAATCGATCATGAACATCCAGATCTTCGGGACCAAGAAGAGCTTCGACACGAAGAAGGCGCAGCGCTGGTTTAAGGAGCGCCGCATCAAGTTCCAGTTCATCGACCTCAAGGAGAAGGGGATGAGCAAGGGGGAGCTCGAGAGCGTGATGCGCTGCGTGGGCGGTATCGACGGGGTGCTCGACCGAAACGCGAAGGACCAGGATACAGTGGCGCTCATCACGTATCTGGCCGAGAGCCAGAAATTCGAGAAGCTGCTGGAGAACCAGCAGGTGCTGCGCGAGCCCATCGTGCGCAATGGACGACAGGCTACCGTGGGCTACCAGCCCGACGTGTGGGGCGGCTGGGAGTAAGCCGTCTACGACCCGGCGGACGTGCGAACACGGTTGCGGCGCGGCCTGCCTGTCTGCTGCGCCGCCGCGGCGCGTCGAATGCCGGCTTGGCGTATGGTTGCGTCTGAGCGGTGGGTGTGCGGGCGGGGTCGGAAGCTTCGTTGGCGCGACGGGGTCGAAGCGGCATGGGAAAACGGTAGGAGCGTCCGTGCCCGGCGGCCTCGTCGGCGCGGGTCGGTATACTAAGTGGGTTCGAAGAGGGCTGCCCGCGTGCGGGTGCGCCCGCACGAGTGAATCCGAGGAGTATCCATGCCGCGCCAGCCGTATCCGTGGGAGAAGAACATGAGTGCCCGGCAGGGTGGAGGCGAGAAGCCCGCCCGCCCTGCGTATCCGTGGGAGAAGGCCGCCCCCGCGTCGCGCCCGTCTGCTGCGCCGGCGCCCCGTGGCGTGCAGGGCTCGTTGTTCGGCGAATCGGCGTCCGCGTCGGCCTCCGAGCCGCTGCCGTGGGAGGCTCCCGCGCCTGCCGCCGGGTCCGCTGCGGCTGCGGCGCCTGTTGCCAAGCGCGCCGCGGCACCCGCGCCGACCGCACCGCTTCCGTGGCAGACGGCGGCGTCCGCGTCGGCTGCACCGCTTCCGTGGGAGTCGCCCGTGCCCGTGCCGGCGGTGCCCGAGCCCGAGCTCGTGCCGCTCGATGCCTACGGCGACGCGCCCGAGGCGGCGGAGGCGCCCGCGCCGCGCCCGCGCCCGCAGCTGCCGAAGGTCGATATCGACTCGCTCAACCCCGCGCAGCGCGAGGCCGTCACCACTACCGAGGGTCCGCTGCTGGTGCTCGCCGGCGCCGGCTCGGGCAAGACGCGCGTGCTCACGTTCCGCATCGCGCATATGATTGCCGACCTGGGCGTGCGCCCCTGGCAGATCCTCGCCATCACCTTCACCAACAAGGCCGCGGCCGAGATGCGCGAGCGCCTGGGCGCCCTTCTGCCCGACGCCACGCGCGGCATGTGGGTGTGCACCTTCCATGCCATGTGCGTCCGCATCCTGCGGGAGGACGCGGACCTGTTGGGCTACACCGGCCAGTTCACCATCTACGATGACGACGATTCGCGCCGTATGGTGCGCGAGATCATGCAGGGCCTCGACATCGACCAGAAGAACTTCCCCATCAACATGATCCGCGGGAAGATCTCGGCGGCGAAGAACGCCATGATCGGCCCCGAGGAGATGCTCGAGCGAGCCGATGACCCCAAGGAGCGCAAGGCCGCCCAGGTGTTTCTGGAGCTGGAACGTCGTCTGCGCGCCGCCAACGCCATGGACTTCGACGACCTGCTCGTGCGCACGCTCGAACTGTTCCGCACGCGTCCCGAGGTGCTCGACAAGTACCAGGAGCGGTTCCGCTACATCAGCGTCGACGAGTATCAGGACACCAACCACGTCCAATACGAGATCGCCAACCTGCTGGCGGCCAAGTACCAGAACCTCATGGTCGTGGGCGATGACGACCAGTCCATCTACAGCTGGCGCGGCGCCGACATCTCGAACATCCTCGACTTCGAGAAGGACTTCTCCCAGGCCAAGGTGGTGAAGCTCGAGCAGAACTACCGCTCGACGGGCCATATCCTCAACGCGGCGAACGCCGTGGTGCGCAACAACTCGCGCCGCAAGGACAAGCGTCTCTTCACGGCGCTGGGCGACGGGGAGAAGATCCAGGCGTACCAGGCCGGCGACGAGCGCGACGAGGGCCGTTGGATCGCGGGCGAGATCGACAAGCAGCACGACGCGGGCGTGAGCTACGACGACATGGCCGTGTTCTACCGCACCAACGCTCAATCGCGCATCCTGGAAGATATGTTCCTGCGCGCCGGCGTGCCGTATAAGATCGTGGGCGGCACGCGATTCTTCGACCGCGCCGAGATCCGCGATGTGATGGCATATCTGAAGATGATCGTGAACCCGGCGGACGAGATGAGCGTGAAGCGCGTGATCAACACGCCGCGTCGCGGTATCGGCTCGACCTCCATCGAGAAGATCGAGCAGCTGGCGGCTGAGAACGGGTGCTCGTTCTTCCAGGCCTGCGAGCTCGCGTGCGCGGAGACCGGGCGCTTTACAGCCAAGGTGCGCAACGCCCTGGGTGCTTTCGTGAACATCGTGCGCGAGGGGCGCCGCATGGACGGCGAGCTCAAGGACGTGGTGGATGCCATCGTCGACCGCACGGGTCTCATCCAGGCATTCCGCGCCGAGGGCACCATGGAAGCCGAGGGCCGTATGGAGAACATCCAGGAATTCCTAGGTGTTGCGGCCGAATTCGAGGAGACGCACGATGACATCGAGGGCACGTTGGAAAGCCTGGCCGAGCTGCGCGCGGCCGGCTTGGCCGATATTCCCGAGGATGCATCCGCGGGTGCGGGTGCGGGCACGGTGGTGAATGCGGCCACGATGCCCGTCGCGGCCGCCGGCATGTCGCTGAACGCCGTCATGGCGTCGGCGGGGGCTGCGCTCGAGGGCGCGCTGGCCGATCCTGCCGTGGAGACGGCGGGCGAGGGACCCAATGCGGCGACGATCGCCGCTGCCGAGATCGAGCGCACGTACGGACCGCTGGCGTGCAAGGCGCTGCCCGCGCTGTTGGAGTGGCTGGCCCTGCGCAGCGACCTCGATTCGCTCGCGGGCGACTCGCATGCCATCACCATGATGACGGTGCACTCGGCCAAGGGCCTGGAGTTCCCCGTGGTGTTCGTCGCGGGCATGGAGGAGAGCATCTTCCCGCATGTCGGCGGCTTCGGCGGGGACGACGACCCCGGTAAGCTCGAGGAGGAGCGCCGCCTTGCATACGTCGCCATCACGCGTGCGCGCAAGCGCCTTTTCCTCACGTATGCGGCCACGCGCCGCACCTACGGTTCGACGCAGGCCAACCCGCGCTCGCGTTTCATCAACGAGATCCCCGCCGAGGATATCGAGTTCTCCGGCGTGGGCTCCGCCGGCTTTGAGGGCGTGGGCTGGGAGAAGCGCGGCGACCGCCGTGGCACGTTCGGTTCGGGTACGGGAAGCGAATACGGCGGCAGCGTGTTCGGCTCGTATACGCGCTCGACCGGGCGTACGCAGCGCCATACGGGCGTGAGCCCGGATGCCGGCCGCAAGCCCGCCACGTTTGGCTCGGGTGCCGGGGCGGGTGCCGCGCGCTCGCGCAAGGTTGCTGCCACGCCTGCGGTCGAGCAGCGCCGTCCCGATGCGGCGAAAGCTGCGGAGACCTTTGCGCCGGGCGATCAGGTGAGCCATAAGACGTTCGGTCCCGGTACGGTCGTATCGGCGTCGGGCGACATGATCGAGGTCCAGTTCGAGAAGAGCGGGCAGACGAAGAAGCTGATGAAGGGCTTCGCCCCCATCGTCAAGCTGTGACGCGGCTTTTCCCGGGCACCCGATCTTGCCCTCTAACCGAGGGGCGCGCCGCGTGTGGGCCATGCGCGCCCTTCGTTCCCGGGCAGCCTCGGGTGCCTGGGGAAGCCGTTTTCGACCGTGAACGTTCGGCCGGCGCCATCATAGGGCATCCGTCCTCCTTTTAGAGCCGACCAGCGGCGTCTGGGGGCCGTTCGACCCGGCGAGCATGGGTTCCCGGGAGCATGGGGTGCACGGGTCTCCGCCGCCTCCGCCTGACCTGACGCGCGTGGGCGCTTTGGTTATAAATGCTACCTGAGTTGTGCGTATACTTTTCGAACGCCGATTCGGCAAGCGCGTTCGGAATGCATACGCGCAAGATGGGTGGCATTTCTCAAGCGGACCCGGGAGGCTGTTCGATCGATGGGGCGTTGCCCGCGAGGTGCGTATCCGTGCCAAGGCGAAAGCGCTCAGGTTATCAAATGATACCGTTTGCAGAATGATGCTTTCCTTTTGTCGAATTGCTGTTAAAGCACTCAATAAAAACCAATAAAGTGAATCGGATTTATTTATAGTGCGGACGCATGTCGCTCGGGAGGGTAGAGTGTCGGTGCGTTCGCGGATTGGAGTGTGGCATGCACATGTCTACTAAAGGCACGCGCTGCTCGCTTTCGCGCCTGGTCGCCGCTGTAGCGGCGGTCGTCGCGTTCGCGTTGCTCGCCGTTCCGCTGGGAGTCGCCTACGCGGCCGATTCCGTGGTGGATACGGTCAACGTGAACCACGTGCGAACGGCGACGATGGGCGAGAGTGGTCATGAGGAGACCCTTGATTGCACCAAGGCCAACGATGGAAGCAAGGAGAAGGCTTCCCGTTGGTCCAGCGGTACCCAGGCGCCTGCCAAGGACGACAAGACGTTCCTTTCGGCAACGTTTAAGGCTCCGACGCTCATCAAACGCGTTGAGGTGACGTTCGAGAATCGCGACGTCGACATCAAGCCCAGCAACGTCAAGGGCTTCGAACTCCAGTATCAGGATGCGAGCAGCTCCGAGTGGAAGACCGCCCAGGTTGTTAGCAACAAGACGAGCGGTTCTACCGGCGGCTACGCGACCGAGGTTACCGTTGATCTTGAGAGCGCTATCACCGCTAAGGCGATTCGTTTGACGAAGTTCGACATTGTCGCAGGCTCCACTCAGTGGAACGGCGTTTCCGTCGTCGAGCTCGAGGCGTATTCCAACGAGAAGCTCGATGTCGAGGAGACGGAGAACGTCAACCACGTCCTTACTTCCACGATGTTCGCAAGCGGCCAGGAAGCTGATACGCTGACCCCCAACAAGGCGGGCGACGGCGACGACAGCACGCGCTGGTCCAGCGGTGAGAACAAGCCCGCTAAGGACGAGACCACCTTCCTGGTGTCCACCTTCAAGAAGGCCACCAAGGTCCGCAACATTAAGGTCGCTTTCGAGACCCGTACCGTGGACGTCAAGCCGAGCAACGTGAAGGCGTTCGACATCCAGTACAAGGCTCCCGGCAGCGATACCTGGACGAAGCTCCAGACCGTCAATAATACCCAGAGCGGTTCGGGCTACAGCCCCAAGGTCAACGTGCTTCTTGATCAGGACATTGTGGCCACCGCCATCCGCCTGACCAATTTCGACATCGCGACCGTTGCGTCCCAGGCTCAGTGGAACGGCGTGTCCGTGGTCGAGCTCGAGGCGTACTCGAACGACCGCACTGCCGTGAAGACGCTCGACCAGGTCGTGTCCGAGCTTCCGAACAACGTGACCGTCGAGGCCGGCGAGACCAAGATCCCGTTGCCCAACGTTCCCGGGGGCTTCACCGCCAAGCTGAACGGTTGCGACTTCGAGCAGGTCGTTGCGGCGGACCGCACCATCGTGCATCCGCTGACCGACAAGAGCGTCGTCGTTTCCTGGACGGTCACCGAGACCAAGTCCGGCACCAGCAAGACCTCTGGCGACCTCACCTATGTGATCAAGGGTAAGAACACCCAGGCGGAGGGCAAGAACGCCAAGCCCGTGGTCGTCCCCGAGATCCAGGAGTGGTTCACCGACTCCACCGCCAAGGTGGCTGCCGACAAGCTGACCAAGGTGACCTACCAGGCTGACGAGCTCAAGGCCATCGTCGAGGAGTTCGTCGCCGATTACAAGGATTTCACCGGTATCGAGCTCAAGGTCGTGAAGGGTGCCGCCCAGGCCGGCGCCTTCAACTTCACCTTCGGCGAGCCCGAGAACGATCCGATCCTCGGTGACGAGGGCTACGTGATGAACATCCAGGCCGACCGCATCGACGTTCAGTCTGAGTCCGTCACCGGCAACATGTATGGTATGCAGACCATCCTGCAGATGACCAAGACCGAGACCGACGGATTCCCCGTCGGCCAGATCCGCGATTATCCGCGCTTCCCGGTTCGCGGCTTCATGTGGGATATCGCCCGTAAGCCCATCTCCCTCGAGATGGTCGAGATGGCTGCCCGCACCATGCGCTATTACAAGATGAACGACTTCCAGCTTCATCTGTCCGACAACCTGATCTTCCTGGAGCGCTACGGCGCCGAGGAGAACCAGTGGCAGGCGTACAGCGCGTTCCGTCTCGAGACGAGCGTCGCGAACGACGAGGGCGAGACCCCGACTGCCAAGGACTACGCCATCTCCAAGAAGAACATGCGCGAGTTCATCCAGACCCAGCGTTCGCTCGGTATGAACATCGTGCCCGAGATCGACATGCCCGCCCATGCCGTCGCCTTCACCAAGGTGTGGCCCGAGCTGGCGGTCCACAACACGCGCGTCACCACGGCTGGCAGCACGACGCGTTCCGCCATCGACCACCTCGATGTCCGCAAGCCCGAAGCGCTTGCGCTCATCAGGGACATCTTCGATGAGTACACCCAGGGCGACGACCCCGTCTTCGATTCCGACACCGTCGTTCACATCGGTGCCGACGAGTTCATCGTTCCCAACGGGCGCCCCGCGTATTGCGATTTCTACAACGACCTGGTCCCGCACCTGCTGGAGAGCGGCCACACCCCGCGTATCTGGGGCAGCTTCGACAGCTCCTACCTGTATGGTGGCGGCACCGAGCCTGCAGACGGCACCCCTGAGGTAACCGATGTCCAGATGGACATCTGGTCGCTCGGTTGGGCCAACCCCGTCCGCATGTTCAACAAGGGCTACTCGCTCATCAACATCCTGGACACCTATGGCTACATGGTGCCCAACGGTGGTGGCAACCGCGGTGCCTATGGTGACTACCTGAACACCAACAGCCTGTACAAGAACTACGATCCGAACAACTTCGGTGGCAAGGTTCTGCCCGCGAGCGACTCCAGGATCCTGGGCGGCGCGTTCGCGATCTGGAACGATAACATCGATACCAATGCGTGTGGTCTTTCCGAGGCCGACGAGTACGCGCGCTTCTTCGACGCGATGCCGGTCTACGCCGAGAACACCTGGGCGCCCACCGGTATGGAGAAGGGCGCTGGCGACGCCGGCTACGAGAACCTCTACAACATCGTCGAGAAGACCGGCGACGCTCCTCGCGTGAACCCCTACAGCAAGGTTTCCAAGAAGGGCGACACCTACGCCGAGTACGACTTCGAGAAGGGCCTTGCCGACAAGAGCGAGAACGGTCGCAACCTTGTCGAGGGCGCCAAGGCGAAGGTCGAGAAGGGCGAGCTCGTCCTCGAGGGCGGCGCTTCCTATGTGACCTCCCCGGTCCAGAAGATCGCTGCCGGCACCGACCTCTCCTTCGACATCACCCTCGACAAGCCCGCCTGCCCGGGCGACATCCTCTTCGAGGCTGACGCTCCGTATGGCACGCTCGACATTCGCGTGATGGACGATGGCAAGCTGGGCTTCACCCGCGAGCTGTATGATTACTCCTTCGATTACAAGCTCCCCGTGGGCAAGAAGGTCAACATCTCCATCCGCACCGAGACCCAGAAGGCCACGCTGTACGTTGATGGCGAGAAGATCGGTGACGCCACCGGCAGCTTCTTCAACGTCGACGCCAACCGCGTGACCAAGGATGGCATCACCAACGCAACCTTCACCATGCCGCTCGAGCGCATCGGCTCCAAGGAGAACGGCATCGCCGCCCGCATCGACAACATCGTCGTGAAGCCCGCTAAGGCCGAGGAGGTCGTCGACCAGTACAACAAGAAGGACTGGACCGCCAAGACCAACTCCCAGACCCTCACGGGCGAGCCCGCCGGCGGTCGTATCGAGCACGCATACGATAACGATGCTGCTACGATCTGGCACTCCAACTGGAAGGATGCCACTGCCGAGAACAAGAACGGCAAGCTCGACGTGACCAACCCCATCTGGGTCGAGATCGACTTCGGTAAGGGCTACGAGATCAACCAGTTCTCCTTCACCCCGCGCGCCCCGCAGGCGAGCGGCCAGGTGACGAAGGCCAACGTCTTCATCAAGACCGCCAAGGACGGCGAGTGGCAGGAGGTCGCCAAGGACGCGACGTTCAAGGCCGATTCGTCCAAGAAGACCGTGACGTTCGAGGCGCAGACCGTCTTCGGCGTCCGCTTCGAGGCGACGCAGTCCAACGATAACTGGGTTGCCGTGTCCGAGTTCGACATCGCCAACAAGCCGGCTCCCACGAACTCCGTGTACGTGGCGAGCAAGAGCTATGCTGCTGCCGAGGACGGCACGCTCGACCTGACGACCGGCAAGGCCGTTGATTCCGTCGTGTCCGGTACCGCTGGGGATCTGGATGATTCCAAGTCCGTGTACCGCGCCGAGGTCAAGGGCGGCACCGAGCTGACGCTCACCGCCAAGCCCGGCGAGAAGCTGGAGTTCGTGGGCTGGTTCGCCCCCGGCTCCGACGAGCCGGTTTCCGAGGACCTGTCCTACAAGGTTCCCACCGACTACAACGTTGCCCTCGAGGCGCGCTTCAAGCGCGTCGACGGCGGCGTGACCCCCGACCCCGAGCCCAAGACGTTCACCGTGACGTTCAAGGCCGACGGCAAGGTCGTCGAGACGGTCGAGGTCGAGGAGGGCAAGGCCGTGGCCAAGCCCGCCACCGACCCCGTGAAGGATGGCTACACGTTCGTGGCCTGGCAGCTCGATGGCAAGGACTTCGACTTCGCCACCAAGGTGACCTCCGATATCGAGCTGGTCGCCAAGTTCCAGAAGAACGAGGATCCGGAGCCCGAGCCCAAGACGTTCACCGTAACGTTCAAGGCCGACGGCAAGGTCGTCGAGACGATCGAGGTCGAGGAGGGCAAGGCCGTGGCCAAGCCCGCCACCGACCCCGTGAAGGATGGCTACACGTTCGTGGCCTGGCAGCTCGATGGCAAGGACTTCGACTTCGCCACCAAGGTGACCTCCGATATCGAGCTGGTCGCCAAGTTCCAGAAGAACGAGGATCCGGAGCCTCCGGTCAACCCCGACAAGCCGGTCAACCCCGACCAGCCCGTGAATCCGGACAGGCCTTCCGGTAACAAGGGCGACTCGCTCGTCCAGACCGGCGACGCCTCCATGGCCGTCGCAGCCCTCTCCATGCTGGGCGGCAGCGGTTTGCTGGCAGCTGGCTACGCGCGCGCACGTCGTCGCAAGTAAGATCAGCGCCTAGGCGTCGTGCTTATATAGGGCAATAGGGATGGGGCCTACGGGCTCCATCCCTATTTTTATGGACCGCTGCTCTGCGGGCACTCTTGCAGCACTCCACCCCAAGGCCGCCCAATTCAGCATCGATTCGAAAACGAGCCGCGTCCGCATCGCGATGACGATGTGCAGGCGCGGCTCGTATGGCTCCCGTGCGAATGGCCGGGGAGCGTTGCTGAAGCGAACGGGCAGGGTGTTGCGGACCTTACAGGTCGTCCACAAGCGCGGTCGATTTGGCGTAGGCCGTTGATTTCGCTTCGAAGAAGTCGGTCTTCACCATGTTCGCGTTGCTGTATTGCGATACCCAGGCCATGTCGGCGGGCTCGCGTTGATTGTCCTCGTAGAGATGCCCGTAGCCCAGCGAGCTCCAACGCAGGTTGCCGAGATAGCGAATGTAGTCCGTCACCATCTGCTTGGTTAGGCCGGGGATGCGGTCGCCGACCACGTAATGGCCCCACGCGATCTCCTGGCGCACGCCCTCCTCCAGCATCGCACGGAGTTCGGCAACGCTCTCTTCGGTAAAGAGCTGCGGCTCCTCTTTCTGCAGCTCCAAGATGATGCTGCGGAACAGCCACAGGTGCGTGTTCTCATCGCGATTGATGTAGCGGATCTCCTGGGCGCTGCCGGGCATCTTGCCCATGCGCGCGAGGTTGTAGAAGAACATGAAGCCGGAATAGAAGTACACGCCTTCGAGGATGTAGTTCGCCATCAGCACCTTGAGCAAGGTGCGGCCGTCCTTTTTGTCTTGGAACTCGTTGTAGCGATCACCGATGAAGGTGTTGCGCGCGAGCAGGCGCTCATCGGTCTTCCACTGGTAGAGGATGTCGTTGCGCTGCTCGGGACTGCAGATGGTGTCGAGCATGTAGCTGTAGCTCTGGCTGTGCACGCATTCCTGGAAGGCTTGGATATGCAGGCAGAGATTGACTTCGTTTGCGGTGATGTACTCGCTGATATTGGGCAGGTTGGCGGTCTGGAGCGAGTCGAGGAAGACGAGGAATGACAAGATCTTGTCGTATGCCGCGCGCTCATCGGCGGAGAGGTTCGGATAGTCCTTCACGTCCTGCATGAGGTTGATTTCCTCTGGGATCCAGAAGTTGTTCATGGCCTGGCGATACCAGCTTGAAACCCAGGGATACTTGAGGTTGTTGAAATCGTTGAGATTGGTGGTGTCGCCGCCGATCATACGCCGGGCGGCGACGTCGGTCGGGCCATCCGGGTTGAAAAGCGGCTTGCGGACCAGCTGGGCGGTGGCGTCAAGCGTCATGGGTGCCTCCTTGGGTGGGTTGCGGGCGGTTTGCGAGCGGGTCGAGGGCGGGTCGATGGGGTCGATATGGAGCCGTCTCGGTGTCTGCGCGATGGTCGGCCGGCGAGACGGGGCGCCGGGGGGCTTCTGCGAGGCAGTGGTACGGAAGGCTCCGCCTCGACGTGGCCCCGGCGTCCGCGAGGCCGGGCTTCCAACGTGAAAGCCGAATCAGCTGGAGCAGCTCTCGCATTCCTCGACTTCGAGGGACTTGCTTCGAACATAGTAAATCGTCTTGACCCCGTGGCGCCATGCTTCGAGGTAGAGGTCGAGCACCTGGCGCATGGTGTAATCGTTGGTGATGTAGAGGTTCATCGATTGCGCCTGGTCGATATGGCGCTGGCGGACGCCGGCGGCTCGGACGCTCCACATCTGATCGATGAGATGCGCGGGCTTGTAATACCAGTACGTGGCGGGGGAGAGCTCGGGCGCGACGCGCGGCAGCATGCTGCCCTTCTTCTCTTCCAGGAAGAACTTCCGCATGACCGGGTCGATGCCGGCGGTGGTGCCGGAGAGAATCGAGGTCGAGCTGGTGGGGGCGACGGCGAGCAGATAGCCGTTGCGCATGCCCTGCGCGGCCACGCGATCCGCGAGCTCGCGCCAGGCCACGCCGGCGTAGCCGCGCTTTTCGAAGTACGCGCCGGTCTGCCAGTCGCTGCCTTCGAAGAGGCCGTAGGCGCCGCGCTCGGCGGCGAGGTCGCAGGAAGCCTCGATGGCATAGCGGTTGATGTCCTCGAAGACGCGGTCGACGAATTCGAGGTGCTGTTCGCTTTCCCAGGGGATGCCGTTGATCGCGAGCATATGGTGGTATCCGGAGACGCCCAGGCCGATCGCGCGGTAGCGCTTGGTGGTGATCTCGGCGTAGGGGAGCATGTAGTAGTTGAGGTCGATCACGTTGTCGAGCGCGCGGACCACGGTGCGCACGGTCTCGCGCAGCTTGGGTGCATCTGTCACGGGCAGGCGGCCGAGCGACAGGCTCGCCAGGTTGCATACGACGAAGTCGCCGGGGCGCGTGGTCTTGACCACCACGGTGTCTCCGTCCTCGGTCACGACCTCGGTCGAAACCTCCTCGATCGCGCTCATGTTCTGGGCGATCTCCGTGCACAGATTCGAGCAGTAGATGATGCCCGTCTGCGGATTGGGGTTCGCGCGGTTCACGGCGTCGCGGTTGAAGGTGAACGGCGTGCCGGTCTCGACGGCGCTCTTCAGGATGAGTCGGATAAGGTCCTTGATCGAGAGGGTGCGCTTGGGGATGCGCGGGTCGGCGATGCAGTCAAGGTAACGGCGCTCCCATTCCGCTCCGTAGTAGTCCTCCAGCGCGTAGCCCTTCACCGTGAGGATGTCGTGCGGGCACATGAGGTGCCAGGCCTGGTCGAGGTCCTCGTCGGCCATGCGCCAGAAGAGGTCGGGATAGCAGATGGCGGGGAAGACGTCGTGCGCCTTCATGCGGTCGTCGCCGTTGTTGGTGCGCAGCTGCAGGAATTCGGGCAGGTCGCGGTGCCAGGCATCGAGGTAGACCGCGACGGCGCCCTGGCGCATGCCGAGCTGGTCGACCGCGACGGCGGTATCGTTGATGACGCGGATCCACCGGATCACGCCGCCCGCGACGCCGGAGAAGCCTCGGATCGAACCGCCGGTCGCGCGGACCTTGCCGAGGTACATACCCATGCCGCCGCCGTATTTCGACACCTGCGCGAAGTTGTCGATGCTGCGGTAGATGCCGGTGAGGCTGTCGGGCACCGTGTCGATGAAGCAGCTCGAGAGCTGGTGGTAGGGCTTGCGGGCATTCGAGAGGGTCGGCGTCGCCATCGTGACCTCGAGGCGCGACAGCATGTCGTAGAAGCGCTTGACCCACTGCATGCGGTTGGTCTTTTCCCGGAGGGCCAGGTGGAGCGCGATGCCCAGGTACATCTCTTGCGGGCTCTCGAGCAGCTCGTGATCGTGCGAGCGGACGGTATAGCGTTTGAGCACGAGGTCGAGGCCGGCGTAGGTGAATAGCTCGTCGCGGGCGTCGTCGATGAACAGGCGGGCCTGGTCGATTTCGGCTCGCGAGTAGCCCTCGGGGATATAGGAACCGTACAGGCCCTCATCGGTGAGGTAGCGGATCTTGTCGTAGAGGGTGTGCAGTCCGAGCCGCGACTCGGTTTCGGCGAGCGCGCGGTGAGCGGAGAACGCGAGCAGGCGCCCGGCGACGAGCTCCCAGCGCGGCGCCTCCTGGGAGGTGAGCTCGACGGCAGCCTTGGTGAGCGACGCGAGGCGGTCCGCGACGGGCATGCCTGGCTTCGAGAACGATTGGAAGCGATGGTCGAGCTGCTCGAGGCTGTAGGCGGGCTCGGGGAAGTCGCGGGCGATGCGCTCGAAAACAGATGCGAGCGCGGGGTCCCCGACGCTGCGGGCGAGCGCTGCGCGCAGGTCGCGCTGTTCGGCGCGCTTGTGGCGGTACAGGATGTACGCCTTTGCCACATCATAGTGGCCGTGCTCCATGAGGGTCCGCTCCACCAGGTCCTGGATCTCCTCGACGCTGCAGGCGCCGCAGGCCGACATGGACGCCTCTACGGAAGAGAGCAGCGCGTCGAGCTGGTCGTCGGTTGCCTGCCGGGCGAGGTCCCCGAAGGCCCGCTGCATGGCGATGCGTATTTTGGCGCCATCGTACGCTTCGACGCGTCCGTCTCGCTTGGTTATCATGTCGCAGCCCACCGGGGCTTCGCCTGACGTGTTGTTGTGCATGGTGCGCATCCTTTCGGGTTGCGTGGCAAGGCGTTTCACATGGCTAACTATGCTACCAAAACCGTATCAATTAACGGAGGGGAAAGTCGCGCTCCTTGCAAGCGCGATATATGCGCTTGCCATCTCGCGCCCGCCGCGGGCGCGGGGCCGCGAGTTTGATAGAGTGTACGGTTATATCGATACGTTACGGCATGAACGGAGCGGACATGGAAAGACAATCCTTGAGCCCTCGGCAGTCGATCTTCGTGGGAATCACGCTCTTCTCGATGTTTTTCGGCGCGGGCAACCTCATCCTTCCGCCGTTGGTTGGCTTGCAGGCGGGTGCCGACGGCGTGCCCGCTATGGTGGGGTTTCTGGCAGCGGGGATTGGCTTGCCGGTGCTCGGTATCGTCGCCGTCGCGCTTGCCGGGACGATTCGCGACCTGGCATCGCGCGTGCACCCCGTGTTCGCAAGCGTGTTCGTAGCGGCGGTCTACCTGGCGATCGGTCCGTGCCTGGCGATTCCGCGCACCTCGTCGACATCCTTCGAGATGTTGCAGCCTCTGTTGCCGGCGGGCGTGTCGCTTAAGATGGGGCGCCTGGTGTTCTCCGTTCTCTTTTTCATCGCGGCCTATCTGCTCGCCATGCATCCCGGGCGCCTCACCCGGCTGCTCGGCCATGTGACGGGCCCTGCGCTCATCGCCCTGATCGTCGCAGTGACCGGTGCCGCCCTGTTCAATCCGGCTCCCGAGGGAATCGCGGCGGCGCAAGCATCGTATGCATCCGCCCCCGGCTTGCAGGGTTTCCTCGTGGGGTACCAGACTATGGACCTGCTCGCATCGCTGACGTTCGGTATCGTGATCGCCACGAACATCCGCGAGCTCGGTGTTACGAGCGATGCCGGCCTGACGCGCGAGGTCTCGCGCGCTGGATTGCTCGCCGGTATCCTCATGGCGCTCATCTATTGCGGACTGGCGGTCGTGGGCGCGAATCTCAGCGTGTCCGATCCCGGCCTCACGAACGGCGCCGCTATCTTGAGCGCTTCCGCCTCGATGCACTTCGGAACGATCGGTCTCGTGTTGGTGGCGGCCATCTTCTTGCTGGCGTGCCTCAACGTATGCATCGGACTCATCAGTTGCTGCGGGACGTATTTTGCCAGCGTGTTGCCGAAGGTCCCCTATAAGGTCTGGGCTCTTGGTTTCGCTGTTTTCTCCTGCGCGGTCTCGAACTTCGGCCTCGATGCCATTCTGACTTTCTCGGTTCCGCTGCTCAACGCGCTGTACCCCATCTCGATTGTGCTCGTACTCATGGGAATGCTCCACAAGGCATGCGATCGCGTGCCGCAGGTATGGCCGTGGGTCGTTGGCGCCGCGGCGCTGGTGAGCGTTGCGACCAGCGTCCGCGATGCGTTCCTTCCCGGCACGTGGTTGCCGTTCGATGCGATACCGCTGGCTTCATTCGGTATGGGATGGGTGATTCCTTCGTTGATCGGTGCGCTGGCCGGCATCGTGCATGCGCGACTCGCACGCGGGCGCGACGCGTCGTGAGGCCTGGTGGAGCGTGCTGCGCGGTCCGATTGACGCGCTGCGAGGGTAAGGGAGCGTGCGGCGCGGTCTGATGGGTGCGCGGCGAGGGAGGGGAGCGCGCGGCATCGCCTTTTCCGGCTTGAGGCAAATCGCTGCCCGTGCCTGAGGCACGTATGGGGGCGGTTTTGGCTGCGGTTTCGGGACCCGTGGCACTAAATGCTCAAAATGAGTCTTTTGCCTGTCCGGCTTCCCGTTTGTATAAACCGGAAGCCGGACATTCCTCCACAGAAGGGTATTATCTCGTGGTATATCGCCTTGTTAAGTAGGGGATGGATGCGAGTCGGCTCGTTCGGGGGCAAGATTCGAGTCTCGAAATGCGTGCAGGATCAATAATGCGGGTACCTTAAGGACTCAAAAGTGACATTTAATGCCACGGCGATTGCCTGCGTGAGATTGAAATTAAGTTAATCAACAACAGTGTAATAACTATATTCAGGAACAGCTTGATTCTATGCAGTTTGGCTGTGCTTACGGTTCTCAACAAACAAAATAGTCCGAAATCGGACATATGAAGCTGTCGTGTTCTCTTGCGAGGGCTCTTGTATGGAAGCCGGGCGTTCAGTAGGCTGGTCGATAACAAGCTAGTGGGGAGATAGCAACATGAATACCGAGATTGAGACGTCCGGGCTGGCGGAGTCGACTTCGTCGCTGCATGACGAGGGCGCGGGCGCGTCGGAGGGCGGCCTCCGCATGGAGGGTGCGGACGCGGCCGACGCGGGGCGAGGGGACGCCGGCCCGTTGCAGCTCGACGGGAGTTCGACGCAGCCGGCAGGTCCTCGCCGCCTGCAGCGCTTTTTCAAAAAACTGGGCATCGTGCTGCTGGGTGCGGCGATCTTTACGTTTGGCGTGCACAACATCCACGAGGTCACCGGCATCACCGAGGGCGGCGTCATCGGCTTCATGCTATTTTTGAACAAGTGGTTCGGAATCCCGTCCTCCATCGCGTCGCCGGTGCTCGACATCATATGCTATGCGGTGGCGCTCAAGCTGCTGGGCGGCAGGTTCCTGGGTTGGTCGGCTATCGCCACCGCCGCTGTTGCCGGCTTTTACCGTGTATGGGAGAGCTTTCCTCCCTTGCTGCCGGATTTCTCGGGGGATCCGCTCGTCGCCGCGGTGCTGGGCGGGTTATTCGTCGGCGTCGGCGTCGGGCTGGTGGTTCGCCAGGGCGGGTCTGCCGGCGGAGACGATGCGCTTGCCTTGTCGATCTCGAAGGTCACGGGCTGGCGGGTCGGCCGCTGCTATCTGTTTACAGACCTCTCCGTCCTGGCGCTCTCGTTGAGCTATATCCCGTTCGAGCGTATCGCTTGGTCGCTCGTCACCGTGACCATCTCGTCGGCGGTGATCGATATCGTCGGAGAGATCTCCTGGGATCACATCGAGGAGCTTGCGGAAGCCCTGCGGGAACGCCGTTTGCCGCGGTTGCAGGCGAGGGAGAGCCTTGATCCCTGCGAGGAGCGGACGGAATAGCGCATACGAGGCCGCAGCATCGGAGTAGAATGTGGCCGCCGCATCGGAGTAGAATCCTGATGCAGCAGTTTTCGAGCGAAGGAGCGTGCCGACCATGACGGAGATGGAAAAGATCGCGAGCTTTACCGTTGACCACCTGACGCTGGAGCCCGGCGTCTACGTATCCCGGGTCGATCGGGATCCGGCTACGGGCGCGGCGGTGACCACCTTCGACTTGCGTCTTACTGCCCCCAATCGTCAGCCGGTTATGAACACGGCGGAGCTGCACACCATCGAGCATCTGGGGGCCACCTATCTGCGCAACGATCCCGAGTGGTCCTCGCGCGTGGTGTATTTCGGGCCGATGGGTTGTCGCACGGGCTTCTACCTCGTCGTGTTCGGCGAGGTGTCGTCGAGCGATATTCTGCCCCTGGTGACGGGCCTCTTCGAGTTCGTGCGCGGGTTCGAGGGGGAGATCCCCGGCGCCCGTCCCGAGGAGTGCGGCAACTATCTGGACCAGAATCTGCCCATGGCGCGCTGGCTTGCCGGCCGCTACCTCGATGGGACGCTTCTTTGCGCGGATGAGGCGCATCTCGCGTACTAGAACGGCAAGCGCGCGGGGCGGCCCTGCGGCTCGCGGGGTTACTGCGGCGAATCGAGAAACTCCATGTCGTTGGGCGCCCCGGGAAAGCGATGCAGGCCGGGCGTGAGCTTGGTGTAGGGGATGGCGCTGGCGAGCGCGGCCATGTTGCTGTCCCAATCATGCGTGAACGCGCAGCAGAAGAGCACATCGAGCACGTATTGGACCGCGATGTGGCTGGCGAACTGGGCGATGCGGTCCTGGGGCCGTTCAAGGTCGCTGACGTAGAGGTAATGGCTGAGCGCGGGGTTGAGCCGCTGCGCCTGGGACGTGCCGATGAGCACACTCGGTACGTTTCGCTCGGTGAGGATGGGGACGATCGTGGACAGGTTGGGCCCCATGCCCGAGTACGAGATGAGGACGGACACGTCGCGCTCGGTCGATCCGAGCGCCGCCCATACCTGCCGCTCCAGATCGTCGTAGCACGTGGCGAAGAAGCCGCAGGAGAGCAGCCGGCCGCAAAACATCTGCGCGGGATAGAGGTTATGCGATTGCGTGTAGATGTTGATGTGCTCGGCGTTTGCGATGAGCGCGGCGACCTCGTCGATCGTTTCGGCGTCGAGCAGCGCGCGGGTATCGCGAAGCGTCGCATCGTAGAGGGTGGACATCCTGCCGAGCATCGCCGAGCCGTCGTCTTGCGGGGTGAAGGGGAAGTTGATGTTGAAGTCCCGGGGTTGTCCTTCGCGGAACGCCTCGGCGCGGGCGATCTCGATTTTGAGCTCCTTGAACCCTTCGAGACCGATCTTCTTGCAGAAGCGATGCACGCTCGGAATGGAGACGTGGGCGGCGCGGGCGAACTCCTTGATGCCGTAATCTTTAAGCCGATTCGCCATGGCGAGCGCCGTGGTGGCGACCTGCTGCTCGGTGGGCGTAAGGTTACGTGCGGTCTCGATGCGGTGCATAATATCCATCTCGCAACTCCAATGCAAGTTTGAGACAGGTGTCAAAACGTATCAACATATCGTTCCATGATAGCCCTTAGCTTGGAAAAGAAGTATCCGCTTGGCTGATATCCCTTGAGAACTCATTCGAATAATGGCAGGATACCAACCAGCACGGAGAGGTGCTCCAGGGTACGCCCGCACGCCCTCTTCGATGTCATTTCTTTTCTGTGAGTGAAGCGGGATCGTGTCCAAAGCCGGGGGGACTTTGAACGCGGCTCCGCTTACTCATATCTCGCACGGTCGCCTCGTCGGTCCGCTTGCGCCCGCAGTGCGATAAACGACAAAAGTACGGTATTCTTCCCTTGGAGATACAGGCGCTCGGCCGAGTCGCCATCGGGAAGAAGGGCGTTGCCATGCTGGATTCGTGCGGTGATCTAGCTCGATCTATCTTGGATAATATCGGCGGCCTCGATAATATCGAGAGCGTCGCGCATTGCTTCACCAGGGTTCGCTTCAAGTTGGTGGACGAGGGCCGGGCGGATACGGCTGCTATCGAGGCGCTTCCAGGCGTCCTCAAGGTGATACGGGCAAACGGCCAGTATCAGGTCGTGGTGGGGGATAAGGTCGACGAGGTATACGAGGCGGTGCTTGCGCACGGCGGCTTCGAGGAACGTCCTCCCGCCACTGCGGTCGAGAAGCCCATGGGGCTCGCTGCCCGCGCGATCGACCTGGTCTCCGGCATTTTCCAACCCATGATAGCGGCTTTCGCCGCCGCCGGCGTGATGAAGGGGCTCCTGGCGCTCATCGTGTTCACGGACGAATGGTTTTTCGCGGGGGCGTTCGCGGGGTCCGGCGCCTATGGGCTCTTGCACGCCGTGGCCGATGGCATGTTCTACTTCCTGCCGGTGGTGCTGGCGCTGACGGCGGCGAGGAAATTCAGGCTGAGCGAGTTCACCGCGCTCGGCATCGCGTTCTCGCTGGTGTATCCCGCGATGGCGGCGATGGCGGACGGCGAGGTCGTTGGCAGCGTCGAGCTGGGCCTCGCGGGTTCGTTCTCGTGGTGCGCGGATTTCTTCGGGCTGCCCCTCATTATGCCCGCAGGCGGCTACGCGGGTACGGTCGTTCCCATCGTGCTTATGGTTTGGTTTGCATCGAAGGTGGAAGCGTGGTGCAAGCGCTGGATGCCGCGGCCGCTCAAGCTGTTCTTCGTTCCCCTCGTCACTATGGTCGCCGCCGTCGTATCGGGGTATCTGGTGATCGGCCCCGCGGCGACGCTGGTGACGAATCTGATCGCTGCGCTGTTCCGGGGTTTGTTCGGACTTCCGGTGGTGGGCTCCGTCGTGGGCTGCACGCTGCTCGCCGGCCTTTGGATGTGCCTGGTCGCCTTCGGCTGCCACTGGAGTCTCATCCCCGTGGCGATCATGAACGTCAGCGTCGCGGGCTACGATCACATCCTCGCATCGGTGGTCGCGCATTCGTTTTCGCTCGGAGCGGTGGTCCTCGCGATGTATCTCAAAAACAGGGACGGCGAGTTCCGCGCCCTCGCAATGCCCGCCATGGTCTCGTCTTTCTTCTTTGGAATCACCGAGCCCGCGCTGTACGGCATCGCCTTGCCCGAACGGCGGGCGCTGCGAAACGCGTGCATCGGTTCCGCGGTCGGCGGGTTCGTCATCGGCTTGTCCGGAGCGGTCAGCTACATGTCGGGCGGGCTGGGCGTGTTCAACTGGCTTTCGTTCGTGGATCCGGGCGTGCTTGGCAACGGCGTCGCCCATCTTGTGTGGGCTGTCGTCGCCTCGCTCGCGGGGGCTGTGGTCGGCTTCATCCTGGAGTACGCGACGTATAGGCCGGCGCGCTAGGGCGCCAAAGCTGCGCGGGGCACCGTCGTCGGGAGGGCGCTGGTCTGCGCTGCGCGCCGTCGTCGGGAAGGGGTGCCGGGCTGCGCGGGGCGCTTCCGGGCGCGAGGCCGCGCGAGAATTTTGCTCGCGTCGGGCGCTCCATTCCGATGGAGCAACCGCTTGTGCCTATAATGGTGAACATTCGTACGCAAGCGGAAGGAGCGCCCATGGCACTCACCGAGACGGACGTGCGCGGCATTGCGGAATATGCGCGCATAGCCCTTACAGAAGAAGAGCTCGCCGATATGACGGCGTACATGAACGATGCGGTGGCGATGCTCGACCCCATCCTGCAGTACGCGGACGAGGACGTCGAGCCCACGTTCCATCCCATCGGCGACCTGTCGAACGTGATGCGCGGAGACGAGTCGGACGCCGCGCGCGCCCTGCCGATCGACGAGGCGCTCAAGGATGCCGCGAGCTCGCGCGGGCGCTCGTTCCGCGTTCCTTCCATTCTCGGAGAGGGAGGGGACCGATAATGCCGTCACTGGACCTTCTTTCCGCCCGTGAAATCGCCGAGGGCGTCGCTGCGGGCGAGTTCAGCGCGACCGAGGTCGCCCGCGCCGCACTCGATTCGATCGAGGCGCGCGATGCCGAGATCGGCGCATTCCTGCAGGTTTCCGCGGACCTTGCCCTCGATGCAGCGGCCCGGATCGACGCGGCCCGCGCCGCGGGCGAGACGCTGCCCCCGCTGGCGGGCGTGCCTTTGGCCATCAAGGACAACATGAACCTGGTGGGCACGCGCACCACGTGCGCGTCGCGCATGCTGGGCGATTATGAGAGCGTGTATACCGCCACGTGCGTCCAGCGCATGCTCGATGCCGGCTGCCTGCCCGTCGGCAAGGCGAATATGGACGAGTTCGCGTTCGGCTCCTCGACCGAGAGCTCCGCGTTCCACCCCACGAACAACCCGTGGGACGTCCAGCGCGTCCCGGGCGGCTCCTCGGGTGGATCCGCCGCCGCCGTTGCCTCCGGCGAGGCGACGCTGTCGCTTGGATCCGATACCGGTGGATCGATTCGCCAGCCTGCTTCCTTCTGCGGCGTCGTGGGCATGAAGCCCACCTACGGCGCGGTGTCCCGTTACGGCGTCGTCGCTTTCGGCAGCTCGCTCGACCAGGTCGGGCCGTTCGGCCGGACGGTTGAGGACGTCGCGCTCGCCATGAACGCGCTCGTGGGGGCGGGGCGCGACCCGTTCGACGGCACCTCGCAGGATTTCCCGGTGGATTTCTGCGAGCATCTGGAGGACGGCGTCGCGGGCAGGCGCATCGGCATCATCCCGGCGTTCATGGAGGCCGAGGGCCTGACATCCGAGGTTCGCAGCGCTATCGAGTCCGCCGCGGCCGCGCTCGAGGAGCAGGGCGCGCAGCTCGTCGAGGTCGACCTTCCGCATCTCGACGCCGCCATCGCCGCGTATTACGTCATCGGTCCGGCGGAGGCGTTCTCCAACCTGGCGCGCTTCGACGGCGTTCGCTACGGCTATCAGGAGGAGGGCTGCTCGAACCTGGCCGCCCAGAGCTCGCTGTCGCGCGCCCACGGTTTCGGCATGGAGGCGAAGCGCCGGCAGATGCTCGGCGCCTACTTGCTGTCGAGCGGCGTGTACGACACGTACTACTATGCGGCGCAGAAGGCACGCACCCTGATCACGCGCGATTACGCGAAGGCGTTCGAGAAGGTCGACGCGATCCTCATGCCCGCGGCCCCGCGCACCGCGTTCAAGCACGGCGAGATCTCCGATCCCACCCAGATGTACCTGTCCGATCTGTATACCATCTCGCTCAACATCGCCGGCAACGGTGGCATCTCCGTTCCGCTGGGTCTGGGCGAGGATTCCGGTCTGCCGGTGGCGGCGCAGCTGGTCGCACCCGCGTTCCACGATCGCGAGCTCATCACCTATGCTCGCGCGCTGGAGGTGCGCTTCGGCGCGTCGCCCGCCGCTCCCGCTTGTGCCCAGAAGGGGGGTGAGCTCGCATGAAGGAGCTCGCTGAAGTCCTGAAGGATTGGGAGGCCGTGATCGGCCTCGAGATTCATACCGAGCTCACGGCGCTCGACACCAAGATGTTCTGCGGCTGCAAGCTCAGCCACGATGACGAGCCCAATGCCAACGTGTGCCCGGTTTGCCTGGGGCTGCCGGGCGCCCTGCCGGTACCCAACAAGCGCGCGATCGAATCGATCGTGAAGGCCGGTCTGGCGACGAACTGCCGTATCCAGAAGCACTCGATGTTCTATCGCAAGCACTACTTCTATCCCGATATGGCGAAGAACTTCCAGACCACGCAGGGCCCCGTCGCATTCTGCATGCACGGGCATCTTGACCTGGAGGTGACGGGGCGCGGCGCGGCCGAGCGCCCTGCGTGCGCGTTCGGCGAGGGCGAGGCGCAGAGCCTGGCGAGCGCGAGCGCCAACGCTGTGGGGCTATCGGCGAGCATGAGCGAGCAGATGCCCGAGAGCTCCGCCCATATGGCGGGCTACGATGCGGACGAGCTCTTTCTCCCGCAGCGCCATGAGGACGGAAGCTACAGCGTGCCCATCCGCATCCTGCGCATCCATATGGAAGAGGACGCGGCTAAGATGAACCATCTGGGCGGCGAAGAGGGGCGCATCACCGCCGCCGCCGAGAGCCTGATCGACTACAACCGGTGCGGCACGCCGCTCATCGAGCTCGTCACCGAGCCCGATCTGCGCACGCCCGAGGAGGCGCGCCTCTTCATGGAGAAGCTGCGCCGCATCTTCCTCACCCTGGGTATCTCCGACTGCTCGATGGAGCACGGCTCCATGCGCTGCGACGGCAACGTGAGCCTGCGCCGCCGCGGTGAGACGCGTCTGGGGACCAAGACCGAGCTCAAGAACCTGAACAGCTTCAAGGCGCTGCACGACGGCCTCGCCTACGAGATCTGCCGCCAAGCCGAGGTGCTCGAGGAGGGCGGCATCATCTACCAGGAGACGCGCCACTGGGAGCCCAGTCGCAAGCGCACCGTGGTGATGCGCGTGAAGGAGACGGCCGACGACTACCGCCTGTTCCCGGATCCCGATCTGGCCCCGTTCGACTTGAGCGATGAGTTCATCGAGCATTGCGCGTCCGAGCTGCCCGAGCTTCCCGATGCGAAGCGCGACCGCTTCGAGGCCGATTTCGGCATCAAGCGCGCCGACGCCGAGCAGATCGCCGGCGATCCCGCGACCGCCGCTTTCTTCGAGCGGGCAGCCAAGGGGCTTGCGGGAAAGGCGGCGCAGGTCGTGGCGAACCTCATCGTCAACGAGATGGCGGGCTATCTCAAGGCGGCGGGCACGACGTTGGAGGCGAGCGGTATCGCTCCGGCGCAGGTCGCCTCGCTTGCCGAGCTCCTGGCAGAGGACGCCATCAGCTCCAACCAGGCGCACGAGGTCTTCGAGGTCATGGCGCAGAGCGGCGATGATCCCGAGAAGATCGTCGACGAGCGCGGCATGCGCCAGGTGAGCGATGCGGGCGCCCTGCAGCCCATCGTCGACGAGGTGCTGGCGAACTGCCCCGACCAGGCGCAGCAGTATCGCGACGGCAACCAGAAGGTCATTGGCTTCCTCGTGGGCCAGTGCATGAAGGCAAGCCGCGGCAGCGGAAACCCCAAGCTCTTCAACGAGCTGCTGCGCGCGAGCTTGTCGTAGATCCGAGTGGAATCCGCGCTGGCGGGCGGCGGGCGGCTGCGAGCATGCTGCCCGCTTCATGCCGCCGCGAGCTCGCTGCCCGCTTCATGCCGCTGCGAGCTTGCTGCCCACTCCATGCCGCTGCGGACTGCTTTCCTTCTTGCGCGCCAGGGGGCGTATTGCCTGCCGGCGTGTTTAGCGAAGGGTCAAACGTGGTAGAATACGTAACCCAGCCGTTATCTGCGATGACGGCGCGTACTTTGACAGGTCGATGCATGCGCGGCGCAAATGTCGCGATGCCCAGACCTCTCGCATGAGGGGGCGACTGGTTTCGACGCGATAGCTCTGAGAGAGGAAGCAAGCCGTGGTCTCCTCGCCCACGTTAAACTGGGGTACCGTCAAAATGAATTGACAACAATAATTTCTCTGGGCAGTATGCCCTCGCCGCTTAATTAACTAGCGGCGCGTCAATCCGGGGATTTCCCCGACTCCGGGGCGACGTCATTTTAGGGGAATGCTCCCGCGCACGTAGTCGGTATGGCGCGGGCTAAGATCGAACCAACTAGGAACCTGCGAGCGCGTCGCCGCGCGCAACGGCTCCGAATCTAAATCGGCGACTGAGCTTGGAGATGCCGATCAGGGAGCTTTCGTGGACCGGAGTTCGATTCTCCGCGCCTCCACCAACCGTTACAGCAGGTAGATATGCGTATCTACCTGCTTTTTTATTCAGTATCTAGCCCGTGGAAAGCCGAATCCCGTGCAGGGTGCGGTGCTGCGTCCTATGCGAAGCGTGAAGGACGAATTTCGTGCAGTTCGAGGCAGCGAGCGGATTTCGTGCACCTTGAGGCAGCGAGAAGCGGCGTTTTGCGGACTTAGCTGCCTCGAGCCGCTCCAAACGCCTTCGCTGCCTCGAACTGCTCCAAATTCGCCGCCGTGCTCGCTGCCTCGAACTGCTCCAAATCCGCCCGCCGTGCTCGCTGGCCCGGGCCGCTCCAAATTCGCCCGCCGTGCTCGCTGCCCCGGGCCGCTCCAAACGACTTCGCTGCTTTGAATTGTTACAGGCTGTTTAATACTTTAATACACTAAAGTAAACAAAAGTGCCGAGGCCGGTGGCCACGGGGGCGAGCAGCAATAATGCAATGACGCGACACTTTAGCGTAGTGCACTGTTATCTGTGCGGAATCGCTATGCGCGAGTCGTATTACCGGGTCTTACTGCGAAAAGGCGGGGGATAACATGTCTATCAATGCAGAGATTTCGAGAAGGCGTTTCATCGAGGCCATGGGCGCTGTCAGCGCTTTGGGCGCGCTGGGCCTTGCCGGTTGCGGCAGCCAGCGCGCAAGCGAGGCAGGCTCGGGCTCCAAGACTGCTTCGGGCGTCGCCGATACCATCACGTTCGCTCAGGGCGCAGACCCCCGTGGCCTGGATCCTGCATATGTGGACGATGGCGAGTCCGCGAAGATCATGTGCAACATCTACGACACGCTGCTCCGATACGATACGGAGACGTGCGAGGTGGTGGCCGGCCTTTCCCAGATGCCCGAGATCTCCGATGACGGCCTCACCTATACCTTCAAGCTGCAGGAGGGCGTCAAGTTCCACGACGGCACCGACTGCGATGCCGAGGCGGTCAAAGCCTCTATCGAGCGCCAGCTCGAGCCGAACCGCACCGAGGACATGCCGTATGCCAGCTTCGTCTTCGGCGCCGAGGATTCCGGCACCGGTATCGAGTCGATGGAGACGCCGGATGCGACCACGCTGGTGATCAGGCTCCGCGCGGCCTCGACTCCGTTCGTCAAGAACATGGCGATGGCCCTGGCAGCTCCCGTGGTCGCCCCCTCCGCCTTCGAAGCGGGTAGCTCGAATGAGCAGCCGATTGGCTCCGGCCCCTATAAGTTCGTGTCCTGGTCCAAGGGCGAGAACGTGGTCCTCGAGGCGAATGAGGACTACTGGGACAAGGAGAGCGCGCCCAAGACCAAGAACGTGGTCTTCCGCTTCATCGCCGAGAACTCCAGCCGCGTGACCGCCCTCACCAACGGCGAGGTCGACATCATCGACGGCATCGACGCCTCCGTGGTCGATACCATCACCCAGGGCGGCTGCGAGCTGTTCGACGAGGACGGCATGAACATCAACTACATGGCCTTCCGTAACGACAACAGCCAGTTCACCACCGTCGAGGCGCGCCGCGCGTTCTGCCAGGCGGTCAATGTTGAGGAGATGGTCAAGAGCCTGTACGGCGACTACGCCGGCGTCGCGACCTCCGTCATGCCGCTGTGGATGGCGCCCTATGCCGAAAAGGTCACGCGCACCGCATATGATCCCGATGCCGCCAAGGCCGCGTTTGCCGAGCTCGGCATCACCAGCTGCACCATGCTTACCTACACCAACCCGCGTCCCTACAACTCCATCGGCGGCCAGGCCCTCGCCGAGGCCATCCAGGGGTACCTGGCGAAGGTGGGCGTGGATATGGAGATCGTCTCCTATGACTGGACCACGTACAAGACCAAGGTCGAGACGGATGCCTTCGATGTCTGCCTCTATGGCTGGGTTGGCGACAACGGCGACCCCGACAACTTCATGAATCTGCTTTCGGATGAGAACGTCTCCATGAACGTCGGGCGCTTCCGCAGCGAAGAGTACAACGCGTTGATCCAGAAGGGCCTCGAGACCGTTGATGGCGACGAGCGCGACGATATCTACCTGCAGTGCGAGCAGATGGTCGCAGACCAAATGCCTTGGATGCTCATCAGCCACTCCAAGAATCTCGCGGGCTACAGCCCCAAGGTCAAGGGATTCTTCTATCACCCCACCGGAGTCGTTCACATGGAAGGCGTGACCAAGTCCGCATAGCGCCCGTTCGGCGATGCGTCGCGAGCCGTGCAGCGGGGCGGGACGAGTTCCTGCCCCGCTGCTTTTGCCCGCTGGCGCCGAGCCGTAGGTTAGAAAGGAGGGGCCTCCATGCTGAAATATATCGTCAAGCGCATGCTGCAGGCTATCCCCGTGTTGCTGGGCGTCTCGGTCATCGTCTTCCTCATCATGAGGGTGTTCTCGGCCGATCCGGCGCCGGTGGTGCTGGGTCAGCATGCGACTCCCGAGGCCATGCAGGCATGGCGCGATGCGCAGGGTTTGAACGATCCCATCATCGTCCAGTACTTCGATTTTCTGTTCGGGGCCATTCGCGGCGACCTGGGCGAGAGCTACTACACGCACGCTCCCGTGCTGCAGGAGCTGATGGCCCGATTTCCGGCGACCGTCGAGCTCGCGCTCGTGGCGATCGTGATCGCAGCCGTGGCGGGCGTCGCCCTGGGCGTGCTGTCTGCGACCCATAAGAACACCGCGATCGACGGCATCGCGACCGTCCTCGCTCTGGTGGGCGTCTCGATGCCCATCTTCTGGCTGGGCGTCTTGCTGATCATCCTGTTCGCCGGCGTGCTTCACGTGCTGCCCAGCTCGGGCCGTATCGACCCGCTGCTCCAGCCCGTGGGCGGGACGGGCCTCTATCTGCTCGACACCTTGCTGTCCGGCGATTTCGAGGCGTTCGGCGACGCCTTGAGCCATATCATCCTGCCGGCTCTGGCGCTTTCCATGTATTCCATGGCGGTTATCACCCGCATGACGCGCTCGAGCATGCTGGAGACGCTGAACGAGGATTATGTCCGCACCGCGCGCGCCAAGGGCCTCAAGGTCGGCCGCGTGCATCGCCATCATGCGCTGCGTTGCGCCATGCTGCCCGTCACCACGGTCATCGGCCTGCAGCTGGGAAGCCTTTTGGGTGGCGCCATGCTGACCGAGACGGTGTTCGCTTGGCCGGGCCTCGGCAAGTACGTGGTCGATTGCATCCTGAAGTCCGATTTTCCCGTCGTGCAGGGTGCCGTGCTGTTGATCGGCGTGATCTTCATCGTGATCAACCTGGTTGTCGACGTGGTTTACGCCTATCTTGATCCTCGAATCTCGTATGCAAAGGAAGAGGGGTGATCCGCATGGCTGCCGCCGTTATGCACAACGACGCTCCCGCTCAGGAGGAGCGGGGTGTCGAAAAGACCGAATCGCTGTGGAAGGACGTGTGGTACGCGCTGCGTCAGAATGTCCCCGCCATGGTGAGCCTGGGCGTCATCATCGCGCTCGCGCTCGTCGCGATCATCACGTTCATCGCGCCCCAGATCCTGCCGTATGATCCCTATCAGCAGGACCTGTCCGCATCGTTTCAGGGTCCCAGCGCCGCGCACTGGTTCGGCACCGACCAGCAGGGTCGCGATATCTTCTGCCGTGTGCTCATCGGTAGCCAGATCTCGCTGACCGTGGGATTGCTGTCCGTTGCGATATCGCTGACCATCGGCGTCACCCTCGGCGCGCTCGCCGGCTACAAGGGCGGCGCGCTCGACACCGTCATCATGCGCGTCATGGACATGATGCTCGCCATCCCGTCGATCTTGCTGGCCATCGCCTTCATGGCGGCATTGGGGCGCGGCATCGACAAGGCGATCATCGCGATCGGCTTCGTCTCCATTCCCGAGTACGCGCGCATCGTGCGCAGCCAGGTGCTGTCGGTCAAGCAGTCCGATTACGTGGCCGCCGCGCGCGTGATCGGCGATTCCGATGCGCTCATCATCTTCCGCCACGTGCTGCCTAACGTCATGCCCTCCATCATCGTCCGTGCCACGCTGGGCATCTCCAGCGCCATCCTGGATGCGGCGGCCCTGGGCTTCCTGGGCCTGGGCGTCCAGCCCCCGGCAGCCGAGTGGGGCGATATGCTGGGCCGCGGCCGCAACTACATCTTCGCGGCCCCGCACGCGATGATCTTCCCTGGTCTGGCCATCACCGTGACCGTCCTCGCCTTCAACCTGCTCGGCGACGGCATCCGCGATGCGTTCGACCCCAAGTCTAGGAACCGGTGATCATATGGCAATGCTAGAGGTGCACGACCTGGTGACCGAGTTCCCCACCCGCAAGGGCGTGGTACGCGCGGTCAACGGTGTCACGTTCGATCTCGACCGAGGTGAGATCCTGGCCGTGGTGGGCGAGTCCGGTTCGGGCAAGAGCGTCACGTCGCTGTCCATTATGGGCTTGCTGCAGAAACCCGGCCACGTCGCCGGCGGATCCATCACCTTTGATGGGAAGGACCTGCTCTCCCTCTCCGAATCCGAGATGGAGCAGGTACGCGGGGGAAACATCTCCATGATCTTCCAAGAGCCCATGACCAGCTTGAATCCGGTCTACCGCGTGGGCGACCAGATCGTCGAGGCCATCCAGGCACATGAGGACGTGGATAAGAAGGAGGCGTGGGCCCGCGCGGTCGAGATGCTGCGCTTGGTAGGCATCCCCAGCCCCGAGGACCGAGCGCGCGACTACCCGCACCAGATGTCCGGCGGTATGCGCCAGCGCGTCATGATCGCCATGGCGCTCTCGTGCAACCCCAAGGTGCTCATCGCGGACGAGCCCACCACGGCGCTCGACGTGACCATCCAGGCGCAGATCCTCGAGCTCATCTATAAGCTGCGCAGCGAGTTCAACATGGCCGTGCTGCTTATCACCCATGACCTGGGGGTCGTGTCCGAAGTGGCTGACCGCGTGGTGGTCATGTATTGCGGTCAGGTGGTCGAGGAGGGCGAGAAGTTCGAGCTGTTCGAGCATCCGCTGCATCCGTACACGCTGGGTCTCCTTCGGTCGATTCCGCGGCTGGAGGAGCAGAATCCCGGTCGCCTCTACATGATCAAGGGGTCGGTTCCCAATCCGCTCGACATGCCCGCGGGTTGCCCGTTCTCAGATCGCTGCGAGCGCTGCAGCGAGCGCTGCCGCGCCGAGGCCCCGCAGCTCAAGCAGCTGCCAGGCACCAAGCGCAAAGTGCGCTGCCATCTGTATGACGATGAGAGCGAGGTCGTCGAGGCGGTAGAGGCCACGGAGGCGGCGCATCGCGTGAAGGCGGAGCTCGAGGCGCAGGAGCGAGAGATCATCAACCAGAGCGCGCGGGCGCGGCGCCGCGCGTCCGCATCACCCGAGGAGGCGCGATAAGATGGGCCGGGAGCAAGCAAACAACCTCATCGAGGTGCAGCACCTCGCCAAGAGCTTCGTTGCCGACACGGACTTCTTCGGCCGGCCGACCTCCTTCGTCCAGGCGGTAGACGACGTGAGCTTCACCATTCGCCGCGGCGAGGCCTTCGGCCTGGTCGGAGAATCCGGCTGCGGCAAGACCACGATCGGCAAGATGATCTGCGGCCTGCTCAAACCTACCAGCGGCAAAATCCTCTTCGAGGGTCGCGATATCACCGCGCTGGGCCCGCGGGAGCGCCGTGCGATGTGCCGCGATATCCAGCTGGTGTTCCAAGATCCCTATGCGAGCTTGAATCCGCGCATGACCATCGGCAAGATCATCGCCGAGCCCATCCTCACCAACAAGATCCTGCCGAAGGAGCAAGTCGATGACCGGGTGGACGAGCTGCTCGAGCTGGTCGGCCTCGCCCCGTACATGAAGAACCGCTATCCGCATGAGTTCTCGGGCGGCCAGCGACAGCGTGTGGGCATCGCCCGCGCGCTCGCGCTCGAACCGAAGCTGATCGTCTGCGACGAGCCCGTTTCGGCCCTCGACGTCTCCATTCAGGCTCAGGTGCTCAATCTGCTGGACGATCTAAAGGAGCAGCTGGGGCTCACGTACCTGTTCATCGCGCACGGCTTGAACGTCGTGAAGCATATCTCCGACCGCGTGGGCGTGATGTACCTGGGGCGCATGATGGAGATCGCGCCGAAGGAGAGCCTCTACACGGAGCCGTTGTGCCCCTACACCCAGGCGCTCCTGTCGGCTATTCCCAGCCCCGACCCCAAGCTGCAGCGCCGCCGTATCATCTTGGAGGGCGATGTGCCGAGCCCCATCGACCCGCCGGCGGGATGCCGCTTTGCGAGCCGGTGCTTCGCCAAGGTCGGTGCCTGCGACGTGAGCGCACCCGAGCAGCGCGAGGTGCTTCCGGACCACGTGTGCGCGTGCCATCGCTACGAGACCGTTCCGACCGAGCGCGCGCGTGCGCTGTCCCTGGAGATTCAACACGATGCGGCGCGTCCGAGCTATGGTCGCGGCACCGACCTTATAAACGACGACCCGGTCGTGACGCCCGACGCGTAGCGCCGTCCTCCCTTCTTGCATCCCCTGGCGCGACCGACCGCCATCCCGTTCGCGCCCTTGGAGATGGCCCCGTCTGCTATCGGGGGTCCGGTCCCACGTCGAGTTTCGGCTGGGCTGCTGGAAATCCGATAGCGGATGGGGCTTTATTTGTTAGAGCGGACGTGTTTGGGCGGGAAGGTTTGCTTGCGGGCGTTTTGTGGTAGAAGAGCAAGAGTCGCCTGCGCGAAGGGCGCGGGCGCATTTGCCGTCGAAGAAGGGACGTCGCCATGGATGCTCAGCAGAAGGCCGCCAACGCGGGAAAAGTCGCCCTGGTGCTTGAAGGCGGGAGCTTCCGCTGCCAGTTTACGGCCGGCGTGCTCGACGTGTTCATGGAGCACGGCGTCGAGTTCGCTGCGTGCTATGGCGTTTCCGCCGGTGCGCTGAGCGGTATGAATTTCAAATCGCATCAGGTCGGGCGCGTGAACCGCGTAAACCTGGCGTACTGCAACGATGGCAACTACATCGGTGCGAAGTCGCTGGCGACGAGCGGCAGCATCGTGGGCTACGATTTTCTGCTCAACGACATCCAGGACCGCATCGATCCGTTTGACAACGAGTCGTTCGAAGCGAATCCCATGAGGCTCATCGCCGTGGCGACCGATGTGGTGTTCGGCACGGCGGCATATCTTCCCGTGGAAAACGCGGTGCTTGATGTCGACGTGCTGCGCGCGACAACCTCGCTTCCGCTGGTCACCCAGTCGGTCGAGATCGACGGAGACCTCTATCAGGACGGCGGCGTGGCGGACTCCGTGCCCATCGAGCACGTTCTCGAAGAGGCCGGGTTCGACCGCGCGGTGGTCGTCCTCACGCAGGATCGCTCATATGTGAAGGGTCCCTATGACCTCATGGCGCCGGCGCGGGCTCGATACGGCGCCTATCCGTATTTCCTCGATGCGCTGGAGAACCGCCATGAGCGCTACAACGCGCAGCGCGAGCACATCTGGGAGTACGAGCGCCAGGGGCGGGCGCTCGTGGTGGCCCCGCCGGCGCCGGTCGAGATCGGCCATATCGAGCACGATCCCACCAAATTGCTGGCGCTCTACATCCAGGGCAGGCAAGAGGGAAGGCGCTTGCTCGACGACGTGCGCTCGTTTCTCGCGTAGGGCCGTGAGGCGCTCCGGCGCTACGCGGCCAAATCGTGTTTCATCTGTGCAGAAACTCTGGTAGACAGCCGAAAAAACGTTGACTCATCGCATGTAAGCGGTATACTCGACAGGTTACTTTGCAGAGCCCCGTGAAACTCTGTTAAGACACGTACTGTACATGGAGGAGTCAAGTGATTCAGAAGTCGACTCACTACGCCAAGCAGGGTGAGGTTTCCCGTAACTGGGTCCTCATCGACGCCGAGGGCGCAATCCTGGGCCGCCTTGCCACCCAGATCGCAGCGATTCTGCGCGGTAAGACCAAGCCCCAGTTCACGCCCAACTCTGACTGCGGTGACTTTGTGGTTGTCATCAATGCCGATAAGGTCCAGCTTAGCGGCAACAAGGCCGATCACAAGGTTTACTACCGTCACACCGGCTACAATGGCGGCCTCAAGGCCGAGAGCTTCCGCCAGGCCATGGAGAAGCACCCCGAGCAGGTCATCGAGCGCGCCGTCCGCGGCATGCTCCCCAAGACCACGCTTGGTCGTCAGCAGCTCAAGAAGCTCAAGGTCTACGCTGGCGCAGAGCACCCGCATGCTGCCCAGAACCCCGTTAAGATTGACCTGGAGGCTTAAAGATGGCTGAGAACACCGTTGTTTACTACGGCACCGGCCGTCGCAAGAACGCCGTTGCTCGTGTCCGTATCGTCCCCGGCACCGGCAAGGTGACCATCAACAAGCGTGATGCTGCCGAGTACTTCGGCCGTCAGCAGCTCCTCGATGGCGCCCTGGCCCCCTTCAAGGTTACCGACACCCTCGGTTCCTTTGACGTCATCGCCCTGTGCGATGGTGGCGGCATCTCCGGTCAGGCCGGCGCCCTTCGTCTCGGCATTGCTCGCGCTCTCCTGAACGCCGGCGATTATCGTGCCGACCTCAAGCGCGCTGGTTTCCTTACCCGCGACGCCCGCGTCGTCGAGCGCAAGAAGTTCGGTCTCAAGAAGGCCCGCCGCGCTCCGCAGTTCTCCAAGCGCTAATTCTTCTCCAGAAGATACACGCTTCGACGGGATCCACCCATTACGGTGGGTCCCGTTTTTCTATCTCTCCTAGCAGGTTTGAGTGGATTTGTATAGCTTTCGGACGTGCTCGTCTTGCGCTAGGATAGAGGTATCTGCCAATACGGTCTCTGCACGGGTGATCGAGGGAGAAGAATGTTCAGTAGGCTTTTCAAGTCGTTTGGCATGCATGCGCGGGGAAGTGTTTTGCGCTCGCCGCTTGCGGGCAACGTCAAGCCCCTGTCCGAGGTCAAGGATCAGACGTTTGCGCTCGGCCTCTTGGGAGAGGGCGTTGCGATCGATCCGACGGGCAATCGCGTCGTCGCTCCGTCCGATGCTAAGGTGGAGGCGATCTTTCCCACCGGCCATGCGGTCGCGTTGAAGACAAAAGATGGCTTCGATGTGCTCATTCACGTGGGTTTGGAGACGTACAATCTTGAAGGGCGTCATTTTTCGGTGAAGGCGGAACCGGGCGATAGCGTTGCCACCGGGGATGTCCTTATCGAGTTCGACCGCGAGGCGATCATCGCCGAGGGATATGACATCACCGTTTTGGTGCTCATTCGCAACGCCGCAGAATTTGCAAGCCTAAAGGGCAGCGTGGGTGAACATGTTGCCGAGCTTGACCAGTTGATTGCCGTAAAGAGTCGGTAATCCACGATCCAGGAAAGGGGTCACTATGATCAGGATCGTTCGTGCTCGTGACTACGAGGATATGAGCCGCAAGGCTGCGGGCATCATCGCTTCGCAGGTAATCCTCAAGCCTAACTGCGTGCTTGGCCTCGCTACGGGCTCCACGCCCATCGGAACCTATAAGCTCCTCGTCGAGGGCTATAAGAACGGCGACCTGGATTTCTCGCAGGTCTCCAGCTATAACCTCGATGAGTATCGCGGTCTCACCCATGACGATCCGCAGAGCTATCACTACTTCATGAACGAGAATCTCTTCAAGCACGTGAACATCGATCTTGATGCTACCCACGTGCCCGATGGCGCTAATCCCGATGCGGACGCCGCGTGTGCCGAGTACGACGCCATGGTCGCTGCCGCCGGCTATCCCGATCTGCAGCTGCTGGGTATCGGCAACAACGGCCACATCGGCTTCAACGAGCCTGCCGACGCGTTCTCCAAGGGCACGCACTGCGTCGACCTTACCGAGAGCACCATTCAGGCCAACAGCCGTCTCTTCGAGAAGATCGAGGATGTTCCCCGTCAGGCGTACACCATGGGTACCCATACGATCATGAACGCGCGCAGCATCCTCGTTGTCGCCAACGGCGCTGCCAAGGCTCAGGCGGTGTACGACATGTGCTATGGTCCCATTTCCCCCGCTTGCCCTGCTTCCATTCTTCAGCTTCACGGCAACGTTACCCTCGTTGCCGACGAGGAGGCACTCGCTCTGTGCAAGTAGGATGCCATTGCGATCGCAAGTAGGTCGCTTCTGAGCGCTTCTGATAAGCCGCCCGGTTGTTGCAGCCGGGCGGCTTTTTGTATAACGATATTCTTTCACGATGGAACGTCACGTTGTTGAACGGTTGATTTCTACTAGTGTCCCTAACAATTTCCTTACTTGTTTCAAACAGATAGAAATAAATATAAAACACTAATGATGTAGCACAAAACATGTGAAATACGGCAGTAAATCGGAGAGTGATCGACGATATTCCGTCAATGAACCTCGCGTGTCAAGCATGGTTGATGTTGCTAGGATTGTATGCGGGAAATGCATCAAGCTATCAAAAAGGATAGAACTGGTGCATAACGTGTGTCGTACAAATCAATCGCTGTCTCCTTACAGCTCAGGCGAACGATTCAAGATTGCAAACGCTGCTGCGCTTTGTTCGCCCTACCGTGTAGGGGTGCACGCGAGAGGATTGGGGGAAGGGATGAACGTGAGATCAGTCCGAGAAGAGGAACGGGAGCAAGAAACGTATGGGTCCGAGCGCGTCGGAGCTTCGGCGGATCGCGGGGATTATCTCGTTATGCGCGGAGACCATGTGCGCGAGATGCTGGGGCATATGAACGCCGAGGGCATCGTTTTCCTTTGCGCGCCGGATGGATTCGGAAAGACATCGTTGCTGGTGCAATGTGCGGCGGTTCTGCGGGATAACCCGTCTGTTGGGGACATCGACCTGAGAGATGGGTCCGGTTTGGACCCCGAGGGCCTCTGCAGGGTGCTCGACGATTGCGCGGTACGGCTGAAACCCCTTCCCGCACCCTACGTGCTACTGGACGGACTTCCAGCGCTGGACAAGGCGCAGGTTCAGGCGGTGGCGAACCGCTTGAGGTCCATGCGCGACGAGGGTATGAAGATCGCCATCGCGTGCACGCCATCGAGTGGCAACCTGATTCGAGCGATCGGCGATTCGGCTAAATGCGGCGCGCCGTTCCTGTTCGTTCGTCCAAGGGAATACGCGGCATGGGCAAAGGTGTACAACATCGCGCCCACGGTTGATGTATACGGCTTGACACGCGGCATCCCGGCGCTCGTCGCCGCTGTTCGGGGGCGGGCCGATCGTCGTGAGGAGCTCGGAGAACTCGAGCGGGCGGTGATCGATCTATATCGCACCACGCTATCGGTTCTCGAGGAACGCAAGGATCCGCTTGCCGTTCTGCTCTCCTTCATGATCATGCTCGGGCGCGGTTCGCTCCAGGAGTTCGAACGGTGCGGGATGAGCGTCAACGTGGAGCTGCTCGCCAGGTTGCAAAGAGTGTATCCGGTTGTGAACTATGACGCGGAACGGCGTGAATTCAGGTGTCTGGGAACCGAAGAAGGGGTCTTGTCCCTGATTCGACGCGAGATCGTGACGAAGAATCGGCAATTTGGAATGAAATCGGTCCGCGTGCTCATGAAATCGAAACGGGTCGACGCGGCGGTATCGCTCATGGAGCACGTCTGCGATGCCCCGGAGTGCATCCAGGTGCTGTCGCAGTTTCCCGTGTTGTTTTCCATGCATGGACATGCCCGGTTTGTCCGGAGCGTGATATCGAAGATGGATGGCGAGCAGCTTGCCCGCATGGATGTCGCGGTTGCGCTTGCGGGATGGCTTGCAGGCCTGTTTACCGGAGAGTACCGACTGGCGCGGGCGATGGCTTCGGAGCTTCGGCAGAGGGCGAATGAAATCGGCTCGTCCATCGATTACGAGGACTGGCTGGTCGCCGTTAGGGCATCGGGTATGTGGGCGGACTGCAAGGCGGTGCACTTGCCCGAGGTTATGGATGTGTATAAGCAGGACGGGCTTGTATATGAGGCAGAGGTTCTAAGCAGGCATCTGACGCGAATCGAAGGCGTGTTGTGCGAATCGGAGGCGAAGGCCCGCGTGCCGTTCTGCGATGCGAGGCGGGATGAGGATGAAGTCGTTGTAGCGTCGATCATCGAGTTTTTGGACAGGGTACTATTGGGGGCTCTGTGTACCGGCGAAGGGGAGGGGATGGCCGCTGATGAACGGTTGAACGACATTGTCCAGAAGCTCACTGCAAGGGGGATGGCCGCCCTTGCGGTCCGTGCGAGGGCGGTCGCTTCGATCAACCGTTTGATGAACGGTCGCCCGATCGTGGACGAGCGAGCCTTTTCGGATGCGTCGCGGGTGGCGGTTCGCGAATCGAATCTCGACGGGCAGCTCTTCATGCTGTTGCTGGAGGGTTGGCAGTTCCTTATGCTGGGGCAATACCTCAACGCAGGATTTCGCGCCCAGCAGGTGCAGAAGCTTGCAGATGGCAGCAGGACCTATCTCGTGGGCTGGGCGGAGGTGCTGGAGCGGATTTCAAAATTGAGGACGGACGCGCGCCTTACGATCCGGGAGGAGGCGGAGCAATACGACCTTGGATGTGATGCCAAGACCGCTTCGAAGGCTTGGGCGGTTGCGCTGCACCTATCGGTCGCGCGCTTCGATGCGGACCTGGCGGCATGGTTCTCCATCAATCGCGAGCTCCTGTTGTCCGATGCGTTCGTCATGAGGGCGCGGCTGGCCTTGTACGCCCTGGGAGACCGGGTGGAATCAATTCGGCGATTGCTGCCGCAAAGCCTCTCCGCTCGTTACGAGCTGGAGGACGGACTTCCCAAGGTGGCTCCATCGGGATGTAGGTCGACCGAGCTGAAGGAATGCATGGCTGAAGCCGATCTGGTCTGCATCAATCTGTTCGGCGGATTCCATGTGACGCAGGATGGGCATACCTTGACGGCTGATATCTGGAAGCGCCGGAAAGCATCGATTCTGACTGCACGCCTGGCGCTGGCGGGGCAGGGCTTCGTGAGCAAGACCGTTTTAACGAATGAGCTCTGGCCCGGTGTCGAGCCGCGAAAGGCGCGGCAAAGCCTCTATGTGAACATGACGGCGATGAGGCGGGCATTTGGGCAGTCGGACAGAGGACCCCAATATGTGGTTACCCAGGCAGACGGCGTGGGTTTGAATACAGAGCATGTGCAAACGGATCTCATGAGGTTCGACGCGCTCGCAAAGGAGATCCTGATCAAAAGGACAGGAGTGTCCCTGAGGCAGGTGGTTGATGCCTGCTTGAGGCTGGAAGAGGTCTACAAGGGCCCCTTGTTCGTGCCTGATTGCGGTGACACGCGCTACTTCGTTCGTATGAGGCGGGCGTACCAATCGAAGTTTATAGACTGCATGGTGCGGGGCATCGATGCGGCGATTGAGGAAAACGACCTGCTGTCCGCGTCTTGGCTGTCGAACGCGGCGATCAGGCAGGAACCGACGCGCGAGGATGTGATTAGGCGCGCGATGACGGTTATGGATCGAGAGGGAAGAAGGCGCGAGATCGTGGAACTGTACCAGAGCCACCTGCATTACGTACGACAAGAGCTCCATGCGCAGCCGGAACGCGAAACGCAGGAGCTCTATGCAAAGATCATTAAGGAGAATGAGGACCGAGTGCTTATCTAAGCTCGTACCGCTGGGCTACTGAAGCACGATCTTATCGATATCGTCACGGCTGCTTTCGCGGTAGATGGCGAAGCGATGGCCGATAACCTGCACGACCTCGGCATTGGTGCGCTCGGCAAGGAGGTTCGCCGCCTCGCGGGCCTCGAGGGTGCTGCCGTCTTGGACGGCGCACTTGATGAGCTCGCGGGCCTCGAGCGCCGCCTCGGTTTCCTTTACGAGGGAATCGGTGATATCGGATTTACCGATGTGGATGATGGGGTTGAGGTGGTGCGCAAGGCTGCGGAGCTGACGGATGTTCTTGCCTGAAAGAGCCATGGATGGGCGCTCGCTTTCTGGATTGATGAAAATGACTGATTTAACACCTTATCGCAGGCTGGAGGCTATACATAGGATTTGGCAGCAGTTCTCAAAGAATGCGCAAGCGCAGGGCATGGGAGGGAGGTGTCGTCGGATGGCTGCGGAAATGCGCAGAATTCGGCGACTGCCGACGACGTGGCGTGCGAAGGAGCAGGTGGTGAGAGGCCAGGGTTTCTGAAGGGGCTGCGCGTCAGGCAACGGGGTTCCAGGAAATGAAGGCCCAGGTGACCGTTCGGATGTGGTCGAGCATGAGGCCGCCCTGGGGCTTTCCCTTGCTTCCGGGCTCGCCGGCGTGGGGGTTGGGAACGAGGTGGTTTTCGAGATACAGCTGAAGGCGGGCTATGGTGGATTTCTCCGGTTGGTCGAGCATTCGGCTGCAGGCCGCGAGCGCCTCGTCGATAGATTCGAATGTGTCCCTGCGGGGAGAGCGGATATAGGTGATCTCGGGAAGGCGATTCATGCCCAACAGGATGGCGAACGCGTACGCGAAGTCGTTGCTGACGACGACGGGCTCCCCGATGGCATTCATGATGACGGGGTCATGGTGAGGGCTGGGGCCCGCGACGAGCGTGATGCAGCAGCGCCGCCTGGCGGCGAGGTCAAGCTTGGTCAAAGCGCCTTTCAGGTCTCTGGTTGCAATGGACCTGCTGGCAATGGCGACGTCGACGGACTTGTCTGCGATGCCTGCCGTGTTCCAGTCATCATCCCACGCTAGGAGCTTGGTTTCTATTTGGTCGGCCACTTCGGTGATGCATGATTCGCGTTCGAGGACATCGAGCATCGCGGGAGAGAAGTCGCATGCGAGGACGGAGGAACCTTGAAGGGCGAGGGGGATGGCGAGCGAGCCCGCCCCGCATCCCATATCCAACACGTGTTCGCCGGGTTCTATGTGAGCGAGCTCGAGAAAAGAGGCGGCATACGGATGGGTTTCGCGGGGTTTGAAGTGGTGAGCTCGTTGATCCCATGCGCGAGGATCATCGGCCGGCCTGCGGGCTGCTTGGAGCGATTTCCACTCTTCGTTCCAATCCGTTGCGAGCAGCGAGGGGGATGGGAGCATCGTGCGGGTCCTTTCTGGCACAGAAGCGGTGCGGGCGAAATGCCCGCTACCATTCTGCACGAATGGAGCGTGCGGCATGTAACAAAAGGACCGCACCCGAGGATGCGGTCCCTTGCACGTTGCGGGCTGCGGCATGCGGGGGCGTTGCCCCGCGAACAGGCCCGGCTCGTTAGTTCTTGAGCGAGTTGAGCGGGGCTGGGAAGCGACCGCCGCGGTGGGCGAGGACCGTGCCGGCATAGGGGTTGACCTTCATGATGGGAGCGCGGCCGAAGAGTCCGCCGTAATCGACGCACTCGCCTTCCTTCTTGCCGAAGGCGGGAATGATGCGAACGGCCGTCGTCTTGTTGTTGATGACGCCGATCGCCATCTCGTCGGCGATGATGCCGGCGATCACCTCGACGGGCGTGTCGCCGGGGATCGCGATCATATCGAGGCCGACCGAGCAGACGCAGGTCATCGCTTCCAGCTTTTCAAGCGAGAGCGCTCCCGATTCGGCGGCGGCGATCATGCCCGCGTCCTCGGATACGGGGATGAAGGCGCCGGAGAGGCCGCCGACGCTGGAGCTGGCCATGACGCCGCCCTTCTTGACGCAGTCGTTCAGCAGGGCGAGCGCGGCGGTCGTGCCGGGGCCTCCGCATTGGCCGACGCCGATGATCTCGAGGATGCGGGCAACGGAGTCGCCGACCGCGGGCGTCGGGGCGAGCGACAGGTCGACGATGCCCTTCTCGACGCCGAGGCGGCGGGCGGCCTCCCGGCTCATGAGCTCGCCGGCGCGGGTGATCTTGAAGGCGGTCTGCTTGATCTTCTCGGCGACCTCCATCATGCTCGCGCTTTCGGGCAGCTCCTCAAGCGCCGCCGCCATGACGCCAGGGCCGGAGACGCCGACGTTGACGACGGCATCGGCTTCGCCGGTCCCATGGACGGCGCCCGCCATGAAGGGGGAATCCTCAACCATGTTGGCGAAGCAGACGAACTTCGAGGCGCCGACGCACTCGCGGTCCTGCGTGATGCGGGCGGCCTCCTGGATGGTTTGAGCGCACAGGAGCACGGCGTCCATGTTGATGCCTGCGCGCAGGCTCGCGACGTTGACGGAGGAGCAGACGCGGCTAGTTTCGTTGAGCGCCCGAGGGATGCAGTTGATGAGCCGGCGATCGGCGTCGCCGATTCCCTTGTGGACGAGGGCGGAATAGCCGCCCAGATAGTCGATGCCGAGCGTTTCGGCGGCGCGGTCGAGGGCATGGGCGAGCGGAACCAGGTCCTCGTCCTTGCAGGCCGCGGCGATCTGCGCGACGGGGGTGACGGAAACGCGCTTGTTGACGATGGGGATGCCGTACTCGCGCTCGAGGCTCTCGGCGGTCGTGACAAGCTTCTCGGCGGTGCTGGTGACATGGTCGTACACCTTGGTGCACATGCGCTCGAGGTTCTCGTCCGCGCAACCCATGAGGGAGATGCCCATGGTGATGGTGCGGATATCGAGATTTTGCTCGGAGACCATCCCTCGGGTCTCGGCGATTTCTGCGGGCGTGATCGACATGCGCCCCTCCTGTCGTGTAGGTAGGTTGATGAATGACCATATTCTAGCGTGAGGACGGGAGCGTCCCGGGCTAGCTGGAGTGATTTTCATGCATTGGATACCCGGAGCGGTTTTCGAGACGCGGTATCATGGCCGCGAAGTGCTCACGTGAACGATAGCGGGCGGTATGCGGCAGCTCGCCGACATGGTGGCGGCTCAGATGGAGGGGGCGCCCGCTCCGCCGTCGATCGCCGAGATGCCGCCGTTCGAGCGAACATGCTTCAGGTCCCATTGCGCCGGCTGCGAGCTCGATGACGAGGATGCGCGGCGCTGGAGCGTCGCGTGCAGGGGACCGTTGCGCTAGCTTCCGAATACCTGCTCGGCGATGCGCGCGGACTCGGCTGCGTCTTTCGCGTAGAAATCCGCGCCGATTTCGCGAGCATAATCGGGAGTGAGGACCGCTCCTCCCACAAAGACCTTCGTCCCCGGTGCCTCTTGGCGGAGAAGCGCGATGGTTTCCTCCATGCTCGACACCGTGGTGGTCATGAGGGCGGAAAGGCCGACGAGGGGGATTCGATGCGTGCGCACGGCATCGAGGACCGCCCGGGGATCGACGTCGCGACCGAGGTCGTATACGCGGTAGCCGTAGTTTTCCAGAAGCATCTTGACGATGTTCTTACCGATGTCGTGGATGTCTCCCTTGACGGTCGCGAGCGCGATCGAGCCCTTGTCCGCCACGGATTCGGCGGGTACCGCCGCGCGGATGGCGTCGAAGCCGGCTCGAGCGGCTTCTGCCGACGCCATGAGCTGGGGGAGAAAGAACTCGCCCCGGTCGAATCGGTCGCCCACGTCGTCGAGCGCGGGAATGAGCATGCGGTCGATGACGGCCATCGGATCGGTATCGGCGAGCAGGGCGCGCACGAGATCGGGGACGTCTGCCTTTCGACCGGTGAGCACGAGGTGCGCGAGCGCTCCGGCGGCGCCGGGTTCTCCCGGGGCGGCGTCGGCACCCGGGGCGCCAAGCGGGCGCTCGGCCGATCCGACGCCTCCCCGTCCATCGATGCCGGCGGGGTTTTTGTACGGATCGCCCCATGCCGCATAGCGCTCGATGAACGCGGAGCAGCCCTCGTCTTCGGCGTTGAAGACGCGGAAGCAGCGGGCGGCATCCATATAGCGCGGGGAGCCGGGGTTCATGATCGGCGCGTCGAGTCCGGCGCCGAGGGCGGATGCGAGGAAGGTGGCGTTGAGGAGCTCGCGCGCGGGAAGGCCGAAACTCACGTTGGAGACGCCGAGCGTGCAGTGGACGCCGAGCTCCCGGCGGCACGTCGATACCGCGGAGAGGATCTCCGCCACCTGGGCTTGGTTCGTGGAGGCGGTCATAACCAGGCAATCGATGAGGATGCGCTCGCGACCGATGCCGTAGCGGGCGGCTTCCTCGACGATGCGGCGGGCGATATCCACGCGCTCGCGCGCCGTTGCGGGAATGCCCCGCTCGTCGAGGGTCAGTCCGATCAGGTTGCATCCATAGTGCGCGGCGATGGGCAGCACGGCGTCAAGGACGTCTTGCTTGCCGTTGACGGAGTTGATGATGGGCTTGCCCGCGTAGGAGCGAACACCCGCCTCGATGGCGGCAGGATCGGTGGAGTCGATCTGCAGCGGGAGCAGCGTGGCCCCCTGGAGGGCCTCGACGGCGCGCGCGATCATGCGGGGTTCGTCGATTCCCGGCAGACCGACGTTGACGTCGAGAATATCGGCTCCCTGCTCCTGCTGGCTGATGCCCTGGCCGACGATGTAGTCGAGGTCGTCGTCTCGAAGCGCCGCCTGCAGGCGTTTCTTTCCGGTGGGGTTGATTCGCTCTCCGATCACGGCGATGCGCCCGCCCCCGTCCGGAAGCGCGACGAGGCGCTGGGAGCTGCAGGTGCTGAAGGCGACCGGGGCGGTTCTACGGCGCGGCGAGCTGTTCTCGATGACGCGTGCGAGCGCGGCGATATGCCGTGGGTCCGTGCCGCAGCATCCGCCGATGATCCCGACGCCGTCCGCCACCATCTCCGCGACGGCGGAGGCGTACGCATCGGGTTCGATGTCGAAGACCGTCCGACCGTCTTCGACATGGGGAAGGCCCGCGTTCGCCTGGACCATGACGGGCTTGGAGGTGACGGCGAGCATCTCCTGGGCGAACGGTCGAAGCTCGGCGGGCCCGAGCGAGCAATTGATGCCGAGCGCCTCGACGCCGAGCGCTTCGAGGGTCGTGGCGGCGATGGCGGGCGAGGTGCCGAGGAAGGTGCGCCCATCGGGTTCGAAGGTCATGGTGGCGAAGATGGGGAGGTCGGAGTTCTCCTTGGCTGCGAGCACGGCGGCCTTCATCTCGGCAAGATCCGTCATGGTTTCGATGACGATCAGGTCGCAGCCTGCAGCGGCGGCGGCTCGGACCGCTTCGGCGAAATAGCCGTAGGCGTCGTCGAACCCCATGGTGCCGAGGGGGCGCAGCAGCGTTCCCAGCGGTCCGATGTCCGCGGCGACGTAGCGGGCGCCCGCCGCGCGCGCACATGCCGAGGCGGCGGCGTATATCTCCCGGACCGTCACCTTGCCGGCGAGCTTGAGGGCGTTCGCTCCAAACGTGTTGGTGGTGATGACCTCGCTGCCCGCTTCGACGTATGCTGCGTGGATTTGCGTCACGGCGTCCGGATCGCTGAGGCAGAGCAGCTCAGGGGTTTCTCCCGCCTGGAGGCCCGCTGCCTGCAGCATCGTTCCCATGCCGCCGTCGAACAGGAGGTGACGGTCGCCGTTGAGCACGGCGAGGAGGTCGTCGTCGGCGATGCGGAGCGCGGCGAGGGAGCGGGGGGCGGTCGCCTGGGATGCGAAAGCGCGGGCAGGGGTGTTCATCGTGGCTTCCAATCGGTCGTGCGGACGGCCGTCGCGGCTGGCGGCGCCGGCCGTCCGGGCTTTTATCGGTAGCAGGTGGTTTGACGCGCGCGGAATGCGCACGAGGTGCGAAGTCGGCAGATGGAGCAGTTCGGACGCGAGTCGGCGTCGCGGACCTCCCCCTCGAACAGCCCGATCATCGCGGTGACGCTTTTGCTCGGGAGCAGCAGGCAGCCGGGGGTTGCGGAGACGCCGCATAGCCTGCCTGCGTTGAGGGCGGCGAGCAAAGACGGTTGGGATTCTAGGGGGCAGTCTCCATATCCGCAGCTAAACCGCCAGTTCGTTTTGAATCCGTGCGACGCTGCCCTCTGCTGCACGGATTCGTCGAGCATATCGACCGCGCCTTCGACGAGCGCCGAGCAGGCGGCGTCGTACAGGGTGGCGTCGAGCGGGTCTCGCGCCGCGAGCTCGCGCATGCGGCGCTCGGTCTGCATGCCGAGCGTGCAGCATAGCACCGCGCACCGGGAGGCGTCCTTGAGATGACGGTAGATGTCGCGCCCCTGCAGCTCGATGGTGGTGCCGAGCAGGTGGATGCACGGCTCCTCGTCGTCGCTGCGCGCGGCGGCCGATCGGAATATCCGGTAGACGCCGACGGGGCGGGCGTCCTCGGTGGCCAGCGCCGCCGCGGCCTCGATACGCCCGGCGAGCGCGTCGCCGATGGCTTGATGGGAGTGGCCGAGATAGCGCAGCATCTCCGCTCGGCTGAGCTCGGGCGGCTCGTCCTTGCTCGGCCGCCAAAGATAGGGGGAGGACAGGGCATCCATGTCGTATACCTTGCGGGGCGTCTACGCGCGAAGCGCGCTCATAGCGGCTTGCGCGACATCGGCTCGGTTCATGGTGTATATGTGGCAGCCGTCGACGCCATGCGCCGCCAGGTCTTCCAGCTGCCGGCATGCGAAATCGATGCCCGCGGCGCGCAGGCTGGCCGGATCGCCCTCGTAGCGGGCGAGCAGCTTGATGACGGGCGAGGGCAGCGATGCACCGCACATGAACACCATGCGGCTGATCTGCTGCTTTCCCATGAAGGGCATGATTCCGGCGGTGATGGGGACGGTGATGCCCGCGGAGTCCGCAAGCTCGCGGAAGCGATAGAAGTAGTCGTTGTCGAAAAAGAGCTGCGTCACGAAGAAGCTCGCTCCCGCATCCTGCTTTTGCTTGAGGTGGCGCATGGAGCGCGCGAGGTCCTCGCATTCCAGGTGGCCTTCCGGATACGCCGCCGCGCCGACGCAAAAGCCCGCCTCGACGAGCGGCGGGATGATGTCCTTCGCATAGCGGAAATCGGCGCAGCCCGGGCCGGTCGGGGCTCCTTCGGGGACATCCCCGCGCAGCGCGAGCACGTTTTCCACGCCCGCCGCGCGCATCTCATCGATCTTCGCGGCGAGGTCCGCGCGCTTGAGCGAGATGCAGGTGAGGTGGGCGACCGAGGGGATAGCGAGCTCCGTGTCGATCATCTGGGCGATCTGCGTGGTGGCGGCGTTGTTGCCCGATCCCCCCGCCGAATAGGTGACGCTGATGAAGTCGGGCCCCAGGGGCGCGAAGGAGGCGGCGACTTCTCGGGCCCGCTCGAGCGTGAGCTCGCCTTTGGGTGGAAACATCTCGAACGAGACGGGGAGCCTGCGGAGCCGTTGCGCCGTTTCGAAGATATCGGATATATACATGGTGAGCCTTCCCCTCGCAATGGTAGCGATTCACTATAGCGCAGCGGAGCGATGGTGGGCGGGAGGGGCATACACGATATATATTGGTTACGAAGGATGCCGCGCACAGCCAGCTTTGATTGCCGCTGTGCTCACCAGAATCTAACTGGTATTTTGTGTGTAATGCCAATCTTGCCCCGCGCAACCGTTCACCGTTCGATGGCGCACGCTGGCGGCTCCGCTGGGAAGCGGACGGTCTAAAAATGACATGCTGTTCCTTATATATGGCGAAGCTATGCGTCGACATCGGGTCGACGATAGAAGGAGGTTGCATGAGTACATTGCACACCCAAAGCCGCCTTGGGAAGGGAGCACATCGTACGCGTACGAAGCGCGTGCTGTGCGCAGCGCTGGTGGGCGCTTTGGCGCTTGGCGCTCCTGCGGTGTCGGCGGTCGCGGCGGGGCTGGGCCCCTCGCTGCGTTCGCAGTCGACGACGCAGATGAGTTCCAAGCCCGAGGTCGTCTACATCAACAGCGTGACCGATCCGGCGCAGCGCGTGCAGGGGTTCAACGAGAACTGGAAGTTCAAGTTGGGCGAGGTCTCGGGTGCAAACACCGAGGCGTTCGACGATTCCTCGTGGGATGTCGTCGACCTGCCGCATGATTACAGCATCGACCAGGATTACACCAAGACCGGCGAGGCGGAGAGCGCCTACAAGCCGGGCGGTATCGGCTGGTACCGCAAATCCTTCGAGGTGGGCAACGACCTTGCCGGCAAGCAGGTCCGCATCGACTTCGACGGCGTCTACATGGACGCGACCGTCTACATCAACGGCCAGGAGCTGGGCAACCATCCGTACGGTTACACGCCCTTCTCCTTCGACCTCACGCCCTATCTCAAGGTGGGCGAGCAGAACGTCATCGCCGTTCGCGTGAACAACCAGATCCCGTCGTCCCGCTGGTACTCCGGTTCCGGCATGGGCCGCGACGTCGACCTGGTCGTGACCGACCCCGTCCACGTTGCCAAGGACGGCGTTCAGGTGACCACCCCGCAACTGGAGTCCCAGAAGGGCGGCAACGTCACCACGCATCTGAAGACCTCCGTTGCCAACGCGGGCAAGTCCGAGGCCGCGGTGACCCTCGTCCAGACCGTGTTCAAGCGCGGTGAGAGCGTCGAGCAGGCCATCGGCACCCAGACCACGCAGGTCACGGTTGCCGCTGGCGAGACGAAGGCCGTCGAGGCCGACCTCACGGCGGCCAAGCCCGAGCTGTGGAGCACGGATAGCCCGGTGCTCTACACCGTGCGCACGCAGGTAAAGATGGGCGACAAGGTCGTCGACACCTACGATACCGATTTCGGCTACCGCTTCTTCAAGTTCGACGCCGCCAAGGGCTTCTCGCTCAACGGCGAGTCCATGAAGATCAAGGGCGTGTGCATGCATCACGACCAGGGCGCCCTGGGCTCCGTCTCGACGCGCGATGCGCTCGAGCGCCAGGTGAAGCTCCTGAAGGAGATGGGCTGCAACTCCATCCGCACTTCGCACAACACGCCGGCCCGCGAGTTGGTCGAGATCTGCAACGAGCAGGGCATGCTGCTCGACCTTGAGTTCTTCGACGGTTGGACGTCGCAGAAGAACGGCAACTCCAAGGACTACGCTCGCTTCTTCAACAAGGCTATGGGCGAGTCCGAGCTCGTCGGCGCCTCTGCGGACAAGACCTGGGCGCAGTTCGACCTCGAGCAGAGCATCGCGCGCGACTACAACGCGCCCGCGATCATCATGTGGTCCATCGGTAACGAGATGACCGAGGGCACCGGCGGTATCTCCAACTTCAACCAGGTGCAGCAGAACCTGATCGATTGGGTCAAGGCCGTCGATACCACGCGCCCCGTCACCACGGGCGACAACCAGTACAAGAACAATGGCAGCACCACGCTGAACCCGCAGGGCATCGCGAACGCCCAGGGCATCGTCGGCCTCAACTACGCCGACGGCAACGTGTATGACAAGGCTCATAACGAGCATAGCGACTGGATCCTGATCGGTTCCGAGACCGCTTCCGCCATCAACAGCCGCGGCATCTACAACACGCATGGCAAGGATGATGGCGCCCAGCAGCTCACCGCCTACGATTACAGCGCGGTCGGCTGGGGTCACGTGGCCTCGAAGGCTTGGTACGACGTGCTCACCCGCGACTTCATGTCCGGCGAGTACGTGTGGACCGGCTTCGATTACCTGGGTGAGCCCACGCCGTGGAACGGCATCGACTCCGGCGCCAAGGGCACCTGGCCGTCTCCGAAGAACTCCTACTTCGGCATCATCGATACCGCCGGCCTTCCCAAGGACTCCTACTATCTGTATCAGAGCCTGTGGAACGAGGATGTCAACACCCTGCACATGCTGCCCGCATGGAACAGCGATGTGGTGAAGAAGGACGGTCAGAACAAGGTCGATGTCGCGGTGTACACCGATGCGGCAGCCGTCGAGCTGTTCTTCACGCCGAAGGGTTCCACCGAGCGCCAGTCGCTGGGTAAGAAGGCCTTCACGACCAAGACCACCGAGGGCGGCGTTTCCTATCAGATCTACGAGGGCGATGGCGCCTACACCGGTAACGATATCCATCGCAACCTGTACCTCACCTGGAAGGTCCCCTATGCCGACGGCACCATCACCGCCGAGGCATACAACGCCAAGGGCGAGAAGATCGACACCTCGACGTGGCAGGGTCGCCAGAGCGTGACCACCACCGGCAAGGCCGCGAAGCTCAAGGCCGAGGTCAATCGCGAGGGCATGACCGCGAACGGCACCGACCTCGCATACGTCACCGTGAGCGTGACCGATGCCGAGGGCAACGTCATTCCCAACGCGACCAACAACGTGACGTTCAAGGTGACCGGCTCGGGTAGCCTCGCCGGCATCGACAACGGCAATTCGCCCGATCATCAGTCCTATCGCGATGACAACCGCGATGCGTTCTCCGGTCAGCTGGTGGGTATCGTGCGCGCGGGCGAGAAGGCTGGCGACGCCACCGTTACGGTGAGCGCCGATGGCCTCGAGTCCACCACCATCACGATCCCCGTCGCCGCCTCCTCGGATGCTCCCGAGGCGAAGACGGCCGACAGCCTGTACTTCGCGCGCTACCACTACGTGAAGACGGGCTCCGCGCTCGAGCTTCCCGCCACCGTTCAGGTGCGCTATAGCGACGGAACGTCTGAGAACAAGGCTGTTACCTGGGATAACGTTCCTGCTGATAAGCTGGCGGCCCCCGGCAGCTTCACCGTAAGCGGTACGATCGCCGATACGCCCGTTCGCGCTACCGCCGTGGTCACGGTCGTCGACGACATCGCTGCGCTGCTCAACTACTCCACCACCGTGAGCAAGGGCGCCGAGCCCGTGCTGCCTGATAGCCTCCCGGCCGTTATGGCGGACGGCACCGTGCTCAACGCCAACTTCCCGGTGACGTGGGACGCTGCCGAGGACGGCGCGTACGACAAGGCGGGTACCGTGGTGCTTACCGGCACGTCCAACGTGTTCGGCAAGGATGTCACCGTCACCGCTTCGATCCGCGTCCAGGAGGAGACCATCACCATCGGTGGCAACATCGCCAAGGATGCGATGAAGATTACGCAGAGCGTGCCCGAGGGCAAGCAGAGCGATACGCTGATGGCGATCGTAGACGGCAAGACCGAGCCCGGTGCGAATACCAGCGGCGGTGCAAATCCCACGTTGTGGTCCAACTACGATTATTCTCAGGATGGCAACAAGACCGCGCAGGTTACCTTTGAATATGCAACTCAGCAGCGTTTCGGCCAGTTCAAGGTGACCTTTGCCAAGGACAGCTGGTCCGCTCGCTTCCCCGATGACAACGCGACGAAGTTCGAGGTGTCTGAGAACGGTAAGGATTGGACGCCGCTGACCGTTACCGAGACACGCGCGGATGCCCAGGGCAATGCCCGCCTCTACACTTATGACTTCGCTCCCGTCACGGCGACCTTCGTCCGCATGACGGTGACGAACGCCGACGTGCAGACCGGCACTACTGCAAAGCCCTGCACCGCGATCACCGAGGTCGAGCTGAATACCGCTCAGGGTAGCTTCGCGACGAACGCGACCGCGAAGCTCGCCTCGCTCAAGGTGAACGGCACCGCCGTGCCGGACTCCGCCCTGAAGCAGGGTAGCTATAACACGCCCGCCGAGACCGCTAAGGTCGAGCCGGTCGCCGCCGACAACGCTGCCGTGACCGTGCTTCCCGCGCACGACGACAAGGTCCTGATCATCATCGAGTCCGAGGACCACAAGACCCGCAGCACCTTCACCGTCAACCTCGGTGCCCCCGAGACGATGGATCCCGCCGACGATTCGCGCGACTATCCGGTCGACAAGATCGTCAACAAGGAGACCGGCAGCGTGCATGAGCCCGCTTCGGGCAACGAGGGTCCGCTGTCCTTCGCCTTCGATAAGAACAACGAAACCTACTATCACTCCCACTGGACCGCGACCACGCTCGACAACCTGTGGGTAACCATGGAGCTCGAGGAGCCCACCGCCATCGACGGTCTGCGCTATCTGCCGCGTCCTGCCAGCAGCGGTAGCCACAACGGCACCATGTTCGGCGCCAAGCTCCAGTACAGCGAGGACGGCAAGACCTGGAAGGACGCCGGTACCGCAACCTGGCCTTCTCCCGAGGATGCCGACTACACACGCGATTGGAAGCTGCTCCAGCTTGCCAAGCCCGTGACGGCCAAGTACTTCCGCCTGCAGGCTACGGCCACCTATGCCGACGGCGGCCGTAACAATGCGTTCCTGAGCGCTGCCGAGCTGCGGTTGACGAAGGCGAAGAGCACGACGACCGACATCGCCAGCGATGCCGTCTCCATCGAGGTTCCCGCTTCCGTTACCGTCGACCGCGTCGACGCCGAGCATCCCGTGGACGCCTCCGTGGTATCCGTCGTGGTCAAGCATGGCGAGAAGACCTTGGAGAACGGCGTGGATTACACGCTCGAGTTCGCCGACAACACCGCTGCCGGCACCGGCAAGGTGACCGTCAAGGGTATGGGCAAGTACACCGGCTCTGTCGAGCGCACCTTCGAGATCAAGGTTGCCGAGCCCGTGCTCGAGGGCATCGCAGTCAAATCGGCTCCCTCGAAGACCACGTACAAGGTCGGCGAGAAGCTCGATCCCGCGGGCTTGGTGCTGACGCTGAGCTACTCCAACGGAGACGTCGTCGATGTTGAGTACGGTGCCGATACCGCTGCGGCGTTCGCGTTCACGCCGGGTCTGGACGAGGCTTTCGCCGAGGAAGCCGCCGCGCTCGAGGTAACCGTTGCCTACGAGGGCAAGACGGCTGTTTTCGACGTTCGCGTCGAGAAGGCTGCCGAGCCCGAGCCCGAACCCGAACCGGAGCCCGAGCCCGAACCGGAGCCCGAGCCCGAGCCCGAACCGGAGCCCGAGCCTGGCGTCAACTACGCCGACAAGCTCAAGGAGCTGCTGGCGAACAACGCGAACCTGGTCGAGTCTGATTACAAGCCCGAGGCCTGGGACCGCTTCGTCGCTGCCCGCGACGCCGCGCAGGCTTTGCTCGACAGTGGATCAGCTACCGACGAGCAGCTCAAGGATGCTTTCAACGAGCTGAACGCGGCTGTGAAGGGCCTGCTGGAGAACCCCGCCGACAAGCCGGGTACCGGTGACAAACCCGCCACGGGCGACAAGCCCGGTACGGGTGGTGGCCTGGCGCAGACGGGTGATCCCGTCGGCATCGCCGCCGTCATCGCCATGGGTGGTGCCGCAGCCATCGCTGCAGCCCGCCGCCGTCGTCGCTAAACGACGATCATGCAACGGGGGAGGGCGCAACCGCGCTTTCCCCCGCTTTTTATTCAGAGTCCCCTGTCTCAAGCAGCTGGGGGAACGAAAGGTTGGACAGGGTCATGAAGATGGCACGAATGATTAAGGGGGCGAAGTCTCCCCTGAAGGCGGCGACCGCGGTGGTCCTAGCGGCGACCGTGGCGCTTCCGGGTGTCGGCTGGGCGGCGTCTCGCATCGCCGACGTGCCCGACGTCACGGTGAACGCCGTGACCGTTGGCAACCCCTTGAGGCTTCGCTATGACGAAGCCGCGTCGGCCGCCGGCGATGCAGCGGGCGATGTGTGGCAGAAGCGCACGCTGCCCATCGGCAACGGCGACATGGGCGCGAACGTGTACGGCGAGGTGCAGACCGAGCACCTCACCTTTAATGAGAAGACGCTGTGGACCGGCGGTCCGAGTGATTCCCGCAAGAACTACAACGGCGGCAACAACGTCTCGAAGGGTGCCAACGGCGCTACGATCAAGCGCATTCAGCAGCTCTTCGCCGAGGGCAAGAACACCGAGGCCGCCAATATGTGCGACCAGCTCATCGGTGACCAGGAAGGCTACGGTGCCTATCAGGCCTGGGGCGACATCTACTTGAAGTACACCGACCTGGGCAATGCCTCCGCGTCCGATTACGAGCGCTCGCTGGATCTTACGACCGGTATCGCGGGCGTCGAGTTCGATGCGGGCGACCGGCACATCGCGCGCGAGTTCTTCGCCAGCCATCCCGACAAGGTCGTCGTAGGCCGCCTCGAGGCGAGCGGCAAGGCGGGCGTCAACGTCGAGATCACCTTCCCGTCCAAGCAGGCGGGCGCCAAGGTCAGCGCATCGGGCAACCAGATCACCATGACCGGTGCGGTGCAGGATAACCAGCTCAAGTACGCTTCCGTGCTCAAGGTGGTGGCAAACGGCGGCAACGTGAAGGCCCAGGGCGACAAGCTCGTAGTCTCGGGTGCCGACGACCTCACGTTCTACGTTGCAGCGGCGACGGATTACAAGAATGATTATCCGGTCTATCGCACCGGTGAATCCGATGCCGAGCTCCTGGCGCGCGTGCAGAAGACGGCGGATGACGCCGTGGCGCGCGGCTACGACGCCGTCCGTGCCGACCACGTCGAGGACTTCTCCGCGCTCATGAACCGCGTGGACCTCGACCTGGGCTTTGACGGCGCGGTGTCCGAGCGCACCACCGACGACCTGCTCACCGCGTATCGCAATAAGACCGCGACCGCGGCCGAGCGCCGTCAGCTCGAGACCATGCTGTTCCAATACGGCCGCTATCTCACGCTGGGTTCTTCCCGTGAGGACTCGCAGCTGCCCAGCAACCTGCAGGGCGTGTGGAACAACGTCAACAACCCGCAGTGGGCGTCCGACTACCACATGAACGTCAACCTGCAGATGAACTACTGGCCAACGTACTCCACGAACCTCGCCGAGTGCGCCACGCCGCTGCTATCCTACGTGGACTCCCTGCGCGAGCCCGGTCGCGTGACCGCCGCCGTGTATGCAGGCGTCGAGACTCCCGAGGGCGACACCCAGGGGCAGGGCTTCATGGCCCATACGCAGAACACCCCGTTCGGCTGGACCTGCCCCGGCTGGTCCTTCCAATGGGGCTGGTCGCCCGCTGCCGTGCCCTGGATCCTCCAGAACACCTACGATGCCTACCGCTACAGCGGCGACCTCGAGCTCCTGAAGAGCGACATCTACCCCGCCCTGCGCGAAGAGGCCCAGCTGTACAGCAAGACGCTCATCAAGGACGAGAACGGCAAGTACATCTCGTCTCCGGCGTACTCGCCCGAGCAGGGTCCGCGTACGGCGACGAACACCTACGAGCAGGTGCTCGTGTGGCAGCTCTTCCACGATGCCATCGAGGCCGGCAAGCTGGTGGGCGAGGACGAGGCGGTGCTCGCCGTATGGCAGGACCGTTTCGACAACCTGCGCACGCCCATCGAGATCGGTTCGGACGGCCAGATCAAGGAGTGGTACATCGAGGACGCGTACAACAAGGACGCTGATGGCAACACCTTGGGCGAGGGCTATGGCCACCGTCACCTCTCGCATATGCTCGGCCTGTTCCCCGGAACGCTCGTGTCCCAGGACACGCCCGAGTGGTTCCAGGCCGCGCGTACGTCCATGAACCTGCGCACCGACTCCAGCACGGGCTGGGGCATGGGCCAGCGCATCAACACGTGGGCGCACCTGCGCGACGGCGACCGTGCGCTCAAGCTGATCGGCGACCTGTTCAATAGCGGAATCTATCCCAATCTGTGGGATACCCATCCGCCGTTCCAGATCGACGGCAACTTCGGCGCGACCTCCGGTATCGCCGAGATGCTGCTGCAGAGCTCCAACGGATACATCGACCTGCTGCCTGCCCTGCCGAGCGAGTGGGATCACGGTAGCGTAACGGGTCTGGTGGCACGCGGCGACTTCGAGGTCGCGATGACGTGGGCTTCCGGTGCGCTCGTCACGGCCGATATCACGTCGAACAACGGAGGCGTGGCCACGGTGAACGTGCCCGATGCCGCGCTCGCCACCGTGACGGATGGCGCGGGCGCCCCCGTGGCGTTCACGGCGCTCTCCGCCGATCGCATCAGCTTCGATACCACCGCTGGCGGTACGTACCGGATCGCCCAGATTCCCGCTGTCGAGCGCCCCGCCGCGCCGCAGAACGTCGCCGTCGCCGCAACGGGCGAGGGCGAGGCTACGGTCACCTGGGATGCCGTGGCGGAGGGTGCCCTCTATACCGTTGAGCGCCGCGTCGACGGCGGCGACTGGACGGCCGTGGGCAACAGCGTGTCCACGACCACGTTCGCGGACGAGGCCTGCCCCGCGGGCTTTGGAACGGTTGAGTACCGCGTTCAGGCGATTCTTAACGGCCTGCGCGGTCCCGCCAGCGAAGCGGTCGCGCTGCCGGAGGCGCCCGCCGTGTGCGAGACGCTCGGCCGCGTCGACGACCAAGATCCGCATGTGATCTACAGCGGCGCTTGGGCCAATTGGAACAACAGCACCGACGGCAACTACGGTGACACCATCAAGTACCTGCAGAATCCGACCGGCACCGAGACCGCGAGCCTCACGTTCCGCGGAACGGGCATCGAGGTCGTCACGGTGACGAACTACGACCGCGGCTACTACGAGGTGACCATCGACGGCAAGGTCGTGGCAGAGCGGGTCGACACCTACTCCGCGACGAGCGTGCGCCAGAAGACCGTCTACTCCAAGACGGATCTCGAGCCCGGCGTGCACACGATCGTGTTGCGCGCGACGGGCACCAAGAACGCCTCGTCGTCCCTGGCGAAGGTGGAGCTCGATGCATTCAACGTGATCGATACGTCTGCCAAGCCGGTGACGGGCGTGACCGTGCGTTCGGAGAACGGTATGACGCTGCTGGCAAAAGACGGCTCGACGCTCCAGATGGTCGCCGACGTGAAGCCTGCCGACGCGCGCGTGCAGGACATCGCGTGGTCGGTTGCCACGAAGAGCGGTTCTGCCACGGGCACCATCTCCGAGGACGGGCTGCTCGCGGCGAGCGGCGAGGGCGTGCTTACGGTCACGGCTGCGTGCGGCGACGTATCCGGCTCGCTCGATGTGACCCTGGCTCCTGCCGGGACCGTGTCCACCGCGGTCGAGGACTGCAAGGGCACGCCTCCCGTGGATGCAAAGGGCACCCTGAACGATGATGAGCGCCTCACCTGGACGGGTGGCTGGTACAGCTGGGGCGAGGCCGGTCACCACGGCGGCTCCAAGGGCGAGAGCAACACCCTGGGCGATTCGGTGAGCCTGCGCTTCGAGGGCACGGGTATCCGCGTGTACTCGGCGTTGAACAACGATAACGTGGCCTTCAAGGTCGAGATCGACGGCGCCGTGGTGAACGAGGCCCTGTCGCTGGGAGGCAACGACCAGAAGAACGTGAAGGTCTTCGAGAAGCTCGACCTCAAGAACGGCGAGCACACCATCAAGCTCACCTCCGTCGCGCGCGCAGGCGCCGGCCAGAGCAAGTCGAACGTCGACTGGTTCGAGATCATCGCGCCGAGCGACGCGGCAAACAAAGTCGAGCTGCAGGCGCAGATCGAGGCGGGCGCGGGTCTGCTCGAGGGCGCCTACACCGCTGAGAGCTGGGACGTCTATAGCAAGGCGCTCGATGCTGCGGTGAAGGTCATGAACGACGCGAACGCTACGAGCGAGACGGCCGCCGAGCCCGCCGCATCGCTGAAAGAGGCGCGCGAGCAGCTCGTTTTGATCGACGATGCTTCCATCGAGGTTGACACCGAGGCGCACCTGGCATTCCCCGCGGTCGAATCGCGCGCGGTTTGCGCGAGCTGGGACGCCGTTAAGGATGCCGCGACGTATCGCGTGCGCGTCTTTGCAGCCGATGCCGAGGGTGCGCCCACGGGCGACGCCTTGGCCGATATCGTGGTCGACGGCGTGCTCGCGCGCGTGAGCGGCCTCGATCCCGAGACGTCCTACGTCGTGCGCGTCGATGCGCGCAACGAGGCGGGCCGCGTTATCAAGCGCGTCGAGGGCGCGGTCGACACCCTGCCCGTTGCATCCGAGGATGCCCTTGAAGCCCCCACGGGCCTGGCGGTGCAGCCGAGCGAGACGAAGGGCGAGGCCGTGCTTTCGTGGAACGCCGTCGAGGGCGCTACGCGCTATCACGTATACGTGAACGGCGTGAAGAGCGCGACGGTCGACACCGCGTCGGTCCTGCTGTCCGGCCTGACGAAGGACGGCGTGTACTCCGTCAAGCTCGTGGCGAGCAGCGACAGCGGCGCTACATCCCTGCCGGCATCCCTCGTGTTCACGTACGAGGGCGCCCAGGAGCCCGCCGTTGACTACGCGGGCAAGATTCGCGACCTTCTGGATGCGAACAAGAACCTGGTCGAGTCCGAGTACGAGGCGGCTGCTTGGAAGCAGTTCGCCGAGGCCCGCGATGCGGCCCAGAAGCTACTCGACGACGGCTCGGCAGACGAGAGCGCTCTGAAGGCGGCGTACGAGAAGCTGGTGGACGCGCTTGAGAATCTGGCGGACCATCCCGCCAAGCCCGAGCCGGGTGTGGACTATGCCGAAATGATCCGCAAGGTTCTGGAGGAGAGCAAGGGCCTGGTCGAGGATGAGTACGAGCCCGAGGCGTGGACGCGTTTCGCCGCCGCCCGCAACGCGGCGCAGGCGCTGCTCGACGCGGGGTCGGATGACGCCGAGGCACTGAAGGCCGCCTACGACGAGCTGGTCGCCTCCATCGCGAACCTCAAGGAGCATCCGGCGCCCGAGCCCGAGCCGAGCCCCGATCCCGAGCCCGAACCCGAACCCGAGCCGAGCCCCGATCCCGATACCGGCGGCAACGGCGGCGGTGACGCCGAAGGCAACGGCGGTAGCGCTGGTGGAAACAATGCCGCCGGCAACGCTGCGTCGGGCGGTGGGGCCGGGTCCTCGAATGGTCTGGCCCAGACCGGCGACCCCGCATCCCTCGCCGTGGTGTTCACGGCGCTGGGTGCCGCGGCGATCGCTGCAGCGCGCCGCAGGCGCTAGGGCGTCATGCCCGCGGTGCCGGCTGGCGGCTTGTGAAGCCGGTATGCGGATGCCCGCGGATAAAGGACCAAGCGTGAAGGTCCCGTCGCATGGAGCGGCGGGGCCTTCTGCTTTTGAAGGCCCGCTCGTCCAAAGGGCGTACGCCGGCGGAAGATTTGATTTCCAACTGTGTTGTCAATTGTTGTTTGAGGATGGCTCCGCTATGCTTAGCTGCATGCTTCCTGCCGCGATCGCACCGGGGAGCGAGGTGTAGCGCCTGGCGCGAGGCAGCGCGGGGCGCGTCTGTATCGACCGACCATCTCGGGGCGGCGCCGCGGCTTTTTGACCTATGAAAGGGAACGCCTTATGGCTGATCTTACCGAGCGCTTTGGAACCATGGTCTTCTCCGAGGACGAGATGAAGCGGTGGCTGCCCAAGGACGTGTACAAGAAGCTCGCCGCCACCATCGAGGAGGGCGAGCCGCTCGACCTCGATGTGGCGAACGCCGTGGCGCACGCCATGAAGGAATGGGCGCTGCTGCACGGCGCTACGCACTACGCGCACTGGTTCCAGCCGCTCTCGGGCATCACGAGCGAGAAGCACGACAGCTTCCTCGAGCCCAACCACGACGGCACCGCCATCACGAAGTTCTCGGGCAAGGCGCTCATCAAGGGCGAGTCCGACGCCTCGAGCTTCCCCAACGGCGGCCTGCGCGCCACCTTCGAGGCGCGCGGCTACACGGTGTGGGACGCCACCAGCCCCGCGTTCATCAAGGACGACGTGCTCTGCATCCCCACGGCGTTCTGCTCCTACACCGGCGAGGCGCTCGACAAGAAGACGCCGCTCCTACGCTCCATGACGGCCCTGGACATCCAGGCGAAGCGCGTGCTCGCCCTGTTCGGCAAGCATCCGAAGAAGGTCGTTCCCAACGTGGGCGACGAGCAGGAGTACTTCCTCATCAAGAAGGAGGCGTATCGCCGCCGCCGCGACCTGGTCATCTGCGGCCGCACCCTGTTCGGCGCCGCGCCCGCCAAGGGCCAGGAGCTCGAGGAGCACTACTTCGGCGCGATCCGCCCCACGGTCTCGGCTTACATGAAGGACCTCGATAACGAGCTGTGGGCCCTGGGCATCCCGTCCAAGACGAAGCACAACGAGGTCGCGCCGTGCCAGCACGAGCTCGCCCCGGTGTATTCCGAGCTCAACGAGGCCGTGGATAACAACCTCCTCATCATGGAGAAGATGAAGCTCATCGCGAGCCGCCACGACCTGGTGTGCCTGCTGCACGAGAAGCCCTTCGAGGGCATCAACGGCTCGGGCAAGCACAACAACTGGTCGCTGGGCACCTCTGACGAGAACCTGCTCGATCCGGGTGACACGCCCGAGGAGAACCTGCAGTTCATCGTGTTCCTCACCGCGGTGATCGAGGCCGTCGACAAATACCAGGACCTGCTGCGCGCGAGCGTCGCGAGCTGCGGCAACGATCATCGCCTGGGCGCTGGAGAAGCGCCTCCCGCGATCATCTCGATTTTCTTGGGCGACCAGCTCACCGAGGTCGTCGAGAACATCATGGACGGCGAAGCGTCCGTCCATGCCACCACCGACACGCTCGACTTGGGCGCCGTGGTGCTGCCCAATCTCGAGCAGGACAACACGGATCGCAACCGTACCAGCCCCTTCGCGTTCACCAACAACAAGTTCGAGTTCCGCGCCGTGGGCTCCGAGGCGAACGTCTCCGACGCCAACATGGTGCTGGATACCGCGGTGGCGCAGGCCCTGCGCGACTTCGCCGACGCGCTCGAGGGCGCGCCCGCCGAGGGCTTCCAGGAGGCCGCGCTCGATTACTGCGCCGAGCACCTGCGCGAGCACCGTCGCATCCTGTTCTCGGGTGACGGCTACTCCGATGCGTGGCATGCGGAGGCAGAGGCCCGCGGCCTGGTCAACCTGCCCACTACGGCCGAGGCGCTGCCGGCGTTCGTGGCGCCCAAGAACCTCGCGCTCTTCTCCGAGATGGGCGTGCTCACCGAGGCCGAGGCGGCGTGCCGTTACGAGGTGAAGCTCGAGAAGTACAACAAGCTCATGAACATCGAGGCGACCACCATGGTGCGCGAGGCGCGCCGCACCTACCGCCCGGTGATCACCGCCTACGCCACCAAGGTCGCCAAGGGCCTGGAGACCATCCGCGCGGCGGGGGCCGAGGCCGCCATGGCGTTCGAGCAGGCGACGCTGAACGAGCTGTGCGAGGGCATCACCGCGATCAACATGTCCATCGCCAAGTTGGACGAGCTGCACGCCAAGGCGGAGGGCATCGCTGACGGGCAGGCCCAGGCCGAGGTCTACGCTCACGAGGTGGTGCCCGCCATGAACGAGCTCCGCCGCGCCGTGGACGCCATGGAGGAGATCGTCGCCGCCGACTACTGGCCCGTTCCCACCTACGACGACATCCTGTTCTACGTGTAGCTCGCTCAGAAAGGGGACAGGCACTTTTCTGAGGGCTCATCGCATCGAGGCTGACAGGCCCGGCACCGTTCTACACGGGGCTGGGCCTGTTTGCGTCCGCCTCAGAAAAGTGCCTGTCCCCTTTCTGAGGTCGCGATCTGAGGTCCTGGTCTGAGGCTACAGCGCGAGCTCGCGGGCGACCTCGCCTGCACAGGCCAGGGCGTCGGCGATGGCGTTGACTACCAGCGAGGAGCCAGTGCGCGCATCGCCGCAGGCGAAGACCGCTGCCCCGGGCGCGCCTTGCGTCTTGGGGGTGCAACGGTGGGAAGCTCCCTCCATGACGGGCAGGGGGCGCCCCCGGTCGGAGACGAGCGCGCCGAAGGCGTCGAACGTGCTCGCTTCCGGGCCGGTGAAGCCGCAGGCGATCAGCACCAGCTGCGCGGACAGCGTGCGCTCGGTTCCCTCTAGGCGTCGGGGTTTGCCGGCGCTCCAGTCCAGATCGACCACGACGACACCGGTCACGGCTCCGGATTCGTCGCGCGCGATCTCGATCGTGTCGACGCCCCATGAGCGCATCTCGCCGCCCATGAGGTCGATGGCTTCCTGCTGGCCGTAGTCCGTCTTGAGTGCGCAGGGCCATTCGGGCCACGCGTCGCCCGGGCGCGGAGACGAGGGCGGCTTCGGCAGGAACTCGAGCTGGGCGACGGAGCGCGCTCCCTGGCGCACGGCGGTGCCCACGCAGTCGTTGCCCGTGTCTCCGCCGCCGATCACCACGACGTCCAGGTCTTCCGCGCTGATCCGGGGCACGGCGTTCTCGAGCAGCGAGCGCGTGGCGTCCGTGAGGTAGTCCACAGCGTAAACCACGCCCTGGCCCTGTGCGCCTTGGGCGGTGATGCCGCGCGCGGCGCGCGAGCCGGCGGCGATTACCACGGCGTCGAACTCGTCGAGCAGCTTGCCCGCGACCGCCGGGTCGGCGGCGTCCGTCTTCAGGCGAAACTCGATGCCAAGCTCTTCCATAAGCTTGGTGCGGCGCCCGACCACGCTCTTTTCGAGCTTCATGTTGGGGATGCCGTACATCAGCAGGCCGCCCGCGCGGTCGTCGCGCTCGATAACGGCGACCTGCGCGCCGCGGCGAGCGAGCTCCCAGGCGCAGGCAAGGCCGGCGGGGCCGGACCCCACCACGGCGACGCGCGGCGCACCTTCCGGCGCGGGTTCGAAGCGGGCGGGCCCGCCATGGGCCCATTCCCAGTCCGAGATGGCGCGCTCGTTATCGTGAATAGTGGTGGGCTCGCCGTCGACCACGTTCAGGTTGCAGGCGGCTTCGCAGAGCGCGGGGCACACGCGGCTGGTGAACTCGGGAAGAGGGCTGGTGAGGGCCAGGCGCGCGGCGGCGCGGTCCCATTGGCCGCGGTACACCAGCTCGTTCCACTCGGGGATGAGGTTGTGCAGAGGGCAGCCGCTGGGGCGCGCGGCGCCGAACGAGATGCCCGTCTGGCAGAACGGCACGCCGCACTTCATGCAGCGGCTGGCCTGTGCGCGGCGCGCATCCTCGTCCAGCTCCACGTAGAGCGGGTCGAAGTCGCGGACGCGCTGGGATGCGGGGCGCAGCGCGCACGCTGCGCGATCGATGTCGAGAAAGGCTCCGGGTTTACCCATGGCCTAGACCTCCTTCTGGTAGCTGGCGCCGGCGGACTGCTGCATGACGCGCTCGTATTCGATGGGAACCGCCTTGACGAAGCGGTCCTTGACGGCCTCGAAGCGATAGAGCAGCTTGATGCCGCGGGGGCTCTGCGTGGCGGCGACGTGCTCTTCGAGCAGGGTGCGAATCCGGTCGAGCTCTGCGTCCGCGGGTGCGCGCAGCGCGATGCCGGCGTCGTTGATGCGGCCGGGCAGCGTGCCGTACTCGTCGTAGACGTACGCGACGCCGCCGGTCATGCCCGCGGCGAAGTTGTGGCCGACCTCGCCCAGCACCAGCACGCACCCTCCGGTCATGTACTCGCAGCCGCAGTTGCCCACGCCTTCCACCACGGCGACGGCGCCGGAGTTTCGCACGGCGAAGCGCTGGCCGGCCAGGCCGTTGATGTAGGCGCGACCGCTCGTGGCCCCGATGAGCGCGACGTTGCCCACGATCACGTTCTCATCGAACTTGTAGCTCGCGGTGGCCTTGGGGCGCACGGAGAGCGAGCCGCCGGAGAGGCCCTTGCCGAAGTAGTCGTTCGCGTCGCCCTCGACGTTCAGGGTGATGCCGGCGGGCAAGAAGGCGCCGAAGCTCTGGCCCGCGGAGCCATCGCAGTCGATGGTGATCGACCCTGCCGGGAGCCCGTCGGGGTGCGCCGCGGTGACGGCATGGCCCAGCATGGTGCCGACGCAGCGGTTGATGTTGGCGATGTCGGCGCGGAAGCGTATCGGGCGCAGGTGCTCGCGAGCCTCGGCGGTGTGGGGGATGAAGAGCGTGGCGTCCAGCGTGCGTTCGAGCTGGGAGTCGGCAGCCATCTCGGGCAGGTAGTGCGGGCACGCGGCGCCCGGCAGATGGCTGCCGAAGCTGCAGGTGGCAGGCGCCAGCACGGCGGACAGGTCGACGCGGTTCGCTTTGTCGTTACCCGCGACCGCAACCTGGCGCAGGCACTCCACATGCCCCACCATGTCCTCGACCGTGGCGAAGCCCAGGCGCGCCATGACCTCGCGCAGCTGCTCGGCCACGAAGAGCATGAAGCGCTCGACGTGTTCGGGCTTGCCGGCAAACCCGTGGCGCAGACGGCAGTTCTGCGTGGCGATGCCCGCGGGGCAGGTGTCCTGCTGGCAGTCGCGCTGCATGAGGCAGCCCATCGCGATGAGCGGCATGGTGGCGAAGCCGAATTCCTCGGCGCCGAGCAGGCAGGCCACGGCGACGTCCGTGCCGTCCATGAGCTTGCCGTCGGCCTCCAGCACGACGCGCGAGCGCAGGCCGTTTTGCACGAGCGTCTGCTGCGCCTCGGCCAAGCCCAGCTCGAGCGGCAGGCCCGCGTGCCAGATCGAGTCGCGCGGCGCGGCGCCGGAGCCGCCGTTGTGACCGCTGATCAAGATCTTGTTGGCGGCGCCCTTGGCCACGCCGGTGGCGATGGTGCCCACGCCCGCCTCGCTCACGAGCTTGACGCTGACGCGCGCGCCGGGGTTGGCGCACTTGAGGTCGAAGATCAGCTCGGCCAGGTCCTCGATGGAGTAGATGTCGTGGTGGGGCGGGGGAGAGATGAGGCCGATGCCGGGGGTCGAGCGGCGCACCTCGGCGATCCAGGGGTAGACCTTCTTGCCGGGCAGGTGGCCGCCCTCGCCGGGCTTGGCGCCCTGGGCCATCTTGATCTGGATTTCGGTCGCGCTGGCCAGGTAGCGGCTCGTCACGCCGAAGCGCCCGCTCGCCACCTGCTTGATGGCGGAATTCCTGGAGTCGCCGTTGGCAAGCGGCGTCTCGCGGGCGGGATCCTCGCCGCCCTCGCCGGAGTTGGAGCGGCCGTGCAGGCGGTTCATGGCGATGGCCATGCACTCGTGGGCCTCTTGGCTGATAGAGCCGTAGCTCATGGCGCCGGTGTTGAAGCGCGTGGCGATGCTCCGCGCGCTTTCCACCTCGTCGAGCGGCAGCGGCGTACGCCCGGCGTCGTCGAAGTCCAGCAGGTCGCGCAGGCGCACGGCGCGGCCCGGCCGGTGCAGGCGCGCGCTGTAGGCCGCGAAGTCCTCGGAGCTGTCCGTGCGGACGGCGCGCTGCAGCAGGTAGATGGTCTGCGGGTCGATGAGATGGTCCTCGCCGCCCAGCGGGCGCCAGGTGGTGAGGCCCAGGGTGGGCAGCTCGTCCGGGGCCGCCGAGCGTGCGACGGAGGCCGCCGCGTCGAACCTGCGCTCGAGCTCGTCTTGAATCTGGGCCAGGCCGAGTCCGCCCACGCGGCTCACGGTGCCGGTGAAGTGGCACTCGACGAGCTCGTCCGCCAGGCCGACGGCTTCGAAGATCTGAGCCGAGTGGTAGCTCTGCGCGGTGGAGATGCCCATCTTGGACATGATGCCCACCATGCCCGCGACGGCCGCGCGGTTGTAGTTGGAGATCGCCTCCTCGGCGCCCAGGGCACGGCCGGATGCATCGGCAAGGTCTCCCTCCCGTGCCATCGCCTCGATCTGCGCGTGGGCCTCGTAGGGGAAGATGCCGCTCGCCGAGTAGCCCACCAGGGCGGAGAGATCGTGGGACGAGACGGCGTCGCCGCATTCCACGATGATGTCCGCGAAGGTGCGCAGACCGCAGCGGATGAGGCGGTGGTGCACCGAGGACACCGCGAGCAGCGAGGGGATGGGCAGCTCGTCGGCGCCGGCGCGGTCGGACAGGGCGATGATGTTGGCGCCGCCCCGCACGGCCGCCTCGACCTGGGAGCCCAGCTGTTCCAGCGCGGCCTCGAGCGCGCCGTCGCCGCCGTCGTGCGGGAACACGGCGCGGAACCGGGCGCTCTTGAAGCCCGTGTGCCGTATGGAGACGATGCTCTCGAACTGCTCGCGGGTGAGCAGCGGGGCGTCCAGGCGGATGAGCTGGCAGGTGTTGCGGCAATCTTCAAGCAGGTTGCCGTGGTTTCCCAGGTAGAGCACGGTAGAGGTGACGTGGGCCTCGCGCAGCGCGTCGATGGGCGGGTTGGTGACCTGGGCGAAGAGCTGGTAGAAGTAGTCGAAGAACGAGCGCGTCTTGCTGGAGAGGCAGGCGAGCGGCGCGTCGATGCCCATGGAGGCGATCGGCGCCTTGGCTGTTGTCGCCATGGGGCGCACGACCTCGTCCACGTCGTCCCAGTGGATGCCCAGCTTGGTGGCGCGCACCGCTGGCGTCACGTCCGCGTCCTCCGTCGGGCCTTCCTGCGCGCGTCCGCGTTCGCGCTGCGCGCGGGCGAGGTCGTCCAGGGTGAGGGTCTCCTCGTCGATCCAGTCGCGGAACGGCTTGAGCTTGGCCATCTGGTCGCGCAGCTGGTCGTTGTAGCGCACGCGGCCCGCCTGCATGTCGACCTCGAGTATCTCGCCGGGTCCCAGGCAGCCGCTGGTCAGCACGTTCGCGGGGTCGACCTCGATGGTGCCCACCTCCGAGGAGAGCAGGAAGCGGTCGTCGCGGGTCACGTAGTAGCGCGCGGGACGCAGGCCGTTGCGGTCGAGCGCGGCGCCCAGGGTGCGGCCGTCGGTGTAGGCGATCGCGGCGGGGCCGTCCCATGGCTCCATGAGCATGGACTGGTAGGCGTCGTAGGCGCGGCGCTCGGGCGACAGCGCATCGTTGTTGTCCCAGGGCTCGGGAACCAGCAGCGAGACGGCGCGCGTCATGGGACGCCCGTTCATCACGAGGAATTCAAGCACGTTGTCCAGGATCGCGGAATCCGAGCCCTCGCGGTTGATGATGGGCAGCGCGCGCTCGAGGTCGTGCTGCAGGACGGGGGAGTACAGGTTCGGCTCGCGGGCGCGGATCCAATTGACGTTGCCCTGGAGCGTGTTGATCTCGCCGTTGTGGATGATGAGGCGGTTGGGGTGCGCGCGTTCCCAGCTCGGCGTGGTGTTGGTGGAGTAGCGCGAGTGGACGAGCGCCACGGCGGTCTTGACCGCGGCGTCGTTGAGGTCCGTGTAGAACCCGCGCATCTGCGTGGCCACGAGCATGCCCTTGTAGACGATGGTGCGGCTCGACATGGAGCACGCATAGAAGATCTTCCCCTCAAGGGCGGGGCAGGCGTCGGCGCGCTTCTCGATGGTGCGGCGGCAGATGTAGAGCGCGCGCTCGAAGTCGTCGCCGGCGTCCACGCCCTCGGGCCTTCCCAGGAACGCCTGCATGATGGTGGGCATGCAGGCTTGCGCGGTGGATCCCAGGTCATGCGGGTCGACCGGCACCTGGCGCCAGAACAGCAGGGGCATGCCGCAGGCGGCGCAGCCCTCTTCGAAGACGCGCTTGGCGTCGGTCACGCCCTGTTCGTCTTGAGGCAAAAACAGCATCGCCACGCCGTAATCGCCCTCTTCTGGGAGGATCTGTCCGCACTTCTGGGCCTCCTTGCGAAAGAAGCGGTGCGGGACCTGGAAGAGGATGCCGGCGCCGTCGCCGGTGTTGCGCTCGAGCCCGACGCCGCCGCGGTGCTCGAGGTTGACGAGGACGGAGAGGGCGTCGTCGAGGATCTGGTGGCTCTTGTGCCCGTTGATGCTCGCGAGCGCTCCGATGCCGCAGGCGTCGTGCTCGAATTCGGGACGCCAGAGGGTGCGGGGCGCATCTGCGCGGGCGGGACGCTTTTCGTCTACCAAGGGTTGCAGCTCGTCCATGGACTTCTCCAATCGAGATGTCGTTGGGATTCGTTCGGCTGAACATGCTATGGGCGGCTTTTTTCCATTCGTTTGCGCTCTTGTTGCCCGTACGTTTCGAAACGCACATGCAATGAAATCTGCTTAGCCTGCAAAAGTGTTTCGTACCACGAAGGCCGCATGCGATGCGGCGCGACAGGAAGGAGCGGACCATGGCTGACCTTACGGAGCGGTTCGGCACCAAGGTGTTTTCCGAAAGCGTCATGAAACGCTGGCTGCCAAAAGACGTGTACAAGAAGCTCGCCGCCACCATCGAGGAGGGCGAGCCGCTCGACCTCGATGTGGCGAACGCCGTGGCGCACGCCATGAAGGAATGGGCGCTGCTGCACGGCGCTACGCACTACGCGCACTGGTTCCAGCCGCTCTCGGGCATCACGAGCGAGAAGCACGACAGCTTCCTCGAGCCCAACCACGACGGCACGGCGATCACCAAGTTCACCGGCAAGGCGCTCATCAAGGGCGAGCCGGATGCGTCGAGCTTCCCCAACGGCGGCCTGCGCGCCACCTTCGAGGCGCGCGGCTACACCGCTTGGGATGCTACGAGCCCCGCGTTCATCAAGGACGAGGTCTTGTGCATCCCCACGGCGTTCTGCTCCTACACCGGCGAGGCGCTCGACAAGAAGACGCCGCTCCTGCGTTCCATGACGGCGCTCGACCGCGAGGCCAAGCGCGTGCTCGCGCTGTTCGGCAAGACGCCGAAGAAGGTCGTCCCCAGCGTGGGCGACGAGCAGGAGTACTTCCTCATCAAGAAGGACGCGTATCGCCGCCGCCGCGACCTGGTCATCTGCGGCCGCACCCTGTTCGGCGCCGCGCCCGCCAAGGGCCAGGAGCTCGAGGAGCACTACTTCGGCGCGATCCGCCCCACGGTCTCGGCTTACATGAAGGACCTCGACGATGAGCTCTGGGCGCTGGGTATCCCGGCGAAGACCAAGCACAACGAGGTCGCTCCGTGCCAGCACGAGCTCGCTCCCGTTTACTCCGAGCTCAACGAGGCCGTGGACAACAACCTGCTGACGATGGAGAAGATGAAGCTCATCGCGAGCCGCCACGACCTGGTGTGCCTGCTGCACGAGAAGCCCTTCGAGGGCATCAACGGCTCGGGCAAGCACAACAACTGGTCGCTGGGCACCTCTGACGAGAACCTGCTCGATCCGGGCGACACCCCGCTCGAGAACCTGCAGTTCATCGTGTTCCTCACTGCGGTGGTCGAGGCGGTCGATGCCTATCAGGACTTGCTGCGCGCAAGCGTCGCGAGCTGTGGAAACGACCATCGCCTCGGTGCCAACGAGGCTCCCCCGGCGATCATGTCGATCTTCTTGGGTGACCAGCTCACCGAGGTCGTCGAGCTCATCATGGACGGCAAGGCGAGCGTTCATGCCGAGACGGGCACGATCGACCTGGGCGCCGTGGTACTGCCCGACCTGGAGCGGGATAACACGGATCGCAACCGCACCAGCCCCTTCGCGTTCACCGGCAACAAGTTCGAGTTCCGCGCCGTGGGTTCCGAGGCGAACGTCTCCGACGCTAACATGGTGCTTAACTGCGCCGTTGCCGCGTCCCTGCGCGATTTCGCCGACGCCCTCGAGGGCGCGCCAGCCGAGGGCTTCCAGGAGGCCGCGCTCGATTACTGCGCCGAGCACCTGCGCGAGCACCGTCGCATCCTGTTCTCGGGTGACGGCTACTCCGATGCATGGCCCGTCGAAGCCGAGAAGCGCGGTCTGTGCAACCTCCGCACCACGGCCGACGCGCTGCCGGCGTTCGTCGCGCCGAAGAATCTCGAGCTGTTCGAGAGCATGGGCGTCCTTTCCCGCGCCGAGGCCGTGTGCCGCTACGACTGCAAGCTCGAGAAGTACAACAAGCTCATGAACATCGAGGCGACCACCATGGTGCGCGAGGCGCGCCGCACCTACCGCCCGGTGATCACCGCCTACGCCACCAAGGTCGCCAAGGGCCTGGAGACCATCCGCGCGGCGGGGGCCGAGGCCGTGATGCAGTGCGAGCAGAATACGCTGAACAAGCTGTGCTGTGGCGTTACCGAGATCAACGAGTCCATCAAGGCGCTCGATGCGCTGCATCAGGAGGTCGAGGGTATCGAGGACGCGCAGGAAAAAGCGGACCGCTATGCGCATGAGGTCGCGCGTGCAATGCAGCGCCTTCGCTGCGCCGTGGACGCCATGGAGGAGATCGTCGCCGCCGACTACTGGCCCGTTCCCACCTACGACGACATCCTCTTCTACGTGTAGCCTCTCAGAAAGGGGACAGGCACCTTTCTGAGGCTCGGCGCCGGCCTAGTGCTCCCCTCGTGCCGGCATCAATGAAACGAAAAAACCCGGTCGCGTTCGGCTGCATGCGAACGCGACCGGGTTCGTCTTCGTTTCGGGGCGGTCTTGCGTCCCGGGAAAAGCGTCCGCCTCAGAAAAGTGCCTGTCCCCAATTTGAGGCGGCCTGCGGGTTACGGACGCTGGCCCATGCCGCCTTCGAGCGTGAGCGTCTCGCCGTTCATGTACTTGAAGTCGGGTCCGCAGAGCTGGACGACGACGCGGCCGATTTCGGTCTCGACGTCGCCGTAGTGGCCCGCCGGCGGCATGCGGACGTTCGCCTCGAAGGCTTCCGGATAGGCGTTCTGGAAGTTCTCGAGCTGGGCGGTCCAGGCAAGCGGGCATACGATGTTGACGTTGATGCCGTCGGGGCCCCATTCGTTGGCGGCGACGCGGGTCAGGCCACGGATGCCCTCCTTGGCGGCGGCGTAGGAGCACTGGCCGTAGTTGCCGAACAGGCCGGCACCGGATGCGAAGTTGACCACGGAGCCACGGGTCTCCTTGAGGTGCGGATAGCACTTCTGCATGTAGAGGAAGGTGGCGTACAGACCGGAGTACAGGGCGAGGTCGAACTGCTCCATGGTGTGGTCGGCGATGGTGACGCCGGAGGCGGATGCTTGCGCATTGTTCACGAGGGCGTCGATGCGCCCGAATTTGGCGATCGCCTCATCGACGACGTGCTGCACGACGGCCTCGTTGTCCTGGCCGGCGGAGACGTCGGCGGCCACGGGCAGCACCTGGATGCCGTACGCGGCTTCGAGTGATTCCTTGGCGGCTTCGAGCTTGGCGACGTTGCGGCCGGTAATTACCAGGTTAGCGCCCTCCTTGGCGAAGGCGATATCGATGCCGTAGCCGATGGAGCCGGCGGAGCCATCCTGAAGCGTTGCCTTGCCACCGCCGGTGACGATGACGGTTTTACCGGTGAAGAGTCCCATGTTGTTCTCCTTTCGTGCCAGGCAGCGTTGTGTCCGGCGAAGCGGAATGAAATGAAATCCATGCCTCGCGCCAACATAGCACCATGCTGCGACCGTTTCGGCCGACGGTCTCGTGAAGGGTGGTTTTGCACTGCTGTGCGGTAAAGTAGACGAATGAGGAGACAGATCTGCGGTGCAAGCGTAAAACCCGCTCGACTCGCCTTGCCGACGCCGGCGATGGGACGTCGTCGAGGTTCTCACGTGAAGCAAGTGGTGTAAATTCGTTTTATAGGGGCAATTCAAGGGGAGTTCTGCTATACTGTCACCCGCTGTCCCCATCGTCTAGCGGCCTAGGACGCCACCCTTTCAAGGTGGATATCACGGGTTCGAATCCCGTTGGGGGCACCATTGCATCTTCGGGCCTGGAATCCACGCGAATCCGGGCCTTTTTTCTGCCGAACGCGGGATTCGAACCCATTGGGGTCGCGAGGCTGAGCGAACGGCGCGAGCCGTTCGCCAGCGAGCGTGCGAGGGCGCGCAGCGCCCGTGGCCGCGTGCGCCGCAGGCGTACGCGAATCCCGTTGGGGGCACCATTGCATGATCGAGCCCGGATCCGCGTGCGGACCGGGCTTTTTTACTACGGAGCGGGGGTTGCTATGCAGGCGCGCCAGATCACTCGGGCAGGTATATCCGTTTCGGGTTATAGGACAAAAAGTGTGTCCGATTCAGGGTCGTCTGCGCAGGTAGACGGCCCTTTCTCGTGACTTTATAACTCGCGGCCGGTTTTAAGCAC